>NZ_JBAUIK010000008.1:0-389175 GCF_049682855.1 Pontixanthobacter sp. | reverse complement strand
GCACCCGACAGGATTCGAACCTGTGACCTCTGCCTTCGGAGGGCAGCGCTCTATCCAGCTGAGCTACGGGTGCGGATGCCAAACCGGGGTCAGGCGGTGGCCGCTTAGCAAAGCGGTACGGGTCTTGCCAGTGTTAAACGCGCGGTACGTATATGCTGCACCGCCGTTTCAATCTCTCGCGCATTAGCGATTTGGCAAGTGCTTCGCCTTATGGCCTGAACGCGATGGACCATACATCGCCCCGATTCTCCCAGCCCGCCAATGCGGAGCATATGCATGGCAGCGGCGCGTTGCTGATGCGTCAGTGGGCGGCTTTGCAGGATGCTGGCGGTGCGGTGGCAGCAATGGCCGGGTTGGCACCGGAGCATCTATCGCAGAAAGTGCGCCAATTCCCGGTATTGATCAAAGACACCGACCGATGGCGGCAGGAACTGGCGACAAACCAGGTCGCGGACATGACAGCCATGATGCAGCCTGGCCTTGCTGCCCTGCTCGCGGTCAATGCCCGCGGACAGGATGCGACGGCAGCTGCGCTGACATTGTGGCGCGAATACCACGCCGCGCGCGAGGCGGTTTTGTTGCTGGTACCGGAGACTGGCGCGATGGGGCCGCGCCGCGCGGCCTGACCTGGCGCGGCGAAATGGTCTGCGCGGCCAAACTCCGCTCTTGACCGTGTTCTTTTTATGTTCCAATCCCGGAGGATGTCTGAACCTGCATTCACTCTTCCAACCAGAGACGGTCATATGTCTCTTAACCAGCCTGATGCGAAAAGCGTTGCGCGCGGCATTGCCCGGCTGTTCGGGCGCAATGACATCTGGTGTCTGCCCGAAATGCCTTTGCGTAACGGGCGGCGGGCCGATTTGATGGGTGTCGACGGCAAAGGCCGGATTGTTATTATCGAGATCAAGATCAGCCGCAGCGATCTGCTCGGCGACAATAAATGGCCTGATTACCTTGATTTTTGTGACCGGTTTTACTGGGGCCTGCCAGCCGGTTTGGATCGCGCCCCGCTGGATCAAGAGGCGTTCATGCCGGAACGATGCGGGATAATTGTCGCCGATGGCTATGACGCGGAAATCCTTCGCCCCGCCCGGTCACACACGCTGGCCGCGGCCCGGCGCAAAACAGAAATGGAACGGCTCGCACGCGCCTCTATACGAAGGCAAGTGATAGCCGCTGATCCTGAATGTTCGGCCTGGGCAGTGTGATGCTGCATTGTCAGAACAGAGGTTTTGAATAATGGCCGGAAAAGCCGCTGTCGTTTTGGCGTCCGCTGCGCCATAGGCAAACGCATGATCACTGGCATAGCCTTTTCCGCAATTGCAATGACGCTGATCGTTGGCATCCGCTATCTTCTCACGAGCGGGTTATTCGCATGGGCGACGTCCCATGTCCGGCCCGGCCTTTACGGCAAGCTGGGCGGGCAGATTCGCCGCGAGGTAGCTTGGTCTCTCGTATCAGCAGCCATTTACGGTATTCCTGCAGGCATCGTCGCATGGGGCTGGAACAATCACGAATGGACTTTGATCTACACCGATCTGGCAGCCTATCCGCTGTGGTACCTGCCCATATCGCTGCTGCTGCTGCTATTTGCCCATGATACGTGGTTTTACTGGACGCATCGCTGGATGCATCAGCCGCGCGTGTTCAAAATCGCGCATGCCGTCCACCACGCCAGCAGGCCGCCAACCGCCTGGGCTGCCATGAGTTTCCACCCGATTGAAGCACTGACCGGTGCGGTCGTAATCCCGCTGCTGGTGTTTGTCATCCCGATTCATGTGGCGGTGCTAGGGCTGGTTCTTGCGATCATGACCGTGATGGGCGTGACCAATCATATGGGCTGGGAGATGTTCCCCCGCGCCATTGTTCATTCCCGGTTGGGAAATTGGCTGATAACAGCCAGCCATCATCAGCGGCATCACGAGGCGTATTCATGCAATTACGGGCTATATTTCCGGTTTTGGGACCGAATCTGCAAAACAGATCGCGGATTGTCCGACGCATTTTCGCCGCCGGGTCGCTAGCCGCTGGCGCCGCATTGCTGGCTGGCAACAGCGCAGCGGGCAGCACGGTGACCGTCACAGCCAGCAATCTGCGATCAGCCGAAGGCGTGGTACGCGCCTGCATGACCACCAACCCCGCGCGCTTTCCCAAATGTCGCGGCGATGCGGCAGCGTATTCGGTGGTGGTTCCGGCTGGGAAAACTGTCACCTTCAACTTTACCAATGTGAAGCCTGGCCGGTATGCCATCGCATTGCTGCATGACGAGAATGACAATGGCAAAGCCGACCGCGCATTGATGATGATGCCAACGGAAGGTTACGGGTTTTCACGCGATGCCAAGGTTCGCATGGGTCCGCCCAAATTTGATGCTGCAGCTTTTGAGGTTGGCACCGCCAACCAGTCCCAGACAATAGAGATGCGATACATGTTATGAGATAAGGGCGCGGCGGAGGCAATTTTTTGCGGCGCGCTTTATCGCCAGCCTCCGCGTTCTTAACGCAATGTTTACCACACAGCGGCACAAGGTCCCCTGAAACACCACCAAGGGGGCTTTTAGGGCCATGGATAATTTGCGCGGAAACTTTGATTCAGCCAGCTTTGGCGATGATGAGCGCGATTTTGACTACGGCGATGATGATGCCGGCCACGAGCCGCCACCAGCCGCAATCGGAACCGACGAACGCCGGATGCAGGTGCGCGCCTATAATCACTGGGCAAGCCAGCTCGATGATCGTGCCTTTCCTTCGATAGAAGACCTGGACCCCGACGCCTTGCCCGATTTTGGGCCGTTCAGCGTATTGCTTGATTTCACCGCGGGCATGGACAATCCCGCTATCCAGTTCTTGGGTAGCGAACTGGGCGAGGAATGCGGCGCCCATTCTCAGATTGAAATGCTGGACGATATACCCAGCCGTTCGTTGCTGAGCCGGATCACCGACCATTATATGCAGATTCTCGCGAACCAGGCACCGATCGGCTTTGAAGCCGAGTTCATCAACCAGCGCGATGTAACAATTTTGTATCGCGGGATCTTGCTGCCTTATTCGAGCGATGGGGAGACTATCGATTTCATCTATGGCGTCATCAACTGGAAGGAAATGGCTGACCAGATCACAAGCGATGAATTGCTGCTTGAAATTGACCAGGCGCTGGAAAGCGACGCATCGCAGGAACCGATCCAGGACGCGATGATCGAACCTGTCGGAGAGCCGGTCACGGACTGGGCCGACGGTCCGGCAAGCGAAGGACCGGAACCGTCCGAACCCGTATTCTGTGAACCCGCGTCAGATTATGATCATGCGGGCGACAATTACATCTCCGAATTTGACGGCCTAGACTCAGCGGCACTCGCCGATGATGACAACACGATGGACGATGATCCGGTCGTCTCGCGCATGGCATCGCTTATTCAGCCGCGCAAAAGCACCGTATCGGCCCTGTTTGACACCAAGGACGAGTTTGGCACCGAGGATGCGGACGAGGACGAGGACGAAAACGATCATCCTGATCTTGATTTTTCCACCCTGTCCAGCGGGTTTGCCACTGCAGAATTGGAAGACCGCTTTGAGAAGCCTGAGCCTCAGCGTTCAGCAGATGCCGAACATGGGCCGAGCGCACATATCGCTCAGGGCCCCGGCGATAACGATATTGAAGACACCGCCGATGGCCAGTCCAGCCTGCATGATTGCCTCGCAGACGCGCGCGAATTGGCCCATGCGGCCAGCGCGTCCGAAGACCGTACCCGGGCGACCCTGTATGCGGCGGTTAGCCGGGCATATGATGTGTCACTCGCCGCGCAAAATGCGCCGGAGGATTTTGACGAGCTGATGCGCGATAACGGCCTGACCGTACAGGACCGCGCGCCCATGACTCCCATCGTCAAGCTGGTGTTCGGGTCCGATTACGACAAGACCCGCCTGACTGAATATGCATCGGTGCTTTCCCATGCACAGCGTGCCGGTATCGAACAAGGCGGATTGAAAGACTTCCTGTCCAATGCCGAAGGCGGCCTGAAAGGCGTGGTGTCGGCAGAGCGCCGCATCCGCAAGGAAGAAAGCGGAAAAACGGTCGAGCCGACCGATCGACCCCGCGCCTCAATCGCCAGAAAATTGCGCGCATTGGACGGGCAGCCGCTCGACACGCTTGATCCGCAGGGCGCCGAATTTGGTCTGGTGATGATACGCCGCCTGACCACGGGTGAAATCGTAATTTTGGGCGAAGTGTCCGACGATATCCCGCTCGTCGAAAAAGCTGCGCGTAAACTTATTTAGGGCGCGGCGCCAGGACGCGTCAGCATCAATCAGTCCTTGCATCTGGCGCCCTCCCGCCGCAGATCGTCCCGGCGCATTTTGATGGCGGGACAAACATGACGGCAAAGGGCAAAAAACGCATGATCTGGATCGTCGGGGCGCTCGCACTTGCCGCAGTGCTGGCGCTGCTCGCGCTGCAATATGCCATTGGCCGCAACGGGCCCGCCGTTTTGAGCGCGGTTGACCGGCTAACCGGCGGCACGCGCGGTACCGCATTGGTGAACATCCATCAATTTGGCAGCCACGCAGCGCAGAAGCTGCTCGTCTATGCATCCAGCCGCAGTGATGGCCCGCCCAAACCGGTTATCATCTTCGCGCATGGCGGCAGCTGGCGCAGCGGTGATCCCGAAGATTACGGCTTCATCGCCCGCGCGCTGGTCCCGGAAGGCTTTGTGGTGGTCCTGGCTGGATACAGGCTGGGCGATGACAGTATTTTTCCCGCCATCGTCCAGGACACCGCCAGCGTGACTGCATGGACCGCTGCCAATATTGAACGATATGGCGGCAATCCCGATGCAATATACCTCTCTGGCCATTCGGCTGGGGCCTATAATGTTGTCATGACCGCACTTGACCGCCAATGGCTGGACCGCGCCAGGTTGGGTGACAATGCGGTCAAAGGGGTGATCGGATTGTCGGGCCCGTATGATTTCTTTCCCTTCGACAGCGATTCCACGCAGCGCACATTCGGGAGCACTGCTGATGCTGCAACAGTCACACAGCCGGTTGCCCACGTCCGCAGGGACGCCCCGCCGATGCTGCTGATGACTGGCGAGAAAGACACAACCGTGCGCCCGCGCAATACCCGGATACTGGCGCAGAAACTCGCCGGGGTCGGCGCATCCGTTCAAACACGGTTTTTCCCGGACATGGACCATATCTCCATTCTGACCGCCATCGCCAGCCCGTGGCGCCGGGATCCAGCGATCGTCGCTGCGATCAGCAATTTCGTCCGGCAAACCGAAAACACGCGCGCCGCGCAGATGGCTGCCGAGATTTCAGGGCCCGTTCAGACAGTAGCGCCTTAACTCTTCCCCTATGTCGATCGTGCACTCCCTCCCCTATCAATTCGCGGCCCGTTTGTTTGCTCTGACCGCTGTCTTTGCGATGGCGATCCAGCCTGTGCAGGCGCAATCCATTTTGCGCGACGCAGAAACCGAGGCATTGCTGCGCGATATGGCCGCACCATTGGTGGAGGCGGCCGGGCTGGAGCCGAACAATGTCGATATTGTCCTGATCAACGACCCATCGATCAACGCCTTTGTCGCGGGAGGGCAAGTCGTCTATATCCACAGCGGGCTGATTGATGCGGCCGATACGGCCAATGAAGTGCAGGGCGTAATCGCGCATGAGCTTGGCCATATTACCGGGGGCCATGTCATCCGCATTCAGGACGGGATTGGCCAAGCTGGCAATATCTCAATTCTGTCGATGCTGCTCGGTGCCGCCGCTGTATTGGCCGGGGCAGGCGAGGCGGGTCTTGGCGTCATCGCCGCCGGACAACAGGCCGCTCTGGGGAAGTTTCTGGCTTTCTCGCGCGCGCAGGAATCGAGCGCGGATGCAGCGGGCGCAGAATATCTGTCCAAAGCGGGCATATCAGGACGCGGGTCGCTGGCATTTTTCGGCAAGCTGCAAAATCTGGAATTCCGCTATGCACGCGATCAGTCAGACAGCGCGACTTTCAGCCGCACTCACCCGCTTTCAGGTGACAGGATTGCCATCCTGCGGGAGACATACCGTGTCGATCCTGCCTGGCATGCACCCGAAGATCCGCTGCTGCAACAGCGGTTCGAGCGGGTAAAGGCCAAGCTGTACGGCTATCAATCCGAACCAGCCCGCACATTTCAGCGTTATCCCGAAACACGCATGGATATCCCCGCGCGCTACGCCCGCGCCTATGCCCACCATAAAAGCGCCTTGGTAGATAAGGCGTTATCCGAGGCGGATGCGCTGGTCTTCCAATATCCCGACGACCCCTATTTTCTGGAGCTGAAAGGGCAGGTCCTGCTCGAATCCGGTCGTCCTGAAGACGCGATCGTTCCGCTCCGCAGAGCGACGGAATTGAGCCGCAACGAACCTTTGATCGCGTCAATGTTCGGGCATGCTTTGATCGCGACCGAGGATGAAACCCATTTCGAGGAGGCCGAAGCAGTCCTGCGCAATGCCGTCGGGCGCGACCGGTTCAACCCCTTTGCCTGGTATCAACTGGGCGTGGTCTATGCCGCCACTGGTGATATTCCGCGAGCGCGGCTGGCGAGCGCGGAACAACAGGTGATGAGCCGGCAATATACGCTCGCCATCCGCAGCGCCCAGATCGCCGAAGCCGGATTGCCGACCGGCTCCCCCGACTGGCTGCGCGCGCAGGATATTGGCCTGCAAGCACGGGCGGAGCTTGAGCAGCTTCGCGACAGACGCTAGCAGGTCCTCATGTCATCAGTGTCATTTCGATCGCTTGCGCCGGTGGCGGCGGTTGCCCTTATCTGCGGATTTGGCGGAGCGGCGCTCTGGACATGGAGCGGACTGGGCCACTCCCAGACCAAAGCCTATCTGCTCGATAATCCGGGCATCTTGCCCGACATGGTCGCGAGTTACGAAAAAGAAGAGGCCGGCAAACGTCTGGCCCAAGTGGCTGGAGACGTGACCGAACCGTTTCCGGGTGCCGTGCTGGGCAATCCGGAAGGCACGGTGACGCTGGTGGAGTTCACCGATTATGGCTGCGGCTATTGCCGGAAAAGCGCGGACCATGTGGCGAAGCTGATCAGCAGCAATCCCGATCTGCGCGTAGTGGTCCGCGAATGGCCGATTTTCGAAGGCAGCGATCACGCCGCAAAAATGGCGCTCGCAGCGGCAAAGCAGGGCAAATTTCGTGCCTTTCATGACGCCATGTTCGCTCAAGGCAATCCAACCCGCGCCAATATCTCAGCCGCCGCAAACACAGCAAAAATCGATATGGACCAGGCGCGACGTTTTATCGAGGCGCCGGATGCCGGGTTTGAACTGTCCAAGAATATGGCCTTTGCCCAGCAATTGGGCTTTTCGGGTACGCCAAGCTGGATCATCGGCGGCGCAGTGCTCGAAGGTGCGGTTGGGCAGGCCGCATTGCAGGACGCCATCGACGCCGCGCGCGCACTCTAATGCGGTGGCGGCTTTGGACGGTCTGGCTGGCGCTTATCGGGCCCGCAATACCAGTATCCGCGCACGCCGCCGCGGCGCAGCCTGCTGATAATGCGGCATTTGCGGCAGATTTTGCCAAGCTTCAGCAGCAGGATGCCTATATCCAGCGGATCGGGTGGCGGCTGCTCACAGGAAATGCCGCCTTTTGCGACGAAACCCGCCTGGCCTCTGGAATGCTGGTCCAGGATGCGGGCGCTTATGGCCACCCGGCCGCCATTCGCCAGCTATTGTCACTACGCGGCGATGCCTTTGTTCAGGCCGTGATACCGGGTAGCGGCGCCGATCAGGCGGGGATGGAAGCGGGCGCTGAAGTGCATGCGGTGGATAGGACGCCGCTATCGGGGATCGCGCTGCCGCCTGACACGCCGTGGCAGAGACTGACGACTTTCAACGCTGTTATCGCGCGGTCACTGGCCGATGATGGCACGGCCCGATTTCAGGTAACGCAGCGCGGCGCGCAGCACATGCTGACGGTTGCCGGGACGGCAATTTGCGACAGTTTTTTCGAGGTTATCTCCGGCAGCGATACTGCGAGCGCAAACGGCACGCGCATTGCTATCGGGCGGCAATTTGTCGGCTTTGCCTATGCGCAGGAGGAACTGGCCGCAGCGTTGGCCCACGAACTGGCGCATAATGTACTCGCCCATCCCGATTGGCTGGATAAAAATGGCCGCAAGCGTTCCAATATCCGTCAGACAGAGCGCGAAGCGGACCGGCTGATGCCGTGGCTGCTGCACAATGCAGGCTATGATTCCGCCGCTTCCGTCCGCTTTATGGAACGGTGGGGGCCACAGCATGATGGCGGGTTTTTTCGCCGCCGCACGCATGATGCGTGGGAAAAGCGCCGCGCGATGATCGCTGCCGAATTGCCGCGCATCGCCGCATCGTTGAACCACCAGGGACAGGCCGACTGGCGCGGCAACTTTATTCCCCAATTTACACGGTAAGCGGCGTTATTCGCTGCTTACATACATCGAACTGAGCGGTTTTGCGAAAACGCGGCGGACCATCGGTTCGAAAAATTCCAGAGGCTCGCTGTCATAATCAGGATCAAATGCCGCCTGATCATATTTCTCGCAAAATTCGGCGCAGGCATCGAAATGCGGACTGTCGCGAAACGCCTCTCGCACGTTCCTGTCCATACCGAGAAAATGGAAGAAGTAATGTCCCTGAAACGCGCCGTGATGCTGGCAAATCCAATGCTCTTGCTCGGTCACAAAGGGCTTGAGGATCGCAGCCGCCACATCCGGATGGTTATAGGAACCCAGAGTATCGCCAATATCATGCAATAGCGCCATCACCACATACCGCTCGCCGCGCCCGTCACGGTGGGCGCGGGTTGCGGTTTGCAAAGAATGTTCCATGCGGCAGACAGGAAACCCGCCAAAATCACCCTCCAGCAATTTTAGATGGGCCAGCACCCGGTCGGGCAGATCGGCGGCAAATTCAAAATAATGCTTGCTGATAAGGGCCCAGTCTTCCTGCGTACCCTCTTTCATCTCGCGGAACATCGCATGCTTCGCGTCCGAGCCCATCTGTCCGGTTTTGATATCCATCTCGGCCATCTCCCATGATTGCGTGCGAGTTATCGTGTATATGATACAATAAGTCGTGCAATCGGCAAATCGGCCATGCATTTTTCCGCAAAAATCGGCTAAAGCATCAATATGGCTGTCCTACCCTTTCAACCTACGCCGTTCTTCGCGAATAAGAACCGGGCGTTCTGGACCATGCAGGTGGCCGGTTGGGGCGGTGCGTTTCTGCTGCGCGCGATGGCCGCAATTGCCAACCAGTTTCCCCCTTCGGTCTTGCTGCAATTGCTGATCAGCGCGATCACCGGCTTCTCGATCACGCTGGTACTTTCGGTGATCTATCGCGAACTAATCAACCGCAAGCCGATGGTGACATGGGGTATCACCGCCATCGTGCTGGCTATATCGGTAGGACTGTATACTTTCGTTGATGCCTGGGTGCTGCAACTGACGCGCCCCAATGCAGATACATCCTTCACGCAATTGGTGCTGGGGCTGTTTTATCTGCCTATGACATTGCTCGGCGCCTGGTCGGCGCTGTATTATGCGATCAATTTCTTCCTGCAGGTGGAGGAACAGGCCGACCGGCTGGAACGGCTCGAAATGCAGGCCACCGGGGCGCAGCTCGCCATGCTGCGTTACCAGCTGAACCCGCACTTCCTGTTCAATACGCTGAATTCCATCAGCACTCTGGTTTTGCTACAGCAAACAGAGCCCGCCAATGCGATGCTGACACGGCTATCGTCGTTTCTGCGACATACCCTGCTGACGCAGGCGAGCGGCAAAGTGACGCTCGAACAGGAAGTGGAAACTCTGAAACTCTATCTCGGCATTGAACGGATGCGGTTCGAGGACAGGCTGCGTACGGAATTCCGCATTGAACCCGAAGCAGCAGAGGGATGTCTGCCATCCATGCTGCTGCAGCCGCTGGTTGAAAACGCGATCAAATATGCCGTCTCCCCGCAAGAGGAAGGCGCGCAAATCAGCCTTTCTGCACAAGTGATCGGCCGGCGGCTGCGCATTACCGTATCGGATACCGGGCCGGGTCTGCAACGACAGCAGGGGCAAACCGCTTTGCCCAAAACCATGACGGATAATGACCAGACCGTATCGACAGGCGTTGGCCTGCCCAACATTCGCGACCGGCTGGCACAGGCATATGGTGAAGAGCATCTGTTCGAAATTCGCACCCCCTCTACCGGCGGTTTTACCGTAATCATCGAAATACCTTACGAAACTGCCGAAGAAACCGCGCAGCAAGCAGCCGACCTTGCCGCCGCGCGCGATCCCGCACCAAACCCTCTGCCAGCGGCCCTGCCTCAGGCCTCTGCAGCAACGGCGTCCGCCCCCTTACCAGGACAGATAGGAACCGCATCATGACCATTCGTGCCATCATTGTGGATGATGAAAAGCTCGCCATACAGGGCTTGCAATTGCGCTTGCAGCCATTTGAGGATGTCGAGGTGATCGACACCTGTGCCAATGGCCGTGAAGCGATTCGCAAAATCAAAACCCTGAAACCCGATGTCGTGTTTCTGGATATCCAGATGCCCGGTTTTGACGGGTTCAGCGTGGTCAAGGGCGTGATGGGGATCGAGCCGCCCTTGGTTGTATTTGTCACCGCATATCAAGAACATGCGGTGCGCGCGTTTGAGGCCAATGCGGTCAATTACCTGATGAAGCCGGTGGATGAGGACAAGCTTGCCGATACGATCGAGCGGGTCCGCGTGCGATTGTCGGAAAAGAAATCTTCAGAGGATGCGGAAAAGCTCCTCATCGCCTTGGCCGAAGCCGATCCCGATGCCGCGATGGAATTTGGCGATGATGAAAGCGAAAGCGCGGAGCGGTTTGAAAAGCTGATCAATATCAAGGACCGCGGCCAGATATTCCGTGTTGAGGTCGATTCGATCGAGCATATTGAAGCCGCTGGCGACTATATGTGCATCTATACCGGCGATAATTCGCTGATCCTGCGCGAAACGATGAAGGATCTGGAACGGCGGCTCGACCCGCGCAAATTCCAGCGCGTCCACCGGTCCAAAATCGTCAATCTGGATCAGGTCCGGCAGGTAAAGCCGCACACGAATGGCGAGTGCTTTCTGGTGCTCGATTCGGGCGCTGAAGTGAAAGTCAGCCGATCTTACCGCGACGTCGTTGCGCGTTTTGTGCATTAAGTTGAGCATGCCGGACACATGGGAGAACGGACATTGACCGCTTTTGTGCTGGAAGGATTTGATCTCGATCGATTTGTTGCGGAAACCTTGGCCGAGGATCTGGGCGAAGGTCTGCCAGGCGGGGGCCGCGATGTTACCAGCGAAAGCGTGATCCCTGCCGCAGCGCGCTTTTCCGGTGTGATGGACAGCCGCGACCCGATTGCGGTGGCCGGCCTGCCCATCGCCGCAGCATTCTTCCGCGCGCTTGATCCCGATATGCAGATTGACCTGCTGGTAGAAGACGGCGCGTGCGTACCCGCCGGTACCGATCTGATGCGTCTGTCAGGCAATGCCCGCGCCATGCTGACTGCGGAACGCGCTGCGCTTAACACCGTCCAGCATATGTCGGGCATCGCCACGCTGGTGCGCGAATATGTCACCGTGATGGACAATCCCGACTGCACTTTGCTCGATACGCGCAAGACCATTCCCGGCCTTCGCCATCTGGAGAAATATGCGGTCCGGATGGGCGGCGGCAATAATCACCGGATGGGATTGTGGGATGCCGCCATGATCAAGGACAATCACGTATTGGTGGCGGGCGGTGTGGGCGCAGCGGTCCGCCGCGCGCGCGATGCCGGTGTGAAAACCATCATCTGCGAAGTGGACCGGATTGACCAAATCGAACCGGCACTGACAGCGGGCGCGACGCGGTTGCTGCTCGATAATATGGCGCCTGACACTCTGCGCGAGGCGGTGGCGCGGGTTGCGGGCCGCGTACCGACAGAAGCATCGGGCGGGATCAATTTGCAGACCATCCGGGCCAAAGCGGCAACGGGCGTCAATTACGTATCGGTCGGGCGGCTGACACAAAGCGCACCCGCCGCCGATATCGGGCTGGATTTTACGCCGGAATGAGAAAACGCATGAAATGGCTGGCTGGCATCGCTGCTATAGCAGGGTGCGCGGCGGCGCTGGCGTTTATTGATGTTCAGGGCACCCCGGCGCTGGCGCAAGCCTATCAATGCCGGATGCCGGCGGCGGTCTCTGTCCCGGCAATCACTCGTGATGCCGCGCCGCGTTCGGTCCCGATTACCGGCTATACTCTTGCGCTCAGCTGGTCGCCCGAATTTTGCAAAGGGCGCGAAATGCAATCTGGCCAGCGCACGCAATGTTCGGGCCGCAACGGGCGGTTCGGCTTTATCGTTCACGGCCTGTGGCCGGACGGGCGCAGCACATGGCCGCAATGGTGCGCCAACCCGCGCCAGGTGAACCCGGCAGAGGCACGGCGCAATATGTGCATGATGCCCTCCACCCGCCTGATCGCGCGCCAATGGGCCAAACATGGCAGCTGCATGACACGGACCCCGGCAACCTATTTCAAAGTGACGCGGATATTGCACGACAGTCTGCGGATGCCCGGCATGGATAGCCTGTCGCGCAGTGATAATCTGACCGCCGGAGATTTCCGCGCGGCGTTTGTCGCGGCCAATCCCGACTGGCCGCATTCTGCAATTGGTCTGGACCTAAACCGCCGCGGCTGGCTGGAAGAAGTGCGGCTGTGTTACGGCAAGGACTTTATGCCCAAAGCGTGCGAGAAGCGCCGCTATGGGCCAGCGGATAGCGCCTCGATGAAGATATGGCGCGGGATGTGATAATGCTCGCGGAATGCGTTGAGCGATCGTTGACCAGCGACCATTACCTCCGCCGCGCCCTGAAAAACTCCTTGAGCAATTCCGCTGCCTCGCTTGCACCTATGCCCGAATAGACATCCGGCTTGTGCAGGCATTGCTCCTGCTCAAACACCCGCGCGCCGTGCTGCACTGCGCCGCCCTTCGGGTCGTCTGCCGCGTAATAGAGTGATCCGATCCGGGCATGCGCTATCGCCCCGGCGCACATCGCGCAGGGCTCCAGAGTGACCCATAATTCGCAATCGCTCAGCCGGTCCTGCCCCAGAATACGCGCCGCTTCGCGAATCGCGACAATCTCTGCATGGGCGGTGGGGTCATGGTCTGTGCGGGGGGCATTATGCCCCTGTGCAATCACTTTGCCGCCGCGCATAATTACTGCGCCCACCGGCACTTCGCCGCGCTCCGCCGCCTGGCGCGCCAGAGCAAGAGCGCGCTGCATCGGGGCGGGGATCGGCCAACGGGTCATAGTGATGCGCTACCCTGCGCGGCACGCGGTCGCAACTCGCATGCATGGCGCACTGGCAGCATCGGGGGGTTTTGCTTGACGATTCGGCATCGGAAAGCTAGGTGCGCGCCTTTCCGGGATGATACCCAACAGCTTTACGGCAGCCAGAACGATCTGGCGGCCCCCAACCGAACGAGAGAAACCATGTCGCGCATTTGCGAATTGACCGGCAAAGGCCGCTTAACCGGCAACAATGTCAGCCACGCCAACAACAAAACCAAGCGTGTGTTTTTGCCAAATTTGCAGAATGTCACTTTGCTGAGCGAGACGCTGGAGCGCAGTTTCAAGTTCCGCGTGTCGACCAATGGTCTGCGTTCGGTCGAGCATAATGGAGGCCTCGACAATTGGCTGCTGAAAACCAAGGACGAGAAATTGTCCAAAGGTGCGCTCAAGGTAAAGCGTGAACTGAAAAAAGCCACGAAAGCAGCGGCTTAATCACCGGGCTGCATCCGCAAGGATGCTGAGAAAAATCGATCGCTAAGAAGGGCGTGCGGCGTTGCTGCGCGCCTTTTCTATTGGGGCGGATGGCGCGGCTGCGGGGACTTCGGCATCGGGCGTCCATTCCAGCCGCAGCAGCAAGGTACGCTGCAATGTCGCGCCATTATCATCGGAAATAACCCATAGTGTCAGCGCGCCGTCCGCGCCTTCTTCGACCGCCAGCCCTTCCATATTGTCACTGGGGAGCGGCGGAGCGAACTCGGCGATGACCTCACCCGACCAGACCTGGCCCGCGGCAATATCGGCTGGATCGGCGAGCAGGATTTTGGAGGTGAAATATGGCGGTAGCCCGAAATGCACCGCGCGCACCAGCACCAGCGCGCGGCCATCGGGTATCTGGACCATATCGACGGGGCGATACCCTGTGGGCGCTGCAAAAGTGAACTCCAGCGCCGCCGCTCCCTCCACCGGATCAGATGGGAATAACAGACCGGGAAAACCGGCCGCGCCCCATTCGGTAAATCCCTCTGACAGCACCACGAACCGGCCATCTTCCAGTCGGACCATAGATTCAGGGCCGGAATTGGCAGACCATGTCTGCATTTGCGGGGGCTGCGCGCGCGTGCTCTGCGTAAGCGCGGCATTAAAACGCTCAATCGCATTGGTGCCTTCGAACCCGACCCAAGTCGCGCCGGTTTTGGCGTTGCGCGTAAGCGATTCTATATCGATGAACTTTTTCCTGCGCTCGGTGCGCCCGGCGAGGGTTTCCATGCGGATTATACCCTCGGCACCCGGCTTGGGAAAACGGAGCAGCTGGCCCGCATCGCTCGCCGCCAGAAAGCGGTTATCCGGCTCGATCAGCAACGCCGAATAACTGCCGAAAATGCTGTTCGGGCTGGTCAGAACCCACGCGCCGGTCAGCGCCGCCGCGCCCACGCTTTGCGGCTCGATATCAAGCGGGGTAATGGTCAGCGCCTGGTCATGATTGGGTGCGGGTGTAGGTGAGCGCAGCCAGACAGTCGGCGCAAGGCCAGCGATCACGCCAATCAGGACAAGCCAGCGGAGTGTGCGCCGGGTATTGTCGCGGGTCCAAATCACCCGAAACCGCTCAGTTCATCGGCCCGGTAAACAGCAGCGGATCAAGCCGCGAATTGCGCCATTTCAGGCTCCAGTGCAAATGCGGCCCGGTGGCCCGGCCCGATGATCCAATATTGCCAAGATACTGGCCCTGGCGCACCACGTCGCCCTCTGCCACCGCCAGCTTCGATGCGTGGAGGAAGGCGCTGTTAAGGCCCGCGCCGTGATCGATAATCAGCAACTGCCCCTCAAGCGAAAAATTGGTCCGCGCCAGCACAACCACGCCGTCAGCAGGGGACACGAAGGGCACGCCGTCGCCCGGCGCAATGTCAATGCCCGAATGATAGCTGCCCGGTTCTCCGCGATAGATGCGCTGCGAGCCGAAGGTGCCCGATATCCGGCCCTTTACCGGCCAGATGAAATCCTGCCGATATCCGGTCGCGCCAGTGAATTTCAGCCGTGCATCCCAGATCGCGTCCAATTCGGGTTGCCGCCGCTGCATGAATGATGCGCTGGCCCCGCCAGACCGGCGCGCGACATTGACCCGTTCGATATTCCATTGGCGCGGCGTTATGGTAAGCCGCGCAGTCTGAGTGCCGCCGCTTGCCAGTTCCGCGCGCAAAGTCGCGGTGCTGCCCGCGTCACGGTCAAACGCCGCGAAATACCTATTATCGCTGCCGATTTCGAGCGGTGTATCATCCAGAAACGCCTTCACTGTGCCGCGCGGTACGATGCCGCGAATCCAGCCGCCTTGAGTCAATTCACCCGCATAGGTAAAATTCACCGGACCGGCCGGTTCGGGTTTTGGCGGTCCAGAAAGCGGTGCAGAAGCAGGCGCCACCGGCTGTGTCCGGAGAGTTGGCGGGCTGGTTTGCTCCGCTGTGACCGCACCAGAAGCGTTGGCCGTTGCATCACCGCCCAAGGCGCTGCCGCAGGCCGTCAGCAATGCCAATACGGCCAATGAAAACACGCGCCTCATCGCGTATCTGTCAGCCGCTGCGTGGCGATTTCTGCGCTGGCATAGGCCTCCTGCAGATCGACGCTCCAGTAACGCAGTTCCTCCAGCGGAACGTGCTCCGCCGTGACTGCGCAAACAACATAAGGCCCAGGCTTCAACACCTGAAAGCCATTGGGGCCAAAGACGAGTTTGGCGGCTTTATCGCCGGGGGACATCAACATGCGCGCCCCCTTAACAAGAACTCGTTAGTCAAACAAATCATCTTGCCGCGTCTGTCCCGCATCTGGGCGGGATTTGCGCACCGGTTTGGCTTTCTCTGGAGAAGGAACCGCTGCGCCAGCGGGCATCACATCCAATATGCCATCGGCAAACTTGATCGCTAATGCCGCTTCTTTCGCTGCTGCGTCTCTTGTTTTCAGGATGTTGCCTGCTTTATCTCTCACCAGAACAAAGCCCCGATCAAGCAGTGCTTCTGGGTCTAACGATCTAAATACGCGGCTGAGCGAGGACAGACGCTCCGCATCGCGCGCCAAACGGTTGGTGGCCAAGGCCGGAGCCAGCCGAACCGTATCGAGCCGGTCCCGCGCGCGGCCGATTTTGGATAGTAGAAGCGGCGCAGACAGCCGCGCCGCGTCGGCCTGCAGCGCCTCGCGCGCTTTGCCCGCGCGGTCTTTCAGGCCCCGTTGCAACCGGTCCGATAGATCATCGAGCCGCTGTGTCGGGGGTTGGAGCAGTGCCTCCAGCCGGGGCAACCGCTGCGCGCGTGCCTCCAGCCGTTCCTTTCCCAGAGTGATCGGCCGCGTGATCGCGCGCTTTTGCCGGTGCGCATAATCCTCCACCGCAGCCGCCAGCTCTGCCCGCACCGGCACCGCCATTTCAGCAGCGGCTGTGGGTGTTGGCGCGCGCCGATCGGCGGCGAAATCCGCCAGTGTCGTGTCGGTTTCATGGCCGACAGCGGAAATGACAGGAATGGGACAATCGGCAATTGCGCGGACGACAACCTCCTCGTTGAAACCCCACAGATCCTCAATCGAACCGCCGCCGCGCGCCGCGATCAGGACATCTGGTTTAGGCAGAGTGTCTGGCAAAGCGGAAAAGCCGCGAATGGCCGATGCGACCTGTTCCGCCGAGCCCTTGCCCTGCACCAGCACCGGCCAGACCAGTACATGGCTGGGAAAACGGTCCGCCAGCCGGTGCAAGATATCGCGAATAACCGCGCCGGTTGGCGATGTGACGACCGCGATGGTTTTCGGCAGGAACGGCAACGGCTGCTTGCGTTCAGCGGCGAACAGCCCCTCTGCCTCCAGCCTGATCCGTGTTTTCTCCAGCAAAGCGAGCAGCGCCCCCTCGCCCGCAATGTCCATAGTTTCCATCACGATCTGATATTTGGACCGGCCCGCATAGGTCGTCAGCTTGCCGGTTGCGACCACTTCAATCCCGTCTTCGGGCACAAAGCCCAGCCGCCCCGCATTGCCGCGCCACATCACGCCGTCAATCACGGCCTTTTCGTCTTTCAGGCTGCAATAGAGATGTCCCGATGCCGCCCGCTTTACCCCCGACAGTTCACCGCGCAGCCTGATATACCCGAACTGGTCCTCCACCGCGCGCTTCAACCTGGCGGAAATTTCGGTGATGCTGAGCGGCTCTGCGTTGTCGCCCGTGCGGCTTCGCGCTACCAAGCCGCCTTCATCGGGATCGTAAGAGGAAGCAGGCGGCATGAATATCCTATTATTGGGATCGGGCGGACGGGAGCACGCCGTGGCGTGGAAACTGGCGCAGTCATCACTGCTAAGCGGCCCCAACGATACTCTCTACGCCGCGCCGGGCAACCCCGGTATTGCAGATCATGCCCGGTGTGTTGCGCTGGATGCTGGCGACCATGCGGCGGTGATCACATTCTGCGTCAAACATGATGTCGGCATGGTCGTCATCGGCCCGGAAGCCCCGCTGGTGGACGGTTTGGGCGATAGCCTGCGCAATCAGGATATTCCCGTATTCGGCCCGTCACAGGCCGCCGCGCAACTGGAAGGCAGCAAAGGCTTCACCAAAGATCTGTGCCGGCGCGCCAATATCCCCACCGCAGGCTATGTCCGTACCCGATCGTTGGACGAGGCCGTCAGCGCGCTGGACAGATTTACCCCGCCCTATGTTGTGAAGGCAGACGGGCTGGCGGCTGGCAAAGGCGTGGTCATTGCCGCAACCCGCGCCGAAGCAGCTGGCGCGCTCACCGATATGTTCAGCGGGCGGTTCGGCGCTGATTCGCTTGGGGCGGGCGCAGAGGTGGTGATTGAAGAGTTTATGCGCGGGGAGGAAGCGAGCTTCTTTGCCCTGACCGATGGCAGCGCGATCATGCCCTTCGGCAGCGCGCAAGATCACAAGCGTGTGGGCGAAGGCGATACCGGCCCCAATACGGGCGGGATGGGCGCATATAGCCCCGCGCCAGTGCTGTCGGCGGAACTGGAAGCGCAGGTGTTGGCGCAGATCATCCAGCCAACTGTCGATACTTTGCGGGCCGAGGGGACGGCATATTCCGGCGTATTGTTCGCCGGGCTGATGCTGACCGATGAGGGGCCAAAACTGATCGAATATAATTGCCGCTTTGGCGACCCCGAATGCCAGGTGCTGATGACCCGGTTGCACAGCGATCTCGGCGAATTAATGCTCGCCTGCGCCAAGGGCGAGCTGGCGGAACAGTCAGCCGCAGAGTTTGCCGATGAGACTGCCTTAACGGTAGTGATGGCCGCGACAGGCTATCCCGGCAGCCCTGAAAAAGGCGGCGCAATTCACTTGGGCGATGCGGAGACGAATGGCGCAAAAGTATTCCATGCGGGGACCAAGCAGGATGATGCCGGAAACCTAACCGCTGCCGGAGGCCGCGTGCTGAATGTCACCGGCACTGGCGGCAATGTGACCGCCGCCCAGAGCGCCGCCTATAGTGCAGTCGATAGAGTCACGTTCGAAACCGGCTTCTGCCGCCGCGACATCGGCTGGCGCGAGGTTGCGCGGGAAAAAGCAACCGCCAGCCGATAGGTAGTGAAAAAAACCAAACAAGTCAGCCGAAGCTACTATCCTACACCGCGTACAAGAGCTACCGCCAAGACCGCTCTTTCTCATCGTCAGACCCCCGAATTCACGCGCTTTGAACCTACGTGAATTTTTCTCTTTGAACACTGTCCCATGTGTCCCTTTCCTACATTCAGGAAAGGCGGATTAGCCCAAGCGTTTGGCGACCAGTGCTTGCAAATCCGCCTCTGGGCGGGCGCCGTAGTGGGAGATTACTTCGGCTGCGCAAATCGCGCCCCGGGTGAGGCAGTTTTCGAGGCTTTCTTCCCTGACATGACCAGACAAGAAGCCCGCCGCGAACAGATCGCCTGCGCCGGTGGTATCGACCACGGTATCGACTGCCTCGGCGCTCACTTCGCCGCGTGTGCCATTGGCGATGGCGACAGCGCCATTTGCGCCTTTGGTTGCGACCAATACGGGCACATCGGGCGAGAGTTTGGCCAGACCCGCCTCGAAATCATCCTCTCCCGTCAGCGTGGCCAGCTCGCTTTCATTGACAAACAGAATATCGATCAAACCCTCTGCAATCAGCGCGCGGAAATCATCGCCGTGGCGGTCAATCACGAAGCTTTCCGACGCAGTGAAGGCCACTTTGCGGCCTGCAGTTCGGGCCACTTCAATGGCGCGGCGCATCGCGCTGCGGGGTTCTTCGGGATCCCACAGATACCCTTCGAGATAGAGGATTTTTGCATCGGCAATCGCGCTCTCGCTCAACGCAGCTGGCGGCAGGAACTGGCTCGCGCCCAGAAACGTGTTCATCGTCCGCTCGCCATCGGGCGTGACAAAAATCAGGCAGCGCGCGGTGGGCGGCTCGCCTTCGCGAGGGGGCGTATCAAAATCGATCCCGGCGGCGCGGATATCATGGCTGAACACATCGCCCAGCTGATCGCTCGCCACCTGGCCGATAAAGGCGCATTGCGCGCCCAGATTGGCAAGGCCCGCCAGCGTATTGGCCGCCGAACCGCCGGAAATTTCCTTCGCCGGTCCCATTGCTTTATACAAATCGCGCGCACCATCGGCATCAATCAGCGACATTCCGCCCTTTGCCAATTGCAATTCCTCGATCAGATCATCACCGCAGGGCGCCATCACATCGACAATCGCATTGCCAATCGCGATAACGTCATAACGGGGGGAATTGTCGGAATTGGGCATGATGATCCTTAGCGGTATGAACGGTGCAGCGCGCCTAGCCTGTCAACACGCCCGCGCCAAGCGGGAGATTGACCTGTCTGCATGATCACGGGCAAAAGACGCGGCATGACCCGCGTAATCATAGCCATTGGCAAAGCCGTCGGGCAACTGGGCGACCGGCGCATCGTGTTGGTGCTGCTGAAAAGCATTGCGGCAACCCTGGCGATTTTTGCCGCGCTCGGCTCGGCGCTGTTTCTGGCGCTCGATTACGTTCTGGCCGATTGGGCCGCATCTTATAGCGAGGAGATTGGCGCGGTCATCGCTGTGTTTGCCACAGTCATTGGCGGCTGGTTGCTGTTTCGCGTGGTCGCATTGGCTGTGATTCAGTTTTTTGCCGATACAATTGTGGCCGCAGTGGAACAGGCCCATTATCCGGACCGGGCAGATAAAGCGCGACTGATTCCGCTGGGCGAAGAGATCAGGAACGCTGCCAAAGGCGCGGGCCGCGCGGTTGGTGCCAATCTGCTCGCGCTCGTGATCGCAATACCGCTGATCTTTACCGCAATCGGTCCAGCGGTGGTATTCTGGACTGTCAACGCCTGGCTGCTGGGGCGCGAATTGCAGGATATGGTGTGGCTGCGGCACCGGCATCCTGATGGCCCGGCGGACGCACAACCGCCTGTGTCAGGCCCGGAGCGATTCTTGCTAGGCGGCGCAATTGCGGCACTGCTGGTCGTGCCGTTTGTAAACTTGCTTGCGCCAATTATCGGGGCGGCTAGTGCAACGCATCTTGTTCACCGGCGAAACGGACCCTTATGATGGCGCGTATATTTGTCCTTGCTCTGCTGCCTTTGCTCGGTGCGTGTGCTGCCACGGCGGTGCCGCCTCAATCAACCCAGCCGGGAGCATCCTCCGGCTCGGCCAATCGTCCGTCCCTGCCGCGCTCGGCCACACCGCCGCCGACTATGCCCGCACCATCATCGGGTGATTTCCGCGCGCCGCGTATCATGAATGTGCCGGGCCTGGAGGGGGTTATCGGTGCCGACAGCAACGCTTTGCAGCAGATGTTTGGCACTCCGAGGCTAAATGTGGCCGAAGGGGATGCGCGCAAATTGCAGTTCAGCGGGGAGGCATGCGTCCTTGACATATATCTCTATCCGCTGCGCGAAGGTGCACAGCCAACGGCCACCTATGTCGATGCCCGCCGCGCCAGCGACGGACTGGATGTTGACCGTGCGTCCTGCGTGACCGCGCTCAAGCGGTAAAAAATCGCCGTCACAGCAAATGTCACCCGATCGGCGGCGAGAGAGTTCAAACCATAAAGCTTTCGCCGCACCCACACGCACCCTTGGCATTGGGATTTTCAAAGGTGAAGCCGGCAGTAAAATCATCCTCCACCCAATCCATGACCGAACCGATCAGATAGAGCACGCTTGCACCGTCAATATAGAATATACCGCCCGGCGTCGTGATTTTCTCGTCCATTGGAATCTCTTTGGTCACATAATCGACCGAATAGGCGAGGCCGGAGCACCCCCGGCGCGGGGTGGACAGTTTCACGCCGATGGCATCATCGGGCGCGCGTGACATCAAATGCGCAATCCGCGCCTCTGCGCTTTTGGTCAAAGTCACTGCCGCCGGAATCTGGCGGGTCTTTACATCAGCCATTATAGCATTCCCAGTTCAAGACGGGCTTCATCGGACATCTTGCCCGGGTCCCACGGTGGATCCCACACGAGCACAACCTCGGCATCGCGCACACCGGGTACAGAGCCAGCGCGCAGCTCAACCTCGGCCGGCATGGATTCGGCCACCGGACAATTGGGCGTGGTCAGCGTCATGCTGACGGTGACATCGCTGTCAGTGTCCACCTCGACACCGTAAATCAGACCAAGATCATAGATATTGACCGGGATTTCAGGGTCGTAAATCTCTTTCAGCGCAGCGATTACGGCATCATGGATTTCCCCGCCGGGATCGCCGGGGGCAACATGTTCAGGTGTTTTGTTGAGAAATCCCTCGAGGTAATCGCGTTTACGCTCCAGCTTGTCACCCATGCGTTCGGATGCTGTTTCTGTTACAGCTTCGGAGGCATCTTCAACCCGCGCGCGTTTGGGCGGGCTGACTGCGGCCACTTCCTCGACAGCAATTTTCTGATTCTCGCTCATCCGAAAATCCTTCTGGTTCGTTCAATACCGCGCAATAGCGCATCAATATCGGTTTCGTCACTATACAGGCCAAAGCTGGCGCGCGCGGTGGCAGGTACACCCAGATGGGCCATCAACGGCTGCGCGCAGTGGTGGCCGGCGCGGATCGCGACATTTTCTTCATCCAATATGGTGCCCAGATCATGTGGATGTACCCCGTCCATTTCGAACGAGACGATGCCGGCGGATGTATCCGGCCCGAACAGACGGACCGAATTCATCGCGCGCAATTCGTCGCGCAAAGTGGCTGCAAGCGCGCTTTCATGCGCAAACAGCCGTTCCATATCATGCGCCTCGGTATAATCGATTGCCGCATGCAGAGCGATCACTTCGGTAATCATCGGCGTGCCCGCTTCAAACCTCTGCGGCGGCGGGGCATAGGTTGATTTTTCGAAAGTGACGGTATCAATCATCGCGCCGCCCCCCTGGTAAGGCGGCATGGCGTCAAGCAGCTCTTCGCGTGCCCACAACACCCCGACACCGGTCGGGCCATACAGCTTGTGCGCCGACAGGACATAGAAATCGCAATCAAGCTCGGCCATGTCGAGCCGCATTCGCGGGGCCGCCTGGCAGCCATCCAGGAGCAGTTTTGCGCCAACTGCATGGGCCAGTTTTGCAGCACGTTTCGCCCCCAGAATAGACCCCAGCACGTTGGAAACATGCGCCAAAGCGACAATCCTGTGCCGCTCGGTCAACATGTTTTCCAGCGCATCAAGATCGATCCGGTGATCCTGTGTCAGCGGGCAGACATCAATTTCGGCGCCGGTTTGCTGCGCAATCATCTGCCACGGCACGATGTTGGAATGATGCTCCAGCTGGCTGAGCATAATCCGGTCGCCAGCCTTCAGGGTAAGCCCGCCCCAGCTTTGCGCGACCAGATTGATCGCTTCGGTCGCGCCGCGTACGAACACAATCTCGTTTTCCGATCGGGCACCAATAAAGGACGCAGCGCGGCGGCGCGCAGCCTCATAAGCGAGCGTCATATCGGCAGAGCGTGAATATACGCCGCGATGGACGGTCGCATAATCGCGGCCCATCGCATCGGTCATTGCATCAATCACTGCCTGCGGCTTTTGCGCGGTGGCGGCGGTATCCAGATAATGCCAGACATCGCCGGCCGGCGTGACCAGGCCGGGAAACTGCGCTTTGCGCGAAAGGGTATCGGCGGTCGTCACCATGCCCCCGTCTCAAGCTGATTAAGCGCGTGATCCAGCATCGCTTCGCGCTGCGCAGCGTCAGGCAATTCAGCAAACGCATCGCCGATGAATGCCTGGATCAACAGCTTGCGCGCAATATGTGGCGGGATGCCGCGCGCGGCCATGTAATAGCTGGCCTGCTCGTCCAACTGGCCAATCGCGGCGCCGTGCGCGCACAGTACATCATCGGCGAATATTTCCAGTTCCGGCTTGGTATTGGCGGCGGCGCCTTTTTCGAGCAGAATCGCGCGGAAGTTTTGCCCCGCATCGGTTTTCTGCGCATCGCGCGCCACTTCGATCCGGCCCAGGAAATTACCGACCGACTTGCCCCATTGAACGGCGCGGACCACCTGGTTGGATGTGGCAGCGGGATGCGCGTGTCTGGTGCGTGTGACAAATTCCTGCACGCTGTCACCGCCGCCCAACGTCACGCCGCCAAATTCAAAATGCGCATTTTCTTCCAGCGTCACTTCAACCTCGACACGGCCATAGTGATTGCCGGCCAGTACCGCAAAACTTTCAAACCGCCCACCTGCGCCAACCAGCACACGGACCCGGTCGATAACGCCCTCCGGGTTATCTGCCGCTCGGTAATGTTGGACGTCGCGCACCGTCTCTCCGGCAGGCACGGTTATTTCGCGCCAATGGTTGATGACCGCGATATCCGCCTGCCTGAGGAACTCGGCGTCGCTATAGCGCCAATCCTCTTCACGCGTCGTCGGTAGGGTTGCGGTATCCATCATGCAGCCGCCTGCGCTTCGGCCATTACACCGTCATAGCCTTCGCTTTCAAGCCGCAGCGCCAGGTCCGGCCCGCCGGTCTTGACGATCCGGCCATCCGCCAGAACATGCACTTTGTCCGGCTTCACATAATCGAGCAGCCGTTGATAGTGCGTGATCAGAAGCACGCCCTTATCCTCGGCGCGCATGATCGCGTTAATGCCGTCACCCACAACGCGCAGCGCATCGATATCAAGGCCGCTATCGGTTTCATCCAGCACGGCAAATTTCGGGTCAAGAATACCCATCTGGACCATTTCGGACCGCTTTTTCTCGCCGCCCGAAAAGCCGACATTGACCTGCCGCTTGAGCATCTCCATGTCGAGTTTGAGCAGCCCGGCTTTGTCGCGCGCCAGTTTCAGGAAATCACCGCCCGATAACGGTTCTTCGCCGCGCGCGCCGCGCTGTGCGTTCAGGGCCTCGCGCAGGAATTGCACATTGGAGACACCGGGAATCTCAACCGGATATTGGAAGCCGAGAAACAGGCCAGCCGCCGCGCGTTCATGCGGATCGATGTCAAGCAAATCCGCACCGTTAAAGGTCACCGATCCAGCCGTCACTTCGTAACCCGGGCGGCCACCCAGGACATAGGACAGCGTGCTTTTGCCGGCACCGTTCGGGCCCATAATGGCGTGCACCTGACCCGCGCCAACTTCCAGCGTCAGCCCTTTGAGGATTTCAGTTTCGCCGATAGTGGCATGAAGATTAGTGATTTTGAGCATGGTCAAAGTGTCAGTCCAGTAAAATTGGCAATTGCTAAAGCGATTTCGTCATTCAATGCGCGGATTGCTTGGTCTTCGGCCGCCTTCCCGGCCTCTTCGGAGAGCCCCTTGGTGGCGGCCTCGACCCGCTGGGTTCTTACCCGTTTGATCTGCGGGGCGCAGAAGGAGCGGACTGAAATGACCGCCTCGCGCAAGTTGGTCCGCGGCGCACCACTGGACCCGGCGAGCAGACAGCCATTCAGCCGCGCCGCAGCCGGTTCTGCCGCTTCGCCTGCGGCGCTCGCAGGCATTGCGATGCAAAACGCAGCTATACAGGCCAGCGAGCGGATCAAAACCGGCTCCGATGAAAATCACCGTCGTCGCGGGAAAGCGCGCGAGATGGTTTTGCCTTGGCAGGCTTGTCAAACGGCGCGTTCAACGCTTCGAAAATGGTGTCTTTGATCGGCCCCAGATCGCCCATCACCTGTTCCTGGGTAAACCGCAACACACGCACGCCAACCTCGGTCAGCTTGCGGTCAGACAATTCTTCAATCGTCCGGTCGGCCTCAGTCTCGCCGCTGATTTCTACGACCAGCCAGCGGGTTTTGCAGGCAAAATCAACGAGCGATGATCCCATGACAACCTCGCGGTTGAACGCGAAATTGCCGATGCCTTTCTTGTCGAGCAAACCCCACAGGCGCTTATGCGCCTCCGATGGATGCCGCCGGTTAAAGCGCGCACGATCGTGCAACTTGTCCTTGCGCGCTTCGGAAATATTCCAGCCAGCGGTTTTGTCCGATTTGGCCCCCTCGCCGGAGCCCAAGGAAAGAGTTTTGCGTTCTGTCATTATCCGACCGAACCCTCCAGGCTGATCGCAAGCAGCTTCTGCGCTTCGACCGCAAACTCCATCGGCAGCTGCTTCATCACTTCCTTGGCAAAACCGTTGACGATCAGTGCCACCGCTTCTTCCTCGCCCAATCCGCGCTGCATGGCGTAGAACAACTGATCGTCGCTGATCTTGCTGGTGGTTGCCTCATGCTCGATCTGCGCGGTGGGGTTTTTCACCTCGATATAGGGGACGGTATGCGCCCCGCATGTATCGCCGAGCAGCAGACTGTCACACTGCGTGAAATTGCGGGCATTGTCGGCATTTGCGCCCATCCGTACGAGGCCGCGATAGGTGTTGTTGCTCTTGCCCGCGCTGATGCCTTTAGAGATAATCGTTGAGCGGGTGCCCTTGCCATTATGGATCATCTTGGTGCCGGTATCGGCCTGCTGGTAATTATTGGTCACCGCAACCGAGTAAAATTCGCCCACGCTGTCTTCACCGTTCAAAACGCAGGAGGGATATTTCCACGTCACCGCGCTGCCGGTTTCCACCTGCGTCCAGCTGACTTTGGACCGCGCGCCCTGACACAGGCCGCGCTTGGTGACGAAATTATAGATCCCGCCTTTGCCTGCCGCGTCTCCCGGATACCAGTTTTGGACGGTTGAGTATTTAATCTCCGCATCTTCCATCGCGACCAGCTCGACAACCGCGGCGTGCAGCTGGTTTTCATCGCGCATTGGCGCGGTGCAGCCTTCAAGATAGGACACATAGCTGCCTTTCTCCGCGACAATCAGCGTGCGTTCAAACTGGCCGGTGTTTTCAGCGTTGATCCGGAAATATGTGCTGAGCTCCAT
Organism: Pontixanthobacter sp.; assembly: GCF_049682855.1. Taxonomy (NCBI): domain Bacteria; kingdom Pseudomonadati; phylum Pseudomonadota; class Alphaproteobacteria; order Sphingomonadales; family Erythrobacteraceae; genus Pontixanthobacter; species Pontixanthobacter sp. Next base: position 362,571 of record NZ_JBAUIK010000008.1, on the reverse strand, counting down.
CGGGCAACGGACGCCCTCCGGGATGTACACAAACGTCCCGTCCGAAAACACCGCGCAATTGAGCGTTGCGAAATAATTATCCTGCATCGGCACCACTTTGCCGAGCCACTTGCGGACCAGGTCAGGATATTCCTTGATCGCTTCCGAAATGCTGCGGAAAATTACGCCTGCCTTTTCCAGTTCGGCGCGGAATGTCGTCGCGACAGAGACACTGTCGAACACCGCATCAACCGCGATCTTGCGCGCACCCTCTACACCGGCCAGCACTTCCTGCTCCGCAATTGGAATGCCCAGCTTGTCATAGACCCGCTTGATCTCAGGATCGAGATCATCGAGCGATTCCAGCACCGGCTTCTTGGTTGGCGCAGCGTAATAATATGCATCCTGATAATCGATTTTCGGATAGCCGAGCTTTGCCCAGTCGGGCTCGTCCATCGTCTTCCACATGGCGAAGGCTTTCAGCCTCCAGTCGAGCATCCACTGCGGCTCGCCCTTTTTCTCGCTGATGAAGCGCACGGTGTCTTCATTCAGACCCTTGGGCGCAAATTCCTGTTCAATGTCAGACGAGAAGCCGTGTTCATAGGTTTCCAGCTTACGGGCGGCGTCGCGCGCAGCCTTATCCTGTATGTCTTCACCGGCGGTACCGTGTTCAGCAATAATAGTGGGGTCGGTCATGCTAGTTCCTGCTGATGTTTTTGCTGGTTCTTTTCCGGGGCAAGGCGCGACAGTTGGGTCAGCGAAATATCCGCCAACGCACCGCGCAATGCATTATTGATGATCGGCCAATGCGGGCGGACGGCGCAGCTATGTTCCAAACCGCATTCCTGGGCGCTGCCATCGACACAGGCGGCCAGAGCGATCGGGCCTTCGATTGCCTCGACAATATCGGCCAACGTGATCGCTGCTGCCGGACGCGCCAATTGCAACCCGCCGCCAGCCCCGCGTACAGAGCGCAGCAGGCTGGCCGCAGTCAGCTTGCTGACGATCTTTTGTACCGTTGGCCCCGGCAAACCGGTTTCCTGCGCCAGATCGGCTGCAGACACGCGTCCGCCACCGCAACGGCCGGCGGCGGCGGTCATCGTGACCACAGCATAATCGGCTAAGTTGGATAGGCGCATAGTCATCCGCTTAAATTGGATTGATTCGTTCCAATTTACCTAAGCGCGCTGTCCCCGGCTTTCAACCGCCAAGCCCTTGTTGCGAGTCGTTAGCGTCTCTGTCTGGCCCTCAAACGCCGGGCGCGAACCATCCGGTTCGCTTGGCTGCGCGGCATAAGCCGCATCACGCAGTCGTGTTCTGGCTACCGCAACCAAGATCCAGCGGACAACAGACTATTCTGCGCCTTTCTCGCTCGCAATCCATGCATCGACATTTTCTTCCATAATCGACAGCGGCACAGGGCCGTTTTTCAAAATCACATCGTGAAATTCGCGAATGTCAAAATCTTCACCCAATTCGGACCGCGCGCGGCTGCGCAATTCCATAATCTTGAGCTTGCCAATCATGTAAGCAGTCGCTTGGCCGGGATAGACGGCGTACCGCTCAATCGCCTTGCGAATATCGCCTTCCGGGTTGGGCGTATTATCGGTCAGGTACTGGATCGCCTTTTCCCGGCTCCACCGTTTATCGTGAATGCCCGTATCCACCACCAGGCGGCAGGCGCGCCACAATTCCATGCCGAGCCGGCCAAAGTCCGAATAGGGATCTTGATAAAAACCCATATCCTTGCCCAATTCTTCCGAATACAGGCCCCATCCTTCCGAATAGGCGGTCACGCCGCCAAAGCGCCGGAACGCTGGGACATCGCCCAATTGAGTCTGGATCGAAAGCTGTAAATGGTGGCCGGGCAACCCTTCATGATAGGCGAGCGCTTCCAGCTCGTTTTTTGACATATCGCGCAGATTATACAGGTTCACATAATAGGTGCCGGGCCGCGAACCATCGGGCGCAGGGCGCTGATAAAACGCTTTGCCCGCGCTTTGTTCGCGGAATGCTTCGACGGGTTTGATCACCAGCGGATCGGTTGGCAGAACGCCGAAAAACTCAGGCATTTTTTCGCCGAGCGCGTCAATCTTGGCCGTTGCATCAGCGATGTATTCTTCGCGGCTGGTGTAGAAAAACCGATCATCTGTGCGGGTGAACTGGAAGAAGTCTTGCAGACTGCCTTCAAAGCCAACCGTCTGCATAATTTCCCGCATTTCGCCGTGAATGCGGTCAACCTCGCGCAGTCCGATAGTGTGAATTTCATCGGCGGTTAAATCGGTGGTGGTGTAATTGGCGAGCAGCGCCTTGTAATAGGCTTCACCTTCGGGAAAGCGCCATACGCCGTCATCGGTTGGCGCAGTGGCTTGCTGGCGCTTCATTTCAGCGAGCAGACGTTCGTAAGCGGGTTTAGCAGATGACGTCCACGCCGCCTCGGCCTGAGCAAACAAATCTGCCGATTGGCCCGTAGACAATTTCAGACCATCAATTTTCTCATAAATGTCCTTTAAAATGGCATTTTCTTTGTCGGCAGCCAGCAAATTCTCCACATCTTTGATGACATAAGGATACACCCAGTCCGGCGGCATCACCCCTGCATCAGCACGTGCTTTCGCTTTGGCTGTCAATGTGTCCAATCCGGGGCCAATCCCTTCGATCCGGCTGATATAGGCCTTCGCATCATCCACATCGGTAACCCGATGAATGTTGATCAAAAACGCCGGAAGCTGGCTTTGCGAACCGCGCATTTGATCGAAAATCAGATCATATTTACGAAACGGAAATAGCGATGCCTGGCGTTTGGCCATCGCATCAAACAGACGATAGGATAAAGCATCAGCTTCTGACAATTCGGTGAGATCATAGTTATCGCGCATTGTCTGGGCGGCCGTCTGCAGCAAATCATTGCTCGCAACATCTGCCGCATCGGAGAAGTCGCCCCAACGGCTGTAATCCTCGTCACGAATGCCGCGATAGGATTTTGACACCGGCGATAATTCGAGCTGGGCAGCGTCATAATCGGCGAAAAAAATGTCCATATCCGCCGCTGCGACTTCGGCCACTTCTTGCTCCATTGAACTGGTTGCCGCAACAGGGGCGGGCGCGGAACTGACCGCATCGCCGCCATATGATCCCGAACAGGCGGCCAAACTTGCCGAAGCGCAGCCAAGCATCATATATTTGCGAACCATCATCATTCTCCTGAAAAAAACGTGCATTCCATTGGTAGCGTCTAATCAGGAAAGGGTATGCATGGCCAGATGCACTGCGCAAGTTTTGGCAAAAAAAAAGGGGGGGCAGCGCCGTAGCCCGGATTGCCCTTAACGCCCGGAAACTCTTCGCATAAGCGCAAGATCCCTGCGGCGCGCGGGCTACGCCATAGGGCCAGATCCAGGAAACCTATTGAATGGAAATGACAGGTTTAACCCATGTTTATCTCTCATTGTGATCAATGCCCGGGTGAATCTGGCCTGTGAATCTGGCCTGTAAATCGCCGTCTGCTGATCAATCCATATCGACACCGGGGAACCTGCCCGGCATAAGGGGCAGCTATGTTGTTCCGCCTCATTAAACCTGCGCTTTTCACTCTGGAACCGGAGCGCGCCCATTCGCTTACCATTGCGGGCCTGAAAGCGTTGCCGCCGCGCAACCCGCCGGCGCGGGGCAAACTGGCCATCAACATTGCCGGTATAGATTTTCCCAATCCGGTAGGGATTGCCGCCGGGTTTGATAAAAACGCCGAGGTGCCAGATGCGTTGCTCGGCCTCGGATTTGGTTTTGCCGAAGTCGGGTCAATCACGCCTTTGCCGCAAGCAGGAAATCCCAAGCCGCGGCTGTTTCGCCTGGCACAGGACCGGGCGGTGATCAACCGGATGGGCTTTAACAATGGCGGCGGCGAAGCAGCGGCACAGCGGCTCGCGCAGCGCCGATCGCGCGGCGGAGTTGTGGGAATTAATATTGGGGCAAACAAAGATTCACCGGACCGGATTGCCGATTATGCGCAGATGACCACATTGATGGCGCCGCTCGCCACCTATCTGGCGGTCAATATTTCCAGTCCCAACACGCCGGGTCTGCGCGCGCTGCAAGATGAAAGCGCGCTGGTCGCTTTGCTGGATGCGGTGGTCGGCGCGCGTGCTGCCGCAGTGACACCCGAAAAGCCGCCGATTTTCTTGAAAGTCGCGCCCGATCTGATGCCCAGGGATATCGATGCCATTACCCGCATTGCAATGGAGAAGGGGCTTGGCGGATTAATCGTCTCGAATACGACCATCAGCAGGCCGTCCTTACAATCACATCACGTCGCGCAATCAGGCGGCCTGTCGGGCGCGCCGCTACGCCCGCTGGCCCTTCAGCGGATACGCGACTTTCGCACCGCGACCGGCGGCGCCTTGCCGTTGATCGGTGTGGGCGGAATTGGCAGCGCAGATGATGCGTGGGAGCGAATCCGTGCCGGCGCCAGCTTGGTTCAGCTTTATAGTGCTCTGGTCTATGAGGGGCCCGGCCTCGCCAACAAAATTTCGCGCGGATTATTGCGGCTTATGGCGCGTGATGGATTTTCCACCATTGCCGAGGCTGTCGGAACGGAATAGCACGCAGCCCTATGGATATCGCAAAGATCGCAAAGCGTAGTGTGATTGTCGCGGCCAGCTGCATGGCCCTGGCTGCCTGTCAATCTGCCTATGATGCCCCTTCGGCCAGTTTGCCAGCCGCGACACCGGACAGCGCAAGCACCATGTCAGGGGCCGTCAGCGCGCCTGATCCGCGCGCCCAGGCCGCAGGTGAAGCCATGCTGGCACAAGGCGGCACAGCAACCGATGCAGCCATAGCGGTCATGCTCGCTCTGACCGTCGTAGAGCCGCAGAGCTCCGGAATTGGCGGAGGCGGGTTTATGATCCGCGGTACGGCAGCGGGCGATGTTACCAGCTATGACGGGCGCGAAACTGCGCCTGCGGCCGCTGGGCCCGAATGGTTTTTTGGCGAGGATGGCGAACTGCGCGATTACAGCAGCAGTGTGCGCAGCGGGTTGAGCGTTGGCGTGCCGGGCAATATTGCGCTGGCCGCCAAAGCCCATGCAGACCACGGTACGCTCGCCTGGGCTGATCTGTTCGCCCCCGCCATCGCCTTGGCGCGAGACGGTTTTGCCATGAATATCCGGCTCCATGAATCCTTGTCGGGTCAATATGACCGCGCCGGACTGACCGCATTGGGCCGCGATTTATATTATGCTGGCAAAGATACCCCCAAACCCGTGGGAACTCTCATCAAAAACCCTGAACTGGCACAGGTTTTCACCGAAATTGCCGCTGCCGGACCCGATGCGTTTTACCGCTCTGCGTCGGCTGAAAGCATGGCCGCAGCGGTGCGAGAGGCCACTCCGAAGGCCGATGGCATGACCGCGCAGGACGTGGCCGGATATGAAGCGAAAGAGCGCGGCGCGCTTTGCGGAACCTACCGCGCGCACCGGATTTGCGGCATGGGTCCGCCATCTTCCGGCGCAGTCGCGGTGTTGCAGATACTGGGGCAGATTGAACGGTTCGACATCACAGCACTGGGCGCTGACAACCCGGTTACGTGGCATTTGGTACTCGAATCGCAGCGCCTCGCATATGCTGACCGCGAGCTCTATCTGGCCGATAGCGATTTTGTCGGCGTTCCGGTCGAGGGTCTGGTCAGCCGGAGCTATCTTGATGCGCGCAGCAGGCTGATTGATCCGGCAAGAGCACAAATCTCCGTCCGGCCGGGAAACCCCGACGGCGCAAATGCAGCGTTGGCCGATGGCGATGAACCGCCTGAAAACGGCACCGCGCATCTGGCGGTGATCGACAGCAGCGGGACAATGGTCAGCTATACCTCGACAGTCGAGGGCCCGTTCGGCTCCGGCCTGATGCATCGCGGGTTTTATCTGAACAACGAGCTGACTGACTTCAGCCGGTCACCCGAAAGCGATGGCAGGCCGGTTGCCAACAGGGTGGAAGGGGGCAAGCGGCCGCGCAGCTCGATGGCCCCGACCGTGCTTTATGCGCCCGATGGCAGCCCGCTGGCCGCGATTGGTGCAGCGGGCGGCACCACCATCCCGGTACAGACCGCGCGAAGCATTATCGGCATTGTCGATTTCGGCATGTCTGCCAGAGAATCACTCGGCCTGCCGCTGATTATGGGCTTCGGAAACCGTGTGATGATCGAAGAAGGGACCTGGATGGAGACACGCAAGGCGGCATTTACGGCTTTGGGGCATGGTGACATCATCGTACGCAGCCCGCCTTTGAAGGCCGGAGCGATCACTTGGAGCGGGAGCGGCTGGGACAGCGCGCGCGATCCGCGCCTGGATGGTAAGCTGGAAATATCGCCCGCGCCCGCGGCAGAGGCCAGCCCTCAAGCCAGCCGTTAAATTCGGGCCTGATATCGCCGCTTGCCGCCCGCAAACAGGAACTCTAAATCAGCACCAGCCGTTACAGCGGAACTAATCTGGGAGCAGGAGCGCATTTTGCAGCTATCCGACGTTGATACCGCCAGAAATCTGGTCGAACTTTTTCTCAAGCGCGCGGACGAGAAAGGCGCCGAGGCTTTTCTTGGCGCGAAACGCGACGGATCTTGGCAGACACAAACATGGCAGGACGTGGCCGATAAGGTCTGTCTGCTGGCAGAAAACCTGCGCAAGATCGGGCTTGAACGCGGCGACCGGGTCATGATCGTTTCAGAAAATCGCCCTGAATGGTGCATTGCCGATCTGGCCATCATGGCAGCCGGATGCATTTCCGTTCCCGCCTATATTACCAATACAGAACGCGATCACGTGCACATTCTCGATAATTCCGGCGCCAGAGCCGTGTTCGTGTCTAACGCGAAACTGGCAACGCCGTTACTGCCGGCGATCATGCGTACAGGGATCGCGGAACATTTGATCACAATTGACGATCTGCCGCCATTCCAGTCGGGCGACCTCACCTGCCGCAGCTGGGCATCGATGGTCATCGGTGATCCGCGCGCGGCACGCGCCGCCGTTAACGAGCGCATGGCCGCCATAGGCCGCAATGAGACGGCCTGTATCATCTATACCAGCGGAACCGGCGGTGCCCCGCGCGGCGTAATGCAGCATCACGGTGCCATCCTGTGCAATGTGGCCGGAGCCGCCGAAATTCTTGAAGCCGATTTCGGTCTGGGCGAGGAGGAACGCTTTCTCAGTTTCCTGCCGCTCAGCCATGCCTATGAGCATTCTGGCGGGCAATATTTGCCCATCGGCGCGGGCGCGCAGATATTCTATTCCGAAGGGCTGGAGAAACTCGCCAGCAATATTGAGGAAGTCCGCCCGACGATCATGGTCGTGGTGCCGCGCCTGTTCGAAGTGCTGCGCACACGTATCATGAAGCAGGTTTCGCAGCAGGGCAAAGTTGCAAATTACCTGATGGACCGCGCGCTGGCTATCGGGGAGCACAAAGCCGAAGGGCGCAACCGCCTTCGCGACAAGCCGGTGAATATGATGGTCGAGAAGCTGCTGCGCCCCAAGATCCGGCAGAAATTCGGGGGCCGGATCAAGGCGATGGTATCCGGAGGCGCACCGCTCAACCCCGATGTCGGGATTTTTTTCGACGCGATGGGCCTGACGATGTTACAGGGGTACGGCCAGACCGAAGCCGGGCCGGTCATCAGCTGCAACCGCCCGGCTGCAGGTATCGCAATGGATACGGTTGGCCCGCCGATGAAAGGTGTCGAGATCAAAATAGCAGAGGATGGGGAAATTCTCTGCCGCGGCGAGCTGGTTATGCATGGCTATTGGCAGAATGAGGCCGAGACGCGGCGCACACTGATTGACGGCTGGCTGCACACAGGGGATATCGGCCATATCGACGCGCAGGGGCGGATCAAGATCACCGATCGCAAGAAAGATATGATCGTCAATGACAAGGGCGATAATGTCGCGCCGCAGAAAATTGAAGGCATGCTGACATTACAGCCTGAAATTGCACAGGCAATGGTGGCGGGGGACAAGCGCCCCTATGTGGTTGGTCTGATCGTTCCCGATGCCGAATGGGCGCTGGCCTGGGCGCGCGCCAATGATGAAAGATTCGATATGGCCGCATTGCAAGATTTGCCTGCATTCCGAAGCGCGGTCAGCGATGCGGTTTCCCGCGTAAATAAGGAGCTGTCGATAACCGAAAAAGTCCGCCGGTTTGAATTCGCAGACGAACCCTTCGCGATCGAAAACGAGGAAATGACCCCAAGCCTGAAAATCCGCCGCCACAAAATCCGCGAGCGATATCAGGAGCGGCTGGACGCTCTGTATAAGAAGTGAAGCCAGCGGGTTATTTTGCTTTCAGAGCAGACAAGCGAGCCGGATTCGCAAAGAGATTGCTGACATGGTGCCGTATTGATTGGCTGTCCTTCCTGACATCGCGCAGGAACGCCTCGCATTCATTTTCCGACCAAACCCGGTCGGGAGTAACGTCTGCGGAATCTCTGGGCAAATGCCGCGTTACTATAAATGGCTGGCCGCTGGTATCGAACACCTGCTTGACCGTGGCATGCGCCAATAGATTGCGAATGGGGCGGTTTCCCAGCCAGCGGGCAATGCGGCGTTCAAAGTTGCGGAGCCGTCTATCGTCGCTTGACGAAAGAATATCGCGCACGCTCTGCAAATTTCCCAAAGACCCATGTTCGATTCTGTACCCCAAGGCGACCGATAGCCGTCCCAATGCCTGTTCCGCATCGGCGAAACTGGTCAGTACCGAAGCAAGCCACACGAGCGGATCGGTAGATATCGGTTTCGGATCAACAGACGAGGCTGGCCGAATGATGGATGGGCCGATTGTCATGCCATTTTCCCGGCTGACCTAAGCCGCCTCTTTCTCGATAAATTCAGGAAAGAAGCTGGGTTTTGCATCGGACCAGCCGGGCGCGGTTGCGGCGGCTTCACTGAGGCTTTGGAGCAACATCTTGCGGCGGTCAGGGCGGATCTGCGGCAAGGCAGCGGCGGCGCAAAATGCGCTGGGAAGCCACGGACGGGCATCGGCACCCAGCAGCCTTTCATATAGAAATCGAAACGAGGAAAAACACTCGAGCCGCTCCTGCGCCAGATCAAAGGCGGCGACCCGGGTAAGCTTGCCAATGAAACCCTCGATCGCGTCAAAGCCTGTACCCACAGGCGTGCTCTCGCGCAGTGTCTTGAGTTCCTGATAGGCGACATATTGGCTGCGAATGGCGGCATTTTCCGCCGCATTGCGGGCCCACACCTTAAACGCATCCTGACGGCCCAAACCGATGTCGAGGCTGCGCCGGATGTAACGTTGTTCGGCCGCTTCAAAACTCGCAAATTCGCGCATTTCCGCGATTGTCAGTGATGCAGTGCTGGTAGCGGCCATATCGATGTTTCCTTTGTGACCTGGAAACAGTGGCCGATCATGGTTAATTTTAGGTTAGCGTGCCGTTTTAAATCAAGCCGGCCAGGGGGCTGCTTGGATCGGCATATTTGCGGGTGGCCATCCTACCTGCGAGATAGGCATCCCGCCCAGCCTGTACTGCCAGCCTCATCGCACGCGCCATGCGAACCGGGTCTGCCGCCTCTGCGATGGCGGTGTTCATCAAGACGCCGTCCACACCCAATTCCATCGCGACCGCGGCATCCGATGCCGTGCCGACACCGGCATCGACCAGTACCGGGACGCTTGCACCTTCCACAATCAGGCGGATGGTCACGCGGTTTTGAATGCCAAGGCCCGAACCGATCGGCGCACCCAGCGGCATGATCGCGACCGCGCCCGCCTCTTCCAATTGCTTCGCCGCAATCGGATCATCGACGCAGTAGACCATCGGGTGGAAGCCTTCCTTGGCGAGCACTTCAGTCGCTTTCAGAGTCTCGCGCATATCCGGGTATAAAGTGCGCGCCTCGCCCAGAACTTCCAGCTTGACCAGATCCCAACCGCCCGCTTCGCGCGCAAGGCGCAAAGTCCTGATCGCATCATCGGCTGTGAAACAGCCCGCCGTGTTGGGCAGATAGGTAACTTTTTTGGGATCGATATAATCGGTGAGCATCGGCGCGTTTGGATCGGTGACATTGACGCGCCGAACCGCGACCGTCACGATCTGCGCACCCGATGCCTCCAATGCGGCCGCATTCTGGGCGAAATCCGTATATTTGCCCGTCCCGACAATCAGCCGCGAATGGAAACGGTGCCCGGCCACTGACCAGCTATCATCGGGCCAGCTATCATCGGGCCCGGTATCGCTGGGTTCGGCGGCATCAGCCGCGTGGTCGCCGCCGCCGACGAAATGCACGATCTCCAGCGTATCTCCATCGGACAAAGGTGCATCAGCCAGAGTGGAGCGCGGCACGATATCGCCATTGCGCTCCACCGCGACTTTTGCCGGATCAAGCGCCAGCTCTGTCACAAGCGCGGCAATAGTGGCCGCAGCAGTTCGGCGCATATCGCCGTTTACGGTAATGGATCGGTCTGATGTTTTGCGCTGGGTCATACCCGCCAAATAGCGTTCAATGCGTATCAGGCAAGGGCGCGCGCAGGTTAAGAATATGACCAACCGATACGAGACTGACGCCAATCACGGTCAACACCACCTCATACATGCCGTGCGGGACAGCCAGTGCCCCGCCCATGAAAGTAAGACCCATCATAGCGACCACAAACGGGACCGCGCGGCGATGCTGGATTGCACCCCACCCGATTGCAACCGCCGCGATGATCAGGGCTATGACCAATCCGTAGCGATGGATTTCCGGCGCGAGCAGGAAATCGCCGCCAATGCCAAGCGCGGACACGATCAGAATGCTCAATAAACAATGCGCCGCACACAGCCCGGAAAGGACCAGTCCTGCGCGGTCGAAGCGCGACCGAATCGATTGCAATGCACTGTTCATCGTGCTGGCTATCTATGTGACCTTATATCATTTCGCAAGATGCAAGTGTTGTAAGGTGCAAGTGTTGTTGCGCATATTGGTCTTGCCTATCGCGCGGCGGATCATCATTGGGAGTGCTATGAACGCAGCCGTGCCCTCTGCCGCAACTTCACCAGCGGCACTCAGAATCGCTGGACGCCCAGACCTGCTGGCCAAGTGGCTGTTTGCGGTCGCAGGCGTGATTGTGATTATGGTGATAGTCGGCGGGATCACGCGCCTGACCGAATCGGGCTTATCTATAACCGAGTGGAAACCCGTGACCGGCGCCATACCGCCGCTGAATGAGGCGCAATGGCAGACGGAATTCGAAGCCTATCAGCAGATCGGCGAATATCAGCGCGTAGCAGGTCCTGCCGGGATGACGCTGGCGGATTACAAATTCATCTATTTCTGGGAATGGTTCCACCGTCTGCTGGGGCGCTTTATCGGGCTGGTTTATGCCCTGCCGCTGGCGTGGTTCTGGATGAAGGATTACATCCCGACCGGGTATAGATGGCGGCTGGCCGCTTTGCTGGCACTGGGCGGACTGCAGGGCATGTTTGGGTGGTATATGGTTCGCTCCGGCCTCTCGGCCGAAATGACCGATGTCAGCCATTTCTGGCTGTCGGTCCATTTGCTGACTGCGCTCTTTACATTGGCAGGGCTGGTATGGACTGCGCTTGATCTCAGGCGATTATCCGCCATTGCAAATGCGCGGCCCGCCCGCTTTACCGCTGCCGCATGGTGGGTGAGCATCATCTTGTTCATCCAGTTGCTGCTCGGCGCGTGGGTGGCAGGGCTCAATGCAGGCCTTGCATCGGACACATGGCCATTGATGCAGGACCGGTTCGTCCCCGAATTCAGCCTGTCGCAGGGGTGGTTATGGGCGGTCACGCATGACCCGTTTCTACTGCATTTCCTGCATCGGTGGTGGGCCTGGATTGCCGTGGGGGCGCTGATCGTGCTGGCGCGCAAGACCAGACCCTTTGATCGCCGTGCATCTGCGGCAATCCATACTGCCTTTGGTATTCAGATCATTCTGGGCATTGCAACCGTGTGGACCGGGGTCAATCTGTGGATTGCCACCGCGCATCAGGGCGTTGGCGCATTGCTGGTCGCAGCCGCTGCGTGGGGTATGCATCTGATCGGACGCACTGCGGATTAATGCTGGCGCCTGTTACGGTACGTAGGGACATAGGGTTTGGCATTGCGCCAAATTACGGGTTTAGCCGGTTTTGGATGGTTTTTCGCGGTTTTGCGGTTGGAAAAGTTCATGCAGATTGGTGCGCCGCACCGACAAAGCGCGAGATAAAAAGCCTCTAAATAACCTCTAAGACGGGTCTTTACGGTCGCTTAAAAGGCAATTATATTTACGTTATCATGGCGATGCATTGGTCATCCGGCCCATAACCGGATACGTTTCGGACGTTTCAGATGGGGGCGCTGTGAGCGAAGTGTGTACATCGGGCATTTTCTTTCGGGGAAAACCGTCTAGGACGTAATGCTCGGGGGCGCTTCGCGCTTGCTAATTCGCGCGATAATTCTCCCAACACCGTTTTCGGTTATTCCAAGTTTTCGGGCTATGGCGACGATAGAGTGACCTTGCTTACGATAAAACCGTACTCTCTGCTCTCGTGCCAGAGGAATGCGGATTGTGTCAGGCGAAAACTCACGGGCTAACAGTTCGGCTGCATGAGTACCGATCGAAGCAACGATTTCGTGACCTTCTGGGATTTTGGTCGGAACATACAGCCGTGTTCCACCAACTGCCTGGCAGAGACGTACAAATGCCTCCTCCCCTAATAGTGAAAATAGTTGGCCAGAAAGGCTATCGCTTTCCGATAAATCCGACATTAAACTTTGCCCGCTTGCACTTCATAAACGGCGGACGCAAAATCGATACTGTGGCCAAACCCTGCTAGCTTTTTTTGATATGCAGCGGCTTTCTGAGACAGCAACACAGCTTCCATTTGCGCAGATTGATTTGAGTTTATTGACGGGTCAGTGCTCCGAAGTTGTTCAATGAAGCTCAAAATTCTTTCATCGGAAGCGCTCGGGCTAAGTCCAAGCGCCTGAATTATTAACGCTCGAAATTGCGTGTCGGTATCTTGTGAATGCATTGTGATAAGTCCCTCTAAATTCGGAGTATTGGTCAATGTAGCGCGCAATATGGCCACGATTTCTCCGCTCTTTTTGCATTTTATTACCGGAGAAACACCGCGATATTCTCTCTTTTGCATTAAGAGTAACCCTGTCGGCGTCCATTCCACCCGCCCCCAAATACCGTTCGCGCGTTGTTGCAATTCAACAATCCATCCACGTGCAGGCGAAGGGTTTCCTTTGGGTGCAGCCAGATCGCTGGCGTGGTTTTCGCAAAGCACTAATTTATCGCCAGCGCTCGATAATGACGCCGAGATTATTGCCTGAGCACTGGCGTAACGATAAGGCCCGCGCCCATCTTTCGTTTGGATTTCGCCTTTAGGCAGCAAGTGCAACCAATTAGGATTTTCCTCACTGACTTCAGTTAAAGCTATAGCTTGGCAAAAGGCAATTTCGTCACTCACTGGAGCCGCCAGTCGCAATGCGGGCCGCATCTAAGGTCCGGGTAAGTTCATCCCTCTCAGCATGCATGGCTTTCAGCTTTTCAGACAACTCTGACAACAGCTTCTCACGCTCATCGCTCTTCAGGCCACCATCAGCAGCCGGACAAAGTTTGGCAACCAACGACGGTATCTCCGCCGCGATTTGATCGCGTAAAAAGTAGGTAATAGCGGCAAAGTCGAGATTGGGTGCGTCGATACCTAGTTTAGACGGCGGGATCAGGCTTTTCCAAGATGGTTTAAGCTTTGCTACCGAGAGAAGGTGGGCGGTTTTATCATTAAGCGCGTTACTGGCATTTACGCCAGTAGCATTCTCATCATTTAAGTACCACGCGAGGCGGCGCTCAAAATCTTGGCCCGCGTCGGTTAATCCCCTTTTAAACGCGGCAACGATATCATCTGTGTGCGGAGGGGTCAGTAGTATATTGTGCTGATCGGTTTCCAGCTCCGAAATCCGCTGGTTCACTTCGTCCAGGCGTGCGCGGGCCTTTGAAATCGCGCCCGCCAACCCATCGACTAGTTCCTTGAGTGCCATATTCAGTACGCCTTAGGTTGTGAGTGCTGCACCTGAGTTTCCAAGGTGCGATGGATATCAGGTGCAGCACTGTTTTTTGTGCTCGAGATATCCATCAAGATATACCTCGAAGCACTGCGGCAATTATGTGAGAAACTAATGGCTTATTTAAGCTGACATATGTCAGCCAATACCTTCGGTCAAAAACTTGCCCGTGATGGGGTTAATCAAAAAATGACCCCTGCGCCTCGTCCAACTTTTCCCGAAGTAATCGATAAACGTGACGTTCTGAAAAATCCGTATCCAACGCAATTTGCCGGATTGTCAACGCCCCTTGCGAACGCAGTTCGTATACGCGAGCCCGGTTAGCAGCCATTTTCGGAATATCGATTGAACCACCTCCTACCAGATCGGATATCAGTGACGCGGTTTCTTTTCCCAAAGCAGCATAAATAGGGTGATGCTCCCCAATGTTGCGCGGGACATATAGTCTTGTGCCCCCAAATTTCTGGGCGAGTGCGGTAGCCACTTCCAGTCCTACCTCGTTGGCCAGTTCAGCTATCGCGCGCTCACTAGGGGTTACATGCGCCATCATTTTTAACGAACCGGAAGGATGCCATGGCGATTTCGCAAGACACAAACGTGTGCGCGGGACATGCCAAGCTTCTGGGCAATGGCCTGATCTCGTAAACCCATTGCATTGAGCATTCGGATATCCTTGACCGTCTTTTTAGCTGACGAGTTTCCGAGACCCAGCTTCGCCCGTAGCTGAACAACATACCCCTCTGACAGTTTTAACTTCTTAGCGATAGCCGAGACTGAAGAGCCTTCTGCGCTCAATTTAATTAGTTGTTCCTCGAGCTTCAAACGATGGGCGTATCTTTCGGCCTGCCCCAGCGCAGCATCCAGGGCCTTGCCCGCGCCTTTCGTTAGATCGCCTGCAGCTACGCAATTACGGTAGCGCCGCCGAACATTCTGAATTCTCGCCAGCTGCTTTTTCCGGCTAATCCTAGAAGGCATGTGCCACCCTAGCGAGGATATGCAGTAAAACAGCCTCAAAAATCGATTTAAGAGGCTCTAAGAGGGTGGTCGATGCGACTTCTGGGAAAAATGTACGTATCGGCCTAAATGAGCGCTGCAAAAGCCGTATTTCGCGGTTGTGCCGTTGCGCAAATTCGCGCGGGCATCGGTTACGCAACATTAAACAGGCCTTGCCACTGATGCCACACGTCCAATCAAGACCGCCTCACCGTCTCTCACAGAGTAATTGTCAAACTGTACATTATCGGCCGTCAGGGTTACTTCGTGTCCGAATTTGCATGTATAATGGATACGCCGGATTAAGAGTCTTCCTGCAATCTGCACCGCCCAAATACGGTCCTGCATTCTGTGAACAGTTTCACTTTTTATTACTGTGGCACAATCGCCGCATTGCAACGTAGGTGCCATACTGTTGTCTGTGACCAATAAGTGTACAATGTCGTGACCATTTTCACTAAGAAAACTTGCGTTTTCTTTGAGCGCGAAGCGTGCGGCATGCGCATATACATGACGCGGTAGGACCAAAGATTTCCCCGTGGCTTTCATTTGCATTCGTACATCTCCCATGTCTATTTTTCGTGAGTTTTGGAGGCTAACACGCACCAATGACGGCTCGCACCATATCTTTGGATATGGGTTGACCAAGCGCTTCATCTTTTAGTTCATCAACAAGGTCCGCAATCCGACGAAAACTGCGCTGTTGCCCATTTTTAGCAAAGAAGAATTTTACTACGGCATCAATTGCGCGCGGGTCGTTGACACCTTTGGATTTCACAAATTGCTCAACATCTGCCATTTCGACATCTTCGTAAGAAAGGCGCTCACGGTAGAGCAGGCGATCCTGCATACCCTCATCAAGAATACTTTCCCCTTGTTTTGAGGCCTGAAGTGAGAGCTCATTGTTGCCGACAAAGATCATGCCGATTGGGAATGTCCCTCGGCAATGATAGTGCGGTTCGTTATAGTCTCTGAGGGCATCAATCGCACCATTTGTCAGTCGCTGTGCCTCATCAAACACGATTGTTAAGAGCGGAAAGCTTTCTGCACTTTCAGATCGCGGTAACCCGCCACCTATTCGCTCTATTTCGACTTCGATACAACGCTGCAATTCGCAAATACCGCTCGCTACATAGCGAGACGAATGCGGCGATCTTGACCGTAAGGCTAGAAGCAGTTGTTGCAGCGCCTGCGGGCCGCTGGCACCTCGTTTTGTGATGCGGGTCAAAAAGACATTTTCAGCATTGGCAGAGCGAAACGCCTCGGTGGCGGTAGATTTACCGATACCGGGAGGGCCGACAAAAAACGATGCTCGGCGACGTTCGTGATTAATTTGCATTCTCGCTACCAGTCGCCTCAAGACGCTGGTTTCAAGATATCTAAAGGCGCTTGAATCGCCGCCGTTAGCATTGCCCCAAGTTTCGTTTATTTCATGTAGTCTAGAGGTTTTACTATCTGCCATGTTGAAGCACCTTTTCGAGCCGTTCGGTTCGGCGTTTGTCGAGCTCACGTTTGTGATCGTCTTGGTCATTTTCTTTGATGGTGGGTTTCTGCGCAAAATGACGTTTGAGGCCAAGATCGCTGACACTCGCGCCCTGATCTAAAAAGCGAGGATTTCCCGGAATATCGATGCGCTCTGCACGGCGGGCCATGCGGAGCTTAACGTCAACAGGGTCTATTGTGTCAGCATCTTGATCAAGCTTTGCCACGCTACGCTTATATGCTTGCTTGCGGCGTCCGGCGTCCTGAGCGCCTGAAATATCGTTGGCGGGATAGGGAAAGTCTTCGGTTAGGCGCACTGGACCGTGTTCTGGCAAGATTGCTATTGGATCGACGCCCTCCCGCCAAGGTAACAATACTTCAATTTCGGATCGACCGGGTAAGTCGGTGAATTGAGGGTGCCAGTATTTGATACCATTAAGCCCTATCCCTGATTTGTTGAGCTTCAAGTATTTTCGTTCGCAAAAAGCTATTTCAAGCGCGAGTGGCTGCGGTAGCGTTGGCCGCCAACCGGCAGCAATTTTGTTTTGAAGGACTCTGTTGGGTGATTGGCCTGCCCATTGACCACCCACAGCTCGCTGGTGATAATATGCGATCAATCCGCCAACGGTCTGCTCGAACTGTTCCCAGCTTCCTTCGAATGCGTCCGGCTCTCGGCCATCATTTTGCGTTTTTTTGTTGGTCCGATCACCGCCGGTGTAGCCTCGTAGAGATGAAAAGCAGTACCGGTCCAGTCTCGCAAATAGCGGCTCAATAGGCTTTGCCTGTGCATTGTAAGGCTGTGCCCGCACGATTTCGCGCCCTTGGACACCGTTGAACAAGGCAATGGCGGGAATGATCTTGTCAAGCCCGCCAAACTCGGAACCATTGTCGAGATAGAGTTGGCGCGGCAAGCCCCACTGCGGATCATTACACATTGCGATAAATGCTTCGATCACCAGTTTTTGATTTATGCTCCGGCGCTGTGGGCACAATACCAGATAGGGAAAAATACGACCGGTCCCGCCGTCCATAAATCCAATGAGCTTAGGATAGGCTTTGCGGCCATCATCTCGCGTAACCATGACATCAAGGTGCTTTACGTCTGCAACTACCATATCCATTGGCGCAAGCGCAGTCCAATCGCGATGGATGTGCGGCAATGCATTTCGAAAGGCTTTGGCGTCGTTGTTTCGCGTGTTGACTATCTTATAGCTTTTCCACTTGCGAATGCGCCTCCTACCCACTTTACATAGAGTAAGCGGCATTGGTGTGTTCAATTCTTCGCAGTGCTCAAACAGGAGGAAATTTGCTAATGAGCCTATGTCATTTTCCCCGGCGTCTGCCGCACGCGACTTCCACAGGCCTTTGATTGTTTGGTCAACGAACGACCCTAGCTCGGGAAGCAATTGCGCAGAATGTCCGGCCTCAATGAATGCTTTGTCGAAGCGCATTGAGATCGCACATCTAGGCTCCCCAGCCGTTGAAGGGAGTTTGCGCATAAGTCCTTCTATGCCGTGGAGGTTGTAATTCTTGATGTGTCTTTGGATCGTTCGCAGAGGCTTGCCGGTATTTTTGACAATTTGCCGCGTCGCCACACCGCGCTGAGCAGGGCTAAGCTCGTTACCAATAGCAGTTTTGATTAGCTCATAGAGCGCTAGAGCTCGCGCTGTTTCTGCGCTTGTGGCGATTTTCGGATGATGGTCGATTGCAGCCCTTTCCGATGGGCTTATAGGTAGTGCTTTGGGCACAGAGCTTGATTGCAGCTTGAGTGTTGGGGGTAGACTGGCCAGCGCAATTTGATATTGTGAGCCAGAATTCCCGCCTGGGCTGGGCGCTATTCGAATTGCAGCGGAAGGGAAGATTGTTGAGCATCCTCCATCTGCAATCTTTTTTAGATGATAGCGTATTGTCCGAGCAGAACGGCCCGACAGTTCGGCGAGTTGCTCCACCGTTAACCATTCTGGACTGGCTTTGCTCATTTTTGCACATCGCTTTTGGCGGCTGTAATTATTCTGATTTTCAATAATTTCGCCTTTGGACCATTTGTGTGACCAGCGGCAACGTGATATGCATATCCCGGATCAATCCTATTAGAACGGCACCAAGCCTTGAAGGTTGTGCCCTGTAAAATGAAGCCCGTGCGGATGCTCCGCACAATGTTGGAACTTAATGCCATATGCCTAACTTCAACTCGGTTGATAATTTGCGATATCGCAAATAATCGCATTATGCAAGCGATGATAGATTTTGTTGGAGAAGTTGAGGATGTCATCAACGAAATGAAGCTGCGCGCTTTAGTCGCAACTGATACTGAATTGGCATCGGCGCTAGGCACCACTCAATCTAACGTTTCGACATGGCGCAAACGGGGCGCAGTCCCCAAGTCGACACTCCTAAAATTTGAGCAGATAATAGCGGAGCGAGTAAATGAATCGCTACTTCATGTGGCAAGTCGAATGGTAGCCTATCGTTTGGCGGAATATTGGATTTCAGGCCTCACCGGCCCCGCTGCTAACGAAAAGCGTTGGGTGGTGACTACGTGTCTTGCATACGGGCATTTTGCACTGATCCGTGCAATTGAGCACAATATTGAAAGCGAGTTTTTGAGGACAGGCCTCCCTTATATGGAAATCGCAGCAGGCTATATCAAAGAAGAAGCGTTTTTGAACAAGCTGAAGGAGTGGATGCAAAAACAGTCCTTCGATGAGATTCTTGCCCAATCCACCTAATACATGTTGCCGCAAAGTTGCCGCACTCAATACCCGTGCTTGCCGGAATACCCCGGAATATGGTGAGGCAAGTTAGCCCTCACATTTTGGCGGCGTGGAAGAATTTTGAATTGGAAAATCAGGCCTTTATCAGCCGAGTGCGGCAATACTCCTAACAGCTCTCACCGCCAAAATGCAAAACCCGCTATAACGGCCCATGCCCTGGCCAGATAGAGGAGGTATTATTTTACCTCCTGTCTAAACCGCAGAATTACTTGACTTGCATGTACTTAACGAACAAACGCGCCGCATCTGCGAAACGTGAAATCACGATTCGCAACATATTTCATATTTGAAAATCATTTCCCGCCAGTCTGGCAGGTTTGGCAAATCACAGGAATGGACACAGCCCATGAAGGCTCTCAGCAAAATGACACAGTCGGCCAAACCGGCTGAGGTCGAAAAGAAATGGCATATTATCGATGCCGACGGGCTCGTTGTTGGACGCCTGGCTGCTATTGTTGCGAATATTCTGCGCGGCAAGCACAAGCCCAGCTACACCCCGCATGTCGATTGCGGCGACCATGTCATTATCATCAATGCCGACAAGGTGAAATTCACCGGCAACAAGATGACCGGCAAAGTCTATTACAAGCATACCGGTCATCCCGGCGGCATCAAGGAAACATCCCCTGCAAAAATACTCGAAGGCCGTTTTCCTGAGCGCGTGATGGAAAAAGCAATTCAGCGGATGATCCCGCGTGGTCCATTGGGCCGTGCGCAGATGCGATCACTGCACCTGTATAATGGCACCGAGCACCCGCATGAAGGCCAGCAGCCTGAAGTGCTCGATGTTGCTGCGATGAACCGTAAGAACAAGGCGTCTGCATAATGGCTGATGAGAATAACACCGTTTCCGATCTCGCGGATCTGAAAGATATTGCCGGTAATGCACCGGCCGCTGATGCCGCTGTTGCTGCCGAGAATGGCGAGGTGGCTGCGGCGCCTGCAACGCCCTCCATGCCGCTGCGTGAGCAAGAGCTTGATCAATATGGCCGCGCCTATGCGACTGGCCGCCGTAAGGATGCGACCGCCCGCGTGTGGCTGAAGCCGGGTACCGGCAAGATCACCGTGAACGGCCGCGATCAGGAAGTGTATTTCGCACGCCCGACATTGCGTCTGGTAATTGACCAGCCGTTCACCATTACCGAGCGTGAAGGACAGTATGACATCATCGCAACCGTTCGCGGTGGCGGGCTGTCGGGCCAGGCCGGCGCGGTACGCCACGGCATCAGTCAGGCACTGACCAAATACGAACCAGCCCTGCGCGCCACGGTGAAGGCCGCTGGCTTCCTCACGCGTGACAGCCGCGTTGTCGAGCGTAAGAAATATGGCCGCGCCAAAGCGCGCCGTAGCTTCCAATTTTCGAAGCGGTAATTCTCGCATCTGCGCGAATACAAAACGGGCGGTCCAGCAATGGGCCGCCTTTTCTGTTAAGCGCCTAAGTAGTTTTTCGCCGTCAGCTATACCGGCGAAAAAACACGCTGTTCTGATGCGATATGCCCGCCGGCAGAAATGGTGACGACATTATAGCCGGGCTGCGCACCGCGTAGCCGCGTCGATAAGGTCCCCGCCCCGATCATACGGACAGATTTATTGCCCGAGGCGCGCATAATATCGAAGGGTACATGCACATGACCGGTCAAAACGGCATCTGCGCCAGCTGCAGCGATGGCAGCAAACGCGCTATCGCCGCCAATAGTTGGGTTCTTGTCCTCAGGACGCGCAGGCAACAATGGATGATGGCAGGTGACGATCTTTTGCCGCGTATCACCGGATAGCTTCCCGAGCGCCGTCACCGTCCGGGCCAAGGCCTCCTCACGGACGTAACCATCCGACCACGGGAAACGCGGCTGTATCCGGACCGTTGTTTTGAGCGGGATCAAGACACAATGCGCAAGCTCGACCGGAGCCCGCACCAGATCAGCCAGTGTCCCATACCGTTTATAGGGCTGGATAAAACGCTCCCACAGATTGTAATAGGGCATATCGTGATTGCCCGGCTCCAGAGTGACCGGCACATTCAGACTGTCAAAAAACTGCCTGGCCCGATCAAATTGCCTATGCGTCGCACGCTGGGTAAGGTCGCCTGTGCAAACCACCACATCCGGGTTTTCAGCACGTACAGCATCAGCAAACCAGGCAATAGCATCCCTATTTTCAGCGCCGAAATGCACATCGCTGACGTGAAACAGGCGGTGGCCGTCAAACATAGCGCGGCTCACACCTTGCCGCTCAGGATCAGCCACGCCGATAATCCGTTCAGGCTACTATAGACGAAATACCCCCATACCGGCGCGGGCCAGCCATTGGCGGCAAGCAGCATGGCGGCAAATAGAACGCCAAATTCTATTGCCAATGCCACTTTGCGGCCATTGGGGTTGGCCAGCCAGGGGATCTGCTCCGTCATCGGGTGGCGGCTATCCATCACGGCCTTATGCAGCGCGAAATTCGCGATGCCGAGACAGAATATGAGTGCGACAGCCATCATATTGCATCTGTGCGGAAACCTTCATCGCCCTGCAAGGGCTGTTTGTCAGTAAATATGCGCCTTACGTCTGAACCGTAATCTTCCGGTCGAGACGCTTGCGGCAATGGTCGAGCGTGTGCTGCGTGCACCGGCCCGCCGCCCTATTACACCATAACGCGATGTGCCTTTCACCCCTTTCTCTCGAAAAGGCCCGCGAATGGAGGAAGTAATGAAAAAGACATGTATGAGCCTTGCGGCAATGGGCCTGCTGACTGCAACCACGCCTGTTTATGCGGAGAGCATTGCGATTGAATATCGTGATCTCAACCTTGCCACAATACAGGGCCAGGACGTGCTTGAACGCCGGATTGACCGCGCGGCGCGCAAGGTTTGCGGCCTGGGCAATCGAAAATCAGGCACACGCATTCCGTCACCGGAAATACGCGAATGTTATGACCAGGCCAAACGGCAGGGGTCGCAGCAAATGGCAACGCTTGTCGATGATGAACGGCTCGGCGGATAACGCGCATCTTTCGGTAACGGGCGGCTGAGTATCACCAATCGTCCTTGATGCTGCGCGCGCCCCCCGAAAATGGCGCAGCCGCTTGGCCCGGATCAGACCAGTCCCCTGATCCGGGCTTTTTTTGCACGATAGGATGCCGATGTTGCGATGACTTTTGCGGCGCTTTTACCGTGTTTTTGCTGGTCACATCACCGGCCAGCCATCGCTTTCACTTTCGGCAAATATGTGCGGCCAATTCGCATGGTGGCGCCGTCAGCCAATTCAACCGACCACACGCCCAAACCGTCATGCTTGAGCCCGCGAATCTTCTCGCGCCGGAGGATATTTGAACGGTGGATCCGGATAAATTGCGTTGGATCAAGGCGCTTTTCCAGGCCTGCAATGGTCTGTAGCAACAGGTAGGTCCGATCGGCTACATGCAACCGGACATAGTCGCGTTCCGCATCGATCCGGCTGACCTGTGACACGTCAATCCGCAGCAACTCGCTGCGGTGCGGTACCCACAATTCGGTCAACCAGTCACTTTGCGGCACATCCTGCGAGCCGCGACGCGCGAAAGCCCGTTCAATCGCACGTTCCAACCGGTCGGTTGCAACAGGTTTCAGAACATAATCAACCGCATCAAGATCAAATGCCTCGACGGCAAAGTGATCATGCGCTGTTACAAAAATGATTGCTGGCCGTTTTTCCAATTTAGCGAGCTGGCGCGCCACAGAGAGGCCGTCCGCCTCTGGCATTGTCATATCCAGTAAAACTAGATCGGGCGTCAATGCTTTGATCAGGCGCAGTGCTGCTGCCCCGTCATTCGCCGTTCCAACAACCGATAATGCATCGATTTTGGTGCAAATAACCTGCATCCGCTCTACGGCCAGCGGTTCATCATCAACAATCAATGTCCTGAGTGTTTTGGGGCCGGTATCACTCATGCCGCGCCCTCGGATTGCTGGAGCGGGATGTGCAATTCGGTCGAGTAGCCGCCATGCACCGGTCCGGCGACCACCGCCGCGTCCTTGCCAAAACGCGCCTCCAGCCGGTCCCGTACGTTGGCGAGCCCAATACCAAAACCGTGTTTGGCAGCACTTTCCTGTGCACCGGGACCATCATCGCTCACGGTAATGACCAGGCGGCCAGAATCCTCGCCCGCAATAACGGAAATGGTGACGGGCCGACTGAGCGGTGCTACTGCATATTTCACCGAATTCTCAATCAATGGTTGTAAAATCATGCCCGGGATCTTGGCATTTGCCAATGCTGCGGGAAGGTCCATCTTGGAGCGCAGACGATCAGGAAAACGGATCGCCTCAATCTCCAGATAGCGCGCCTGCAAAGCAAACTCATCGGCGAGAATAACGTCCGATGTGGGCTCATCCGCCAATGAATGGCGGTAGAAACTGGAAAGCGTTTGGATCATGTGTTCAGCGCGGTCCGCCTTGCCGGTCATCACCAATGCGCTAAGCGAATTGAGTGAATTGAACAGGAAATGCGGATTTACCTGATAACGCAGCGAGCGTAGCTCTGCCTCCTTGGCTTGGCGGCGGAAAGCCGCCTCGCGCCGCTCGGCCCTTTTGGTTTGCGCGACAGCAAGCAATGCAAAATATAAGGAACACCAGGCGAGCAGAAGAAAATACCGGCCAATCGCGATGTCAACGATCAGCCGCCAGCTTTCCCACCCGGTGGGGGCTTTTGCGATCAGAACCTCCTGCTTGGGCGTTCGGTCCGCGCGCGGATCAGGCATATCGGTATCGGCAGGCGTTTCGGCAGGCATCTCGATAAAAATATTACCCGATTCATCCTGGCGGATACCCACCCCGCGATCTTTGGCCATTTGTTGAGCGACCTTGCCCTGTACCGGAGAGAAGACGAGCTGGTTTGTCTGTGCAACCATGATTGCCGCGGGCAAGGACAGCGCCAGCGCAGCCACCACTTTCAGCCAGAGTGCTCGCTCGTCAAACAGCCGCAGCAACAACCAGAGAGCGGCTGTGATTGCGAGGCCGGAAAGGGTAACCAAACCGCGGCGCCAAAGCAGATCGAATTGCGGATCAATTCCAACAATCGACCCGCGCAATGTCGTGAGCACGAAATAGCAGGCCCACAACCCGGCCATAGACAGCAAAACGGTTCGGAAGGGTACGCGGGCGGGTGCGCTGGATGAAAAATCTAAGGCCATAGGATGCAGTCCGTCTAGAACAGAACCCCGCCCCCACGCCATAGCCGCGGTCGGAAACTGTTGGACTTTGGTCGAGGATCAGCCGAGCAGATTTTCCTTCGCTATTTTCTCTTTCCACAGCGCCGGGGCAAGCGTGTGGACATTGTTGCCCCGGCTATCCACCGCGACAGTTACCGGCATATTCTCAACCGTAAATTCATAGATCGCTTCCATGCCGAGATCCTCAAACCCGACCACTTTGGCTTCCTTGATTGCGCGGCTGACGAGATAGGCGGCACCGCCGGTCGCCATCAGATAGGACACCTTGAACCGGCTGATCATATCCACCGCATCGGCACCGCGCTCTGCCTTGCCAATCATCGCGAGCAATCCCTGATCAAGCATCATTTCGGTGAATTTATCCATCCGCGTGGCAGTGGTGGGGCCGGCGGGACCCACCGCTTCGCCCATCACGGGATCAACCGGGCCGACATAATAGATCGCGCGGCCCTTAAAACTTACCGGCAACTCCTCACCCTTGGCGAGCATATCATGAATCCGCTTATGCGCCGCATCGCGTCCGGTGAGCATTTTGCCCGAAAGCAAGAGCCGGTCACCATGCTCCCAACTCGCAACCTCTTCAGCCGTCAGCGCATCAAGATCAACGCGCCTGGCGGCAGCATCAGGTTGCCAGTTTACGTCAGGCCATTCGTCAAGTTTTGGCTGTTCCAGATAAGCGGGGCCCGACCCATCCAGAATAAAATGCGCATGGCGTGTAGCGGCGCAATTGGGAATCATAGCCACCGGCTTACCCGCTGCATGACATGGTGCGTCATGGATTTTCACATCGAGCACGGTCGACAGCCCGCCCAGCCCTTGCGCGCCGACACCTTGTGCGTTCACCGCATCAAAGATATCGATCCGCAATTGTTCAATATCAGTCTGTGCGCCGCGCGCTTTCAATTGGCCCATATCAATCGGGTCCATCAGGCTGTGTTTGGCAAGCTTCATGCAATGTTCTGCAGTTCCGCCAATACCGATGCCGAGCATTCCCGGCGGGCACCAGCCAGCGCCCATACTGGGGATCTGTTCCAGAACCCAATCGACAATATTGTCCGATGGGTTCATCATTTTGAATCTGGATTTATTCTCGCTACCCCCGCCTTTGGCAGCAACATCGATCGACACGGTATCGCCAGCGACCATTTCCACCGATAGAACGCTGGGCGTATTATCGCGCGTGTTACGGCGGGTGAATGCCGGGTCAGCCAAAATGGACGCCCGCAGCTTGTTTTCTGGATGTGTGTATGCACGGCGGACGCCCTCATCGACGACATCCTGCAGGCTTAGCTTGGACGCGAGGCGGCAATTCTGGCCCCACTTGACGAACACATTGACGATGCCGGTATCCTGACATAGCGGGCGATGCCCCTCCGCACACATTCTGCTATTCGTCAAAATCTGGGCGATTGCGTCCTTCGCAGCAGGGCCTTGTTCCGCCTCATAGGCTTTGCCCAGCGCGCGAATATAATCCATCGGGTGATAATAGGAAATATATTGCAGCGCATCGGCCACGCTTTCGATCAGATCATCTTCTGCGATTACCACCATGTCACTCATCGAATTCATACTCCTGCCTGTCGATCGGGCCTCGGCTCGCCAGCGCCATAGGCGGAGGGAGTGCGGATCGTCAAAGTCGAAAGGTTCTGCCCCATGCCGTCTACCGCACAGCTGTTTGCAAACCTCTTGGCCTACCGAGTGCATCCGCCTAAGGCGCTGGACATCTGAAACGGAGTTGACGCGCTGTATTACTGTGATAACACAGCGTCCGAACATTTTGAAGAGCCGCTATGACTGTTACCGACATCACTCTGGATAAAACATACAGCTCTGCCACTGCCCGGCGGGCGATGGTGGACAGCCAGTTGCGCACGAGCGGGGTGAATGAGGAATTTGTCCTGGCACGCATGCTCAGCGTCCCGCGCGAAGACCACGTTCCTGCGCACGCCAAAGGCACTGCCTATATCGACCGCGCCATCGCTCTGGAAAACGGCCGCCGCATCGCAGCACCATTATTTTATGGAATGGTGCTCGAAGAGGCGCAACCAGGGGCAGAAGATAGCGTATTGGTCATCGATGCCGGTAGCGGATATTTGCCCGCTCTCATAAAGCCGCTGGTCAGCAAGGTGGATGTGATCCGGCCCGAAGATGCAGCAGGCTCCAGTCGAAAACGCTCAACATATTCGCTTATTCTTGTTGATGGGGCGGTAGAACAACTGCCCGATAGCCTGGCCAAGCGACTGGATGCGGACGGACGGATTGTGACAGGCGTCACCCAGGCGGGCGTCACCCGTCTGGCCACCGGGCGCAAATCTGGCAGCGACATCGCATTATTGCCTTTGGCTGAAATCGGTATTCCGCGATTGACCGAGTTCGATGCTGAGAAGAGCTGGAGCTTCTGAATCATGAGCCGCCGCGCACACGACCAGCAACGCCTGTCTGCCAAAGTGAGCGCGATTGCATTGATCCTGGGCACCGGCAGCCTATCGACAGCAGCGCATGCTGACACTCTGCGCGAAGCATTGGTCAGCGCCTATAACACCAATCCGACTTTACAGGCGGCGCGGGCCAACCAGCGCGCAACGGATGAAAATGTACCGATTGCAAGAGCGGATGGCCTACCTGATCTGCGCAGCACGGCCACGCATGTCGAATTTATAAAACCCTCGGGCAACAGCTTTACCGCACCAGAGCGCAATCTGGGTGTCTCGCTTGATCTTGGCATACCGATTTATTCTGGCGGGGCGGTAAAAAACCGTATCAGCGCAGCCAAAGAGCGGGTTGCAGCAGGGCAGGCGAGCTTGCGGGATACCGAGTCGGCTGTCTTCACACTGGTCGTTTCAGCCTATATGGAAGTCGTCCGCAACGAAGCCATCGTGGGCCTGACACAAAATCAGGTAGAGGTGCTGCGGATAAATCTGGAAGCGACCAATGACCGGTTCGAAATAGGCGATCTCACCCGCACAGATATTGCACAATCGCAATCAAGACTGGCCATAGCACAGAGCGATTTTCGTACCGCCCAGGCCAATCTGATCAATGCGCGTGAAACATATATTCAGCTGGTCGGGACCGCGCCTGATGAATTGGAGCCGCCGCCACCTTTGCCGGGCTTGCCCGACACTCCCGAAATCGCTGTCATCACCGCGCTGGAATATAACCCCGGATTGATCGCCGCACGCCAGTTGGCGGAGGCGGCTGGGTTTGATTTCAAGGCGGCGGGGGCATCACGCTTGCCGTCGGTGGCATTATTCGCCGGTGGTGATTATTCGAATTTCTTCGGTACGCTGGGCGGCCCGATCGCGTCGGATTTTGCACAGGCTGAGACGACTGCCAATGCCGGTGTCCGGTTGACCATCCCGATTTTCCAAGGTGGGCGGCCAGCAGCTTTGAAACGCCAGGCCGGGGCACGCGTTTCAGCGGCGCTGGAACAGATTATAGCAGCAGAGCGCGAAGTGATCGCGCAAACACGGGCACGCTATTCCAGCTGGCTTGCATCTAACGCAATTATCGAATCATCGCAGGCGGCGGTCGCTGCGGCGGAACTTGGCCTGGAAGGTGTTCGTGCTGAAAATTCAATCGGCAATCGGACCATCCTTGACGTCCTCAATGCAGAGCAGGAATTGCTGTCCGCGCGCGTCCAGCTGGTTACCGCCCGGCGCAATGCCTATGTCGCAGGTTTCGCCCTGCTATCGGCAATGGGCAAGGCCGAAGCACGCGATCTGGGCCTCGATAGTGACGGCCTTCTATACGATCCGGCACTGAATTATGACCGAGTGGAAAACAGGATTTGGGACTGGGATAATGGCCCCGAACCCGCAGCCGTTTCGACACAAACCGTTGACATTCCTGCGCCAGACGCAGACATTCCGCTGATTGGACCGCTTGATGATGGGTCTGTGCAGTCCTCTGCGGCACGGCGATAGGCGGCGACATCAGGTGAAGGGTACGGGGTAACGACTGCATGAATCACAATGGCGAAGCCTCCGTCGAAGAAATTCTCGAATCGATCAAGAAAGTCATTGCGCGTGATAACCGCTCAAATGCAGTCGGGGAGCGCCAGAGACGTGCCACGAACGGTATGAGTGAGGCCGTCTCCGTGTCATTGGAAGCCGATGATGAAGAGGCAGACGGTGAAGAGGCGGCCGACGACGTTCTTGACCTGGGCTCTGCTGCGTTCTTTGAAAGCGAAGCGGAGGAAGACGCTATTCCTGAAAGTCCGCTGATCGGCGAAGCGGTGCGCAACTCCATGCGCGAAAATCTCGCTGCATTGGCAATGATGTCAGAGCCAAGTAAGCCCCCGCAAATCGTCCGTAGCGGGGAAACTTCGCTTGAGGGGATGGTGCGCGAAATGGTGCGTCCGATGCTGGCGGAGTGGCTTGACGCCAATCTGCCTGATATGGTGGAGACTATGGTCCGTGACGAAATCAGCCGGATTGCTGGAAAACGCGGTTAGGCTCCTCTGCGCGTGATGCGCAGCTTCCGGCGATTAAACGCTCTGAATTAGACTTGCGCCTTTTGGGCGAGTGGCTAATTCTGCTGCGCATGAAAACATTCTCACATAAAAATGCACTTCTGACCGCCTGCATGCTGGCTTTATGCACTGCGACACCTGCCTTGGCCGAAGGGCACTCTGATAGCCGTCCTGCTGGTCTTGCGACATCAGACCGCGCCCCGATGAGCGCGCAGGACCTGGTTACGATGCCGCGCCTCGGGGCTCCTGCAGCAACGCCTGATGGCCGCTTCGCCGTGTATTCAGTGACCCATACCGATGCGGATAGTTTTGAACGCACGACCCGCCATTATTTGCGGAGCCTGACCGACGCCGATGCGGAGCCTGTTGCAGTGGATCTTGGCGGCTCTGCCTTCGATCTGACCTTTGGTTCTGATAATTTCCTCTATTTTCTATCTGACCGTCCAGTAGGTGAACAGGACAATACTGCCGTACATGTCTGGCGCGCAGCGTTGGATGCAGACGGTAATATCACCGGCGCGATGCAAGTCACTGACACGCGCGCGGATGTGCATGGCTTCAAACTGTCGCCCGATGCCTCAAAAATTGCGCTGTTCGGCAATGTTGGCAGAGCCTGCCCGGCCTTTGGCTGCGAAGGTGACGGGGTTGCCCATTTGCCGGGCCCGGGAACGGGCCGGCTCTATGATGCGCAGGATGGATTCGTCCGGCATTGGGACGCGTGGGAAACACCCGGCACGTTCAGCCGCGTATTCGCTTTCGATCTGGTGGACGGGAAAGCGAGCGGCGGCATCGCAGCCGACGGTGCCCCCTCCGAAGGCGGGCTGACGGGCGATACGCCCACCAGACCGTTTGGCGGGACCGAGGAAATCGCGTGGTCAGCAGACAGTTCCGGTCTGTATTTTGCCGCCCGGCCATCCGATGCGGCGGAACCGGCATCTACCAATATCGATCTGTACTGGTCTTCATTGGACGGAGCTGCCCCCACCAACCTCACTGCAGATAATCGTGCCACTGACACGCAGCCGGCACCCTCCCCAGACGGCAAATGGCTCGCTTATCTGGCAATGGAGCGGCCGGGTTATGAAGCCGATCGTCTGGTCATTCATCTGCGTGATATCGCCTCGGGCAAAACGCGCGCACTTACGGGCGAATTTGACCGGTCGTTCGGATCGCTTGCTTGGACGCCGGATTCGCGCTGGATTATCGCAAGCGCGCAGGATGTGCTCGATACACCGGCATTCAGGATTGATCCGGTATCCGGAGCGGTAGATCGGCTTGATCTTATGGCCGGTAACGAAGCACATATTGCGAATATCACGCCTCTCGCAGGAGAAAGCCTTCTGTTTACGCGCGATTCGATTGGCGGCCCCCCGGAGTTGTATCTGTCCAAAAACTGGGCACAGGCAGAACCGCTGACCGACATCGCCATGTCACTGCTGGGTCAGCGCGCCGCAATTGTCACCACACGGTTCAATTTTGCGGGAGCCGGAGCCGAAACTGTCTGGGGCCAAATCACCAAGCTGGAAAAGCATCAGGGCACTCTGCCCGCAATCCTGTATATTCATGGCGGCCCGCAAGGCAGTTTCAATGATGGCTGGTCGAGCCGGTGGAACCCCCGCGTTCTTGCCAGCCAGGGCTATGCCGTGATTTCAGTCGATTTTCATGGCAGCACCGGATACGGCCAGGCCTTCACCGATTCTATCAATCGGGACTGGGGCGGCAAACCACTGGAAGATTTACAGAAAGGTTTGGCTGCGGCGCTTGCCAGTGACGCGCAGATAAATGGCGAAAAAGCGTGCGCTATGGGAGCATCCTATGGCGGCTATATGGTCAATTGGATCGCCGGCAATTGGCCGGAGCGTTTCAACTGCCTTGTTCAGCATGATGGGCTGTTCGATATGCGCAGCTTCTATTATGCGACCGAAGAACTGTGGTTTCCGCGCTGGGATTTTGGCGGATCCTACACTAAAGTACCGCAAAATTATGAAAAATGGAATCCGGTCAACTATGTCGCAAATTGGCAAACGCCGATGCTCGTGATTACGGGAGAGAAAGATTTCCGCGTACCTTACACGCAAGGCCTCCAAAGTTTCACGGCCCTGCAGGAACAGGGGGTACCCTCGAAATTGCTGGTTTTTCCTGATGAGAACCATTGGGTGCTGAAACCAGCCAATTCATTGCAGTGGCACAATACCGTGTTTGACTGGCTGAACAGCCATTTGGGCGAAGGTCCAGCGGCCGAATGAGTGGTGAGACAGGGGATATCGCGCCGGAAAACCCCGATCTGCTCCGCGCACGCCTTGCGCTCGGCAAGATCGGCGCTGCCACGCTAGACCGGCAGATATTTCTCTGTGCCATATCGGAAAAACAAAAATGCTGCAGCCGAGAAGAAGGCAGGCAAGCGTGGAATTTTCTTAAGAAACGGCTCAAACAACTTGGTCTTGTCGGCCCAAAACAGACAGAAAAGTCAGGCGGAATTCAACGCGCCAAGGCCGACTGCCTGCAGATATGCAGCGCCGGGCCGATCGCGGTCGTGTGGCCTGACAATATCTGGTATCATTCCTGCGACGAACATGCATTGGAACAGATTATTCAGCAACATCTGATCGGGGGGCAGCCGGTCGAGAAATACCGGCTGCATGATTTTTTAGATCGTTAAACCAGGCTAATGGCGGGGCGTCTCGTCATCAGCATCACTGCCCGCCCCCTCCTCTTCCATCAAATCAATAACCGATTCGTCATGACCGGTACCGCTCGACAGAAAAACCAGGCCCATCAGTGCAGCAGTGAGCAACATCATGAACCCGATACCCAACGCCGCCGCGATGTAAAAATGAACTGTAGCCGGGCTGTCCCCGTCATAAAGCAGTGCGATGGCGATGATCACCACGCCGATTGTAACCAGCAGCATAAAGCGCATCAGGCGTTTATAGCGCGACCACGCATAGGCCGCGGTTTCGGGGTCATCTAGGGGAGATTTCGGGATCATCTTGCGCCTCGTGCTGACTCAATAATGCTTTGGCAAGTCCCAATGTTCCCTGTGCTTAACCGGCAATTGGCCAAAATAGCGCACACAGATTCGCCATTATGCAGTTTTCGTGGCATCCTGATGCAGAGAAAAAAAGGGGGATTGCCATGACCATTTCCAAATTGATCGAGGGGCGCCGCGTCACTGATGTGGTGAGCTGTGATGTAAGCGCCTCGGTTCGTGATACAGTTGCAATACTGGCCAGCAAGCGGATCGGGGCCCTGCCGGTGATGAAAGCAGGATCGCTCGCAGGCATTTTTTCAGAACGTGACGTCATTTATCGATTGGCGGATCTGGGCGCAGATTGTCTGGACAAAAAAGTCGGCGAAATCATGACCGCGCCAGCGATTACGGTGGGCCCGCAAACCAAAATTGATGATGCTCTGGCGATGATGACCCGGCGGCGCATCAGACACCTTCCGGTGGTTGATAATGGTGCGATGTGCGGTTTTATATCGATCGGTGATCTGGTCAAATCGCGCATGGATGAGGTGGAGTTGGAGGCAGCAGCCCTGCGAAACTACATCCAGACCGCTTGAGCCTTAACAGTACTGCGCTTACATACACAATATGAGCCAGATGTTGACCCTTACCGACTCCGCCGCAAAGCGTGTGGCATGGATAGCTGAAAGGCAGGCAAAGCCGCCAATATTGCGATTGTCTGTCGAAGGCGGGGGCTGTTCAGGCTTTCAGTACAAGTTTGATCTGGCCGAGCAGCCTGACAGTGATGATCTGATCAGTGAAACGGATGGTGTACGCCTGGTTGTCGATCCGGTGAGCCTTGATTTGGTAAGCGGCAGCGTGGTTGATTTTGTCGAGTCGCTTGGCGGAGCAGCCTTCCGGGTTGAAAATCCTAACGCTGCTGCGGGCTGTGGGTGCGGATCGAGCTTTGGCATATAGTGCGGATCGCAACTTACAATATTAACGGGATTAAAGCGCGCTTGCCGCGTTTGATTGAATGGCTTCAGGAAACGCGGCCAGCAGTCGCGTGCCTGCAAGAAGTGAAAAGCCAGGACGCTGCGTTCCCCGCTGAAGAATTTGAAAAGATTGGCTACCGAGCGATTTGGCATGGCCAGAAAAGCTTCAATGGCGTTGCCATTCTGGCAGACGGAACGGAACCTGTGGAAACGCAGCGCGGCCTTCCCTCGCTCAGTTTGGACGATGCACACGATGATCAGGCCCGCTATCTCGAGGCAGACGTACACGGAGTACGTATTGCCAGCATCTATTTGCCCAATGGCAATCCGTTGCCGGGCCCAAAATTTGACTACAAAATTGCATGGATGAAACGTCTGCGCGCCCGGATGCGCGAATTATGGGCGCTCGAAATCCCCTGCGCTATTGTGGGCGACTATAATGTTATTCCCAATGATGACGATGTGTGGGCACCAAATGCAATGGCGTCCGACGCGCTGATGCAGCCAGAGGCGCGTGACGTCTATCAACACCTATTGGCGCAAGGCTGGACCGATGCCGTGCGCACGCGAAACCCGCGCGGAGGTGTATGGACATATTGGGATTATCAAGCCGGCGCGTGGCAGCGTGATCACGGGTTCCGTATCGACCATATATTGCTGACGCCGGAACTGGCCGACCGGATGCAAGCGGTGGGGGTTGATCGTGCATATCGCGGGCGCGAGAAGGCGAGCGACCATACCCCTGTATGGGTCGACATTTCGGTCCCGTAATTCCGGTTTGTAATACGCAGAACCCCGGTAATCGCGCGGGGCCTCCCATTATTCCAAACGCTGCTGTTTACCGGTAGAAAATATGGGTATTGATCGCGGCGCGGCGGATCTTATTGCGGCTCCATTGCGGCGACACGTATGTGGCATGGAAGTACAATGCATCGGCAGCTTCGCTGTCCCACTGGCCGGTATGCGCAATCCGGGCGATTGCCTTGGCCCGGTTCCATGCCGCTGAAGCCTCATTGATGCGCGGCATTGATCCCCCGCGCACGAAAGAAAATTGCGAGCGTTGGTGGACCACACCGCAATAGCTGGATGGGAAGCGGCTGGACTCAGCGCGGTTAATGACCACCTGTGCCACCGCCAATTGACCGGTGAGCGGCTCGCCGCGCGCTTCAAAATAAACAGTTCCCGCCAGACAGCGCATTTCACGCGACAGAGAGCCGCTGGTGTCGGTGGCGCTTACCAATTGGCGAAGGGAGGATGCCTGAACCGGTTCGGGTGCTTCCGGTTCCGCGGGAAGCGGTTGAACCACTTCACGCGCTACGAAAACAGGGGAGATCTGGCCGGTTGCTGGCAATGTTTCAGCAGGTTCGATACCGGTTTCAGCCGCAATTGATGCGTTGCCGCCTTCTTCGGCGTTGACACCGGAAAATTCTGCGCTGGCAAACGCAACGCTTACTGCTGATACAAGAGTGATAAATCCAGCAAAATGGGTCTTACGAGCCATGAAAATACTACATTATGCGGTGGACGAGCACTGGCGCAGGCTGGGGCCTTCAGGAAAATAACAAAATAAAGAGGGTCCAGATAAAGCCTGCCGGCCGTCCCCCGTCTGCGTGCTAACCAAATGGCCGAATGCCATCCCGCCGCCTGCGCATCGGAAGTTCATGGAGGTAACTAGTTACAAATGAAATTAAGTCAACGCGGTTTATGTTGCAGTGCGACAAACCGTGCCGGATCCGCGATATCCAGCTCCACGATCCAAATATCAGGGTCCAGCTGGCTGCGTTTGGTTAAATATTCGTTAAATTCCATTGGGTTATCGGGATCCTGCTCCCGCGTTACAGAGAACATCCGGTCGCCATCCAATTGCGGCATACGCTCATAAAGCCGTGCCTGCTCGCCGCGGCCTAGCGTGCTGATCAGCAAAGTCCCGGCATCTCGCTCGCCTTTGGCCAGAACCGTGGCAAAGCCGCCAGCTGCTTCCACAGCGCGAATGAGGCCGGTTACTTCAAGATGCGTGGGAAGCCGCGTATTCACCGGGCCTGTCCGTCACTGTAACCCGGCAGACCGGATAACGCGATGTGCGAACGCATGAAAGTGCCCGTTCCCCGGCCAATTTCATCGCCCTCTTCATCGATCAGGCGGGACTCGGCCACAAACACGCGGCGCTTACCGCTTACCCAATATCCTTCAGCAATGACGCGGCCTTCGCGGACAGGCTTGGTGAAATGCAGATTGAAAGATGTGGTGAGCAAAAAGCGATCGGTGACCAGCGTATTGGCTGCATAGAATGCCGCATCATCGAGCATTTTAAAATAGATCGTACCATGTGCAGCGCCAGCAGCATGATAGGCATTTTGGGTGACTTCAAACTGCAATCGTGAACGGCCCTCCTCGGTAATCTGAAGCGTCGATTCAAACAGTTGATTGACCGGAGCGACGGCGTAGAGCCGCTCGAGCGCGCGGAAGTGCAATTTTGCACCTGCCGATGCCGCATCGGCATCACCCCCCGCGCTATGCTGCGTCACGGTCCCACACATTGGAGAGCATCGCGTAAAGCTCCTCTCCATCGGCAGCGTTACCCAATGCGTCACGGATGGTCTCATCGCGGATAAGCCGCGAGATTGCTGCCAGCGCATGCAGGTGAGCCGCGCCCGATCCTGCCGGTGATAATAATCCAAACACCAGATCGACAGGCATTCCATCCGCAGAATCAAATGCGATGGATCTCTCCAGCCTGATCACTATCGACACTGGCCGCGAAATTCCCTCGATGCGGGCATGGGGGATGGCAACGCCGCGTCCGAAGCCCGTACTGCCCAAAGCCTCACGCTCCTCAAGCGATTCCAGCACTGCACTACGGTCAACAGCGTAGATATGCGCGAACCGTTCGGCCAAAGTGCACAGCACCGCCGTTTTATCAGCGGCATAGGAAACACCGACCGCCTCAGGTCCAAGTATGAAATTTGCGTCTAACATCAGATGATTGTTTCAAGAACACTCGAAAATAACGCCCTTAGGGCGCGAAATAGAGCTTTGCCGGACGGCAGCAAAGCGTAAGGGAATATTGCTGTGTGCTGCCGCCTGCATCAGCAAGGCTGTACAGTCTCAGCTTGGTTCAACCCAGCCGATTGACCCATCTCTGCGGCGATAAACCATATTATGCCGGCCTGTGCCAGCATTTTTGAAAAACATGGCGTTGGTATCGCGTAGATCAAGCATCATCACCGCATCAGCAACGCTCGATTCAGGAATATCGACTTTTGTCTCGGCAATAATAGGCGGAGCATCAGGCGCCTCGGTCTCTACCTCAGGCTCCTCACTGGCAAAGATCGTATATGCCGCTTCTTCTTCTTTCAGCGCATAGGCTGCTTGCTCATGCCGGTCTTTCAGGCGGCGTTTATAGCGGCGCAGCTGTTTTTCAATTTTTGCAGATGCGTGATCGACCGCTTGGTGCGCATCATGCGCTTCGGCGTGACCTTTCACCGTCAACCCCTGCATCACATGGGTCACGATATCACAGCTGAAAGCACCCGCAGGCGCTTTGCCCAAAGTGACGTGTGAGGAGATTGCCCGCCCAAAATACTTTTCAACAATGGCATTTAGACGGTCAGATGCATGGTCCTGAAGTGCCGCACCGGTTTCGACTTGGTGGCCTGAAACACGAATATCCATTGTGTACTACTCCTTCAACACTGCCGGCGTGCAAACCGGCTGATCAGTGGCATATCTATTGCACCCAAAGGGGTGACGTAATTTGCTTGAGAAACTCTTGATGCCGCGCCAATTCCTCTGCGGAGGCATTATGCGGGCGCGGTTCACGTTTACTGCGTTGGGTTTGCGGCGCGGGCGCGGGATGACTTGCGATATTGGCAGCGGATTGATCAGCGCCGAGTTCCAGTCCGATCTGACGGCCCCCGAGCAATTCAACATACACCTGCGCAAGCAGTTCCGCGTCGAGCAAGGCACCATGTTTGATACGCTGGCTTCGGTCCACGCCGTAACGCGAGCATAATGCATCGAGGGAATTCTTTGCGCCGGGATGTTTTTTGCGTGCAATAGCAACGGTATCGATCATCCGGTCCAAACTGACTGGCTCATACCCGATCATTGCGAGTTCATTATTGAGAAAACCGAAATCGAACCCCGCATTATGCGCGACGAGTGGCGCATCGCCGATAAAATCAAGCAATTCCTGAGCCCGATCACGAAATAAAGGCTTGTCTGCCAAAAACGCGCTCGACAGACCGTGAACCGCCTCGGCACCGGCTGGCATGTCGCGTTCCGGGTTGTAGTAACAATGATAGGTCGCGCCGGTTTCCACCCGGTTGACCATTTCGACACAGCCCATCTCGACCATGCGATCCCCGGTTTTGGGATCCAGCCCGGTTGTTTCGGTATCGAAAATGATCTCGCGCATCAGATTTGATATCGTCCCGCAAATAGCTTTAGGCAAGGGGGTGTCATCTCTTTTTACGTGGCAAGGTTTGTAGTTTCGTGATCAAAGCTTCCACTTGCCTGCGTGTTGCATCCAGCGCCGTTCCGGTATCAATGATGTAATCGGCCCGGGCCCGCTTTTCTGCGTCTGGCATTTGCAATGACAGGATATGGGAGAATTTTTCGGCTGTCATGCCGGGCCGCTGCAATACCCGCTCGCGCTGAATATCCTCCGGTGCAGAAACGACAACAACGTGATCAACTTGGGTATTGCCGCCTTTCTCAAACAGAAGCGGAATATCAAACAGGACCAATGGTTCTCGGGCATGAGCGCGTAGAAAAGCTTGCCGCTTTTCAGCGACTGCGGGGTGCATGATCGCCTCGAGACGCGCAAGAGCGTCTGCATCGGCAAATACCAGCTCGCCCAAAGCGCGGCGATCCACACCTTCAGGGCCGGTGCTTCCCGGAAACGCCCGCTCGATAGCGTTAAGGAGCGCGCCGCCCGGCGCTTGCATTGCGCGCACCGCTGCATCGGCATCAAACACGGGTATACCGGCATCATCAAACATCGCTGCCACTGCCGACTTACCCATTGCGATAGAGCCGGTCAGCCCAATTATGCGTGGCCCATCGGCCGGCATCATGACAGCAACCTGTCACGCAATTCGGCATCATGGTGCCGGGGCGGTCTTTCGCCAAAAAAATAAGTGAATGCCGCGGCGGCCTGGCCGATCAACATTGCGTAACCATCCACCGTCTGAAAACCTGCTGCGCGCGCATTTTTAAGAAACCGCGTTTCGACAGGATCGGTTACAATATCATACACGATGCTGCCCGGCGGCGCATGGCTGAAATCAAAATCCAGTTCGGGTTGACCACGCATACCCAGCGGGCTCGCATTGACGATGATATCCAAACAGTTTTTCCGGTCATCAAACGGGAAATCCGTCGGATCTGCAAAATGAGACAATGACACGGCATGGTGTTGTCCTTGCGGGGCAAGGTCTGCAATCAGCTGTTTCGCCTTATTCACATTGCGCCCCGCGAGGACCAGCACGACGCCGTTCTGCGCCAGACCGGCCATGACTGCGCGCGCTGCGCCCCCTGTTCCAAGAATACGGGCCATGCGAAATAGGTGCGCCTTGGCCAGTTCGCTGGTTAAAGGTTCCAGAAACCCTGCAACATCGGTGTTATATCCTTTGAGCCTTCCGTCTCTCTGACGGATTACCGTGTTGACGGCGCCAACAGCCTTTGCAACCGGGTCGAC
Organism: Pontixanthobacter sp.; assembly: GCF_049682855.1. NCBI lineage: Bacteria > Pseudomonadati > Pseudomonadota > Alphaproteobacteria > Sphingomonadales > Erythrobacteraceae > Pontixanthobacter > Pontixanthobacter sp. The sequence continues at coordinate 323,980 of NZ_JBAUIK010000008.1, read as the reverse complement.
AGCATCAAGCAGCGGGATAACCGCCTGCTTATGCGGCATCGTGACGTTACAGCCAAGCCAATCCGCATCGATGCGAAAACTGGCGAGATAATCGGCCAACTCGCCCATTTTGACGCGGTGTGCGCTGTAGCCGCCGGCAATGCCCAGCCTTTCAAGCCAGAACCGGTGAATATGCGGTGATCTGGAATGCGCGACAGGATCACCTATCACATGTGCGTACCGCGCCTGCGAACAGGCAGTACTCATGAAAGGAGCTCGCCATATTCACGCAGCGCGCCAAGCACTGGCAATAACGGCATGCCAAGAACAGTAAATTGATCGCCTTCGATCTGGCTGAACAATTGCACACCCATTGCCTCTATACGAAACACGCCCACGCAGAACGATACTTCAGGCCATTCTGCCGCCAGATAATGCTCGATAAAATCGTCCGACAGATCGCGCACATGCAGTCTTGCAGCATCGCAAGCCGACCAAACGCACGTTCCGCCACGCACCAGAGCGGCGGCGCTATGCAGCTCAATCATTTTGCCGGAAAAGAACCGTAAATGCTCTGCAGCCTCGGTACGGCTGGCAGGTTTGTCAAACCGTCTACCGTTCACCACGACCAGCGAATCGCTGCCAAGAACGAGCTGGTCGATATGTTTGCCCGAAACAGCTTCAGCCTTCGCAATCGACAGCCTTTGCGCAATCTGAGGGCAGGGCGCGTCCGCCATATCCGCTTCTACAGCCCGTTCATCAATATCCGCCGGTACGGCCCGGTAGGGCACACCCGCGGCATCCAGCATGGCCTTGCGGCTGGCGCTGTTCGAGGCGAGGATTATCATATCGGCTTTGGCCCCGTTTTGGGCGAAACATCGCGGCGTTCGCGCTCTCCAACCAGGTTAATGACAGCAGCTGCAGTCTCTTCGATCGATCGCCGCGTTACATCAATTACCGGCCAGCCATTATCGGCAAACATTCGCCGAGCAAACTTTACTTCCTCGCGGACCCGTTCATCATCGACATAGGATGTTTCGGTTTGCTCATTCAGGCTTAGCAGCCGGTTGCGCCGGATTTGCACCAGCCGTTCAGGGGCGGTGGTAAGCCCAACCACGAGCGGTTTGCGCAATTTGTAAAGCATCTCGGGCGGCGGGCTTTCAATCACCAGCGGAATATTCGCGGTCTTAAATCCTCTATTGGCGAGATAGATGCTGGTCGGCGTTTTCGAAGAACGCGACACACCGGCAAGAACAATGTCAGCCTCTTCCCAATTTTCCCACCCGATCCCATCATCATGCGCGATCGTGTAATGAATCGCATCAACCCGTTTGAAATAGGCATCATCCATCAGATGCTGGCGACCGGGGCGGCCATGCGCTTCCTGCCCCAACTGATCCTCCAGCGCAGCGGTAACCGCATCCAGCGCAGGAACGGCGGGCAAACTGAGCTGACGGCAATGATCCTCCAATCGCTGGCGGGTTTCCGGGTTTACCAGCGTAAACAGCACCAATCCGGGATTATCCGCCAGTTGCGGCACAATCCGGTCAAGGTGCTGGCGTGAACGAACCATTGGCCAAAAGTGCCGTACGATATCCGCATGTTCGAACTGTGCGAGCGCGGCTTTGGCGACCATTTCAAGAGTTTCCCCTGTGGAATCGGACACAAGATGCAGATGGAAACGGCTCATAAAAAAGGACGGTCTTTCATGGCTGACAGGCAGATCTTCGCCTTGTGGACAAGACCACGCATAAACCACGGGATAATGCTGACGACAAGTTTGATCGCCAATTCCATGCCCAATCCGGGTCATTAGCAGCTATATTTTTGGACAGAAAACTGGCTTGTCGACAGGCTGGGTACAACGTGGATATCTATTGATTGACGCGCATATCCACGGAGTCGGCAGGCAGATAAGCCTTTGCCTTCTGGTATAAATCGGGCAAGACACCGCTGTCCCCGCTATCCACAGGGCCAACATCTTCCAACATCCTATTTAAATACTATTATTATTTAGTAAGAAGGTCTTCATGCCTGGAATTCTTCTCGATACCATGCGCGGACAACGCGCCCGTCAGGTGCCCCTGTGGCTGATGCGCCAGGCAGGGCGGTATTTGCCCGAATACCAGGCGTTACGCGCTGAGAAGGGCGGGTTTCTTGAACTGGTATATGATCCCGATGCTGCGGCAGAGGTCACCATTCAGCCCATCAGACGGTTTGGTTTTGATGGCGCAATCCTGTTCTCTGATATTCTGATAATTCCCTACGCAATGGGTCAGAAGCTGGAGTTTCTGGCAGGCGAGGGACCAAAGCTCTCACCTACATTGGTTGACCATGCGCTAAACGGCTTAACCGCAGTGCCAGAACGCCTGTCACCCATCTATGAAACCGTCAGCAAGGTGAAGGCTGCCTTAGAGCCCGGGACAACGTTGCTCGGATTTGCCGGGTCACCCTGGACAGTGGCGACTTATATGTGCGCTGGCGAGGGAAGCCGTGATCAGCATCAGACCCGCTCAATGGCCTATAGTGATCCAGCAGCATTCGGCGCAATTATCGATGCAATTGCGGACTTGACCATTGAATATCTGGTGGGCCAGATCGAAGCCGGTGCAGAGGCTGTGCAACTGTTCGACAGCTGGTCGGGCAGTCTTGCTCCGAGTGAATTTGAACGCTGGGTCATTGCACCCAATGCGAAGATCAGCGCCGCCGTTTCAGAGCGGTGCCCTGATGTCCCGATAATTGGTTTTCCCAAAGGCGCAGGCGAAAAATTACCGGCGTATATGAATGAGACGGGCGTGTCGGCCGCTGGCCTAGACGAAACCATAGACCCGTTTTGGGCCGCCAAAGTCCTGCCCGCTGGATTTCCGGTTCAGGGCAATCTGGATCCCTTGATGTTATTATCAGGCGGTAAAGCCCTTGATGCAGGTGCAAAACGGATTTTGGAAGCATTTGCCGATCGGCCGCATGTCTTCAATCTGGGGCACGGAATTGGACAATTCACGCCGATTAAACATGTTGAAGAATTGGTATCGATAATCCGTAATTGGGAAGCGTGATGCGGACCATAGACGGTGATCGGCCCGGTGAACCGGCACCGGTATCTATTGTCCAGCATCTGCTGTAGAGACTGCTCATGCAAGAGATTCTTCTTCCTATCTACCCCTGGCTAAAAGCAGGTCACATCATTTTCGTGATTTTCTGGATGGCGGGCCTGTTTATGCTGCCACGCTTCTTTGTCTATCATCAGGAAGATGGGCCAGCAGGATCGGATATGGACGCGGTATGGATCAACCGGGAGCGGATGCTGCTGAAGATCATTTTGACGCCTGCCATGATCATTGTCTGGGTGCTTGGTTTATCGTTAATGTCAGCACTGCAAGTTCATGCGGATACATGGTTTCACATCAAGTTCCTGCTGGTGGTTCTGCTCTCGGGCTATCACGGATGGATGGCAGCCTATGCCAAAAAATTGGCGAGAGGCGAGCGAACATTAACGGGTAAGGCTCTCCGTCTGGCGAATGAAATACCGGGCATTTTGACGGCCATTATCGTCATTGTGGTTATCGTAGCGCGTCCCTATCTGAGCTGATCGGCAATTGCCCTGCAAATGCGGCACAGCAAACAAATTGACGCAGCTATCTGCTGCGCGTAAACAGTCCGCTTACGGTATCGATCCGCCGCGGCGGTTCCGGTCTGCTTTCTCCAAGCCCGATAGACCGCCTGTTACACAGGCTACCGCCCATTTTTGATATTCGCCCATTACCGGCTTTGAAAGACACTCGACATGCATCTTAAAGATCTGAAACTGAAAACACCGGCCGATTTGGTGGGTATGGCAGAGGAGCTTGGCGTTGAGGGCGCATCGACGATGCGGCGGCAGGATTTGATGTTTTGTATTTTGCGGGAATTGGCCGAAGATGAGGAATATACCTCTGATATTATGGGCATTGGCACAATTGAAGTCATGCAGGATGGGTTCGGTTTCCTGCGCAGCCCCGAAGCGAATTATCTTGCCGGTCCGGATGATATCTATGTCTCGCCCAACCAGGTTCGCAAATGGGGTCTGCGCACCGGTGATACGGTGGAGGGCGAAATTCGCGCGCCAAAAGAGGGGGAACGCTACTTTGCGATCGAGAAGCTGACGACCGTCAATTTTGAAGATCCCGACCAGGTCCGTATGCGGACAAATTTTGACAATCTTACCCCGCTTTATCCGGAACAAAAGCTGTCACTGGATACGCTCGATCCGACAGTGAAAGACAAATCAGCCCGCGTTATCGATATCATCTCGCCGCAAGGCAAAGGTCAGCGGGCGTTGATCGTGGCACCGCCGCGAACCGGTAAAACTGTGCTGCTGCAGAATATCGCCAAAGCCATTACTGACAACCACCCGGAAGTGTTCTTGCTGGTGCTTCTGGTTGATGAACGTCCCGAAGAGGTGACCGATATGCAGCGCAGCGTGAAGGGCGAGGTCATCTCCTCCACGTTTGACGAGCCGGCCACGCGCCACGTGCAGGTTGCTGAAATGGTGATCGAAAAAGCGAAACGCCTGGTCGAGCACAAGCGCGATGTGGTGATTCTGCTCGATTCGATCACACGTCTGGGCCGGGCTTACAACACGGTCGTACCAAGTTCGGGTAAAGTCCTGACCGGCGGTGTTGATGCCAATGCATTGCAGCGCCCGAAACGGTTCTTTGGTGCGGCCCGGAATATTGAGGAGGGCGGCTCGCTGTCAATCATCGCGACCGCGCTGATTGATACTGGCAGCCGGATGGATGAGGTGATCTTTGAGGAATTCAAGGGCACCGGTAACTCTGAAATCGTGCTGGACCGTAAAGTTGCTGATAAACGTATTTTCCCGGCGCTCGATGTAGGCAAGTCTGGCACGCGTAAGGAAGAGCTGTTGGTTGAGAAAGACAAGCTTTCCAAGATGTGGGTGCTGCGCCGTATTCTGATGCAAATGGGTACGATCGACGCGATGGAGTTCTTGCTCGATAAGATGAAGGATTCCAAGACCAATGAAGAATTCTTCGAAACGATGAATCAGTAAACAGCCGGGTTGCGGTTGCAGGAACGGTCCGCCCTGTCTGTCAGTGTGGTCGTTAAACCCTTGTTTTTCGACATTCTTTGAGTAATGACTGCCTTATGCTTCGCCAATATCTCTACGTGAGCACTGCGCCCGGTTTGCAGCGCGACGAGCTTGATGCGATTATTGCATCGTGCGAGAGAAATAACGCTGCGCGCCGGATCACCGGGTTTTTGCTGTATAACGGACGAAATTTCATTCAGCTGTTGGAGGGTGAAGAAGCAGACCTGTTGTGGGTCATGCGCCGGATCAGCACTGACCCGCGCCATAGCGGCTTGTCAGTGCTTGAAGACATGCCAGTCGGCGCGCGCGCATGCCCCGATTGGTTAATGCGTCATATTCGCCTGGTAGATAAGGTGGAAGATCGGCGGGCAGCACTTGAGGGGCAGTTGCCGAGCACGCTTAGCGCGCAATTGAAACGCATCATTCTTAATTTCGCAGTTCTGAACTAGGGGTTTTAGCCCACTGGCCGCGCCCGACATAAGCTTGCTGCGATGACACTAAAAGACGGCAATACCGTCACGCAATACGGCCCGAAGCACCAAGCACATATGCGTGCCATCGCTGTCATTTTAGGCAACGCGGTAAATAGTGTATGGCAGTGTAAGTCGGCGCGGGGGATGAGTGCCAAAAGACCACTGCCTTGGAATTGCGGTAAAAGAACCTAACTGTGGTGAAATTATTCGGCTGTGTGTGGGATTTATCCGGGCAGATGCGGTATAGGCGCGGCTGGCTACGTGAAATGGCTGTTGGAGCCGAGGGAGAACGTCAATGAAGGTCAATGTCGAAATCGAATGTTCGCCAGAAGAAGCTCGCAGTTTTCTGGGTTTACCAGATGTGGGTAAGGCCAATGATGTATATGTTGAGACTATGGCCAAAGCGATGAAGGGCGTCAGCAACCCTGAACAGTTGCAACAATTTGCCAAGCAATTGGCGCCTATGGGCCAGGTTGGCTTCAAGTTATTTCAGAACTTTGTCGAGGGCGCGGCTTCTGCAGCGACTGGCGCGGGCAATAAATCTGCTAAATCCGCGCAGCCCGACTAAAGATCTGTCGGGAACAGCGCGTGGATACTGTTTACGCTCTTTCCAGCGGCGCTCCGCCGGCGGGTATTGCAGTCATCCGGGTAAGTGGTCCGCACGCTAAAGCCGCATTGAACGATCTCGCAGGATCGTTACCCGCACCGCGAAGAGCCAGCGCGCGGAGATTGCGTAACCGGTCAGGGGTTACACTCGATGACGCGCTGGTATTGTGGTTGCCGGGTCCGGGCACTGCCACCGGTGAAGACATCGCGGAATTGCACCTTCATGGGGGCCGCGCCGTAGTCGCTGCGGTCGAAGAAGCACTTTCGGCATTTCCCGGTCTGCGCCGCGCCAAACCCGGCGAATTTACCCGCAGGGCTTTCGCAAATGGTCGGCTTGATCTGGCTGAAGCGGAAGGGCTGGCGGATTTGCTGGCTGCAGAGACTGAACTGCAACGCCGCTCGGCTCTGGAAATGCTGGACGGCAAGTTTTCCCGGCAGGTCAATGACTGGCGTGAAGCGGTGCTGCATGTATCCGCCCAGATAGAGGCAGTGCTTGATTTCTCCGACGAGGATGATGTCGCGGTTTTACCGGCCGAATTTACGCAGCGCCTGAACGCCTTATCAGCAGAGTTGCTGGAATGGTTGGCTAAACCACGGGCCGAGCGTTTGAAAGAAGGCTTCAAAGTGGTAATGGCGGGTCCGCCAAATAGCGGAAAATCCACTCTATTCAACGCTTTGCTGGATGACGATGCAGCAATTGTTTCTCCCATAGCAGGCACCACCCGCGATGTTCTAGAACGGTCGGTTTCCTTGGCGGGCATCCCGTTCACATTTGTGGACACTGCAGGCCTTCGATCTCACAGCGACGATTCCATTGAAGTCATTGGTATTGAGCGCGCCCATGCTGAAGCCCTCGCTGCGGATCTCGTTCTGTGGCTGGGCGATGAGGGAGAGGGGCCAAGCGGCGCGTGGGAAATTGATCCCAAATGCGACAGAGATGATAGGATTGCTAAGCATCGGCCCGATCTGAGCCTGTCTGCCAAAACCGGGGAGGGTGTCGGCCTGTTGCGCGAGCGTCTGATAAGCCGGGCCAGTAACGCAATGCCGCAGCCCGGTTCTATTGCTCTCAATATGCGCCAACATCGGCTGATTGAAAGTGCATCCGATGCTTTGTCGGAAATTGCCGTGACCGAGGACCCGTTGCTGGTCGCGGAACAGTTACGGTTGGCGCGGTTGGCATTCGACAGTTTGATCGGACGCACTTCGACAGAGGATATGCTTGATGCTCTATTCGGGCGGTTTTGTATCGGGAAGTAACTGTTTCACGTGAAACAGTACGGCTGCCCGGCAGGCATTTCGCAATTCATCCTTTGACCCTGTGTGCATGCGTGCCTATTCGTTAAATATGCATAATTTTGAAGTCCTCGTTATTGGCGGAGGCCATGCCGGTGTAGAAGCGGCAGCTGTTGCTGCCCGTATGGGTGCGCGAGTAGGGTTGGTTAACTTTACGCTGGGCGCCATCGGAGCGATGAGCTGCAACCCTGCCATTGGAGGGTTGGGCAAAGGCCATCTGGTGCGCGAAGTTGACGCATTTGACGGTCTGATCGCCCGCGCGGCAGATGCAGCTGCGATCCATTACAGGATGCTCAACCGCTCCAAAGGTAGTGCCGTTTGGGGTCCACGTGTCCAGGCAGACCGTAAGCTGTTCAAGGCTTTCATACAAACACAGCTTCAGAATCAGGGCGATTTGACTTTGATCGAGGGTGAAGCGGCCAGTCTTGTGCTGGAACAGGGGCGGGTGAAAGGGCTAACACTTGCAGATGGCACGATTTTGCACGCACAGGCCGTCATTTTGTGCACAGGCACTTTCTTGGGTGGAACTCTATTCAGGGGTGAGGAACGCTTTGAAGGAGGACGGATAGGGGAAAGCGCCGCTCGGCGTCTGGCCGAGCAATTGCGCGATGCGGATCTGCCTATCGCGCGTCTGAAAACTGGCACGCCGCCGCGGCTGGACGGCCGAACGATCGACTGGAGCGCGCTTGAAGAACAACCTTCGGATAGTGACCACTGGACGATGTCTCCGCTGACATTGCGGCGACCAAATCCTCAGATTTTTTGCGCAATCACGCGAACAACGGCACATAGTCACGATATCATCCGAGAAAACCTGCACCGGTCTCCGCTTTTTTCTGGTGCCATTGACGCGCAAGGACCGCGATATTGCCCATCGATAGAAGACAAAATTCATCGATTTGGCGATCGCGACGGCCATCAGGTTTTCCTGGAACCCGAAGGCCTTGATACGCATATGGTCTACCCCAACGGGATCAGCACCTCGCTCCCCGTGGATGTTCAGCGCAATATGCTCCGTACCATGCGCGGCCTCGCTCAGGTTGACATGGTCGAGCCTGGATATGCTGTCGAGTATGACCATATCGATCCGCGTGCGCTCACCTCCGGCTTGGAACTGCGCGATATTGGCGGTCTATACTGCGCAGGTCAGATCAATGGCACCACCGGTTATGAGGAGGCTGCCGCACAGGGGCTGATTGCCGGAATGCATGCGGCCAGCAAGACATTGAACCGCGAGCCCCCCGGACTTGATCGCGCCAATTCTTACATGGCGGTCATGGTCGATGATCTCACCCTGCATGGTGTGACCGAACCTTACCGAATGCTGACATCGCGCGCGGAATACCGGCTGCGTTTGCGCGCCAATAATGCGGCCACTCGTTTAACGCCGATCGCGCGAGAACTTGGTTGCATAAGTACCGAGCGCGCGGTTTGGTTTGCGCGGCGCGCAGATACGTTGACCGGGTGGGCCGCAGGTTTGGACGCTGAAGTAAATGCCACTGATCTGGAAAGCGCCGGTCTGCCAATACGCCGCGACGGGGGAAAGAAACCGCTCAATGAATGGCTAAGAATGAACAGCATTGATCTATCCTCTTTGCGAAAGTGGCTTCCCGACGATTTCGATCCGGAAAGCGAAATTGCAAGTGAGCTGGCGGAGGACGCCGCCTATGCTCCATATCTTGCACGGCAGGAAGCCGAGCTGCGGGACTTGCGAGCGAGCGAGAATGTCTCACTTCCAGCTGATTTTGCGTATGGCTCGGTCCCAGGATTGTCGAACGAGATGGTTGAACGTCTGTCCAAATCCAGGCCAGACACTTTGGCGGCAGCGGGCCGGGTGCCTGGCATAACGCCCGCAGCACTTTCGGCATTGCTGGTCCATGCCCGCCGGCTTGCGCAGATCGCCGCATGAGTATGTCAGTGATCCATGACGAAGATACGGCCCGTTGTTACGTTCAACAAATGTGCGATGCACAGGCTTTGGAGCGTCTGAACTATTTTCTCGCCGCGCTAAAGGACGAAAACACCCGGCAAAATCTCGTGGCCAAACCAACGCTTAATATAGCCTGGCAGCGTCACATCGCGGACAGTGCGCAGTTGCTGCACCATGTTCCACGTGAAACAGGTCTGTGGTTGGATCTGGGTACCGGAGCCGGACTGCCAGGGCTGGTAATATCGATTCTCAGACCCAACCGGCAAATGCTGTTGGTCGAATCGCGTCGCCGCCGAATTGACTGGCTGCAACGGATGGTTGACGAACTCGCGCTTGACCATTGCACTATCGCTGGCGCACGGCTGGAACATGTGGAGAGCACTCCGGCATCGGTCATAACGGCGCGCGCTTTTGCGCCGCTTGCGTCGATTCTGGATTTATCCGCACGGTTCTCCACAGCGCAAACGGTGTTTGTGTTGCCCAAAGGGCGGTCAGCGGCCCAAGAATTGACAGGATCATCAAGGAAGGTCAGGCAGATGTTCCACGTGGAACAGTCTGTAACGGATGATACGGCCGGAATTCTGGTTGGCAAGCTGGCTAAGGGGTTGAGGCGCGCATCATGATTACAATCGCAATTGCCAATCAGAAGGGCGGCGTGGGTAAAACCACTACCGCCATCAACATCGCCACGGCTATGGCCGCTACGGGCTGGCGAACGCTCCTGATTGATCTTGATCCGCAAGGCAATGCCTCAACTGGTATGGGCGTAGATCAGGGAGATCGCGAACGCTCCAGCTATGATTTGCTGGTGGAACAGGTACCACTTTCCGAATGTGTACAGGGGACCGATATTCCGGGTTTGGATATCGTCCCCGCCACCGTCGATCTGAGCGGTGCGGAAGTCGAACTGGTATCAGTAGAGGACCGGACCGCGCGGCTCAGCGGCGCGCTGTCGGGTCATATGGGCCACGAGATATGTTTTATCGATTGCCCGCCGTCTCTGGGGCTGCTTACGCTGAATGCACTCAGCGCATCTGATACGTTGATGGTGCCGCTGCAATGCGAATTTTTTGCGCTAGAGGGCCTCAGCCAGCTATTGCAGACAGTGGAACGGGTGCAGCAACGGTTCAACCCTGATCTCAGCATTGTCGGGGTTGTATTGACGATGTTCGACCGGCGCAACCGGCTTACTGATCAGGTCTCTGATGATGTGCGTGAGTGCCTTGGCAATCTGGTGTTCGAATCGGTTATCCCGCGCAATGTGCGCCTATCAGAAGCCCCGAGTTACGGGATGCCTGCGCTGGTTTATGACCACGGATGTTCCGGCAGCCGCGCCTATATTTCTTTGGCACGTGAACTAATCAGCCGCCTGCCAGAAAAAAGGAAAGCCGCATGAATGATAATCGCAATGATTTAGCAAATCCTATCCGTTTTAGCGTGCCCTCGCGACCGGCCGCCGGTAAAAAACGGAAACTGGGCAAGGGCCTTGGCGCGCTGCTTGGTGAAACCCGCAAAGAGGAGCCACTGGTGCTGAATACAGGCACAGGGGAGGCCGGTGCAGCGCCGACAAAGGAGAGCGGCGCTGCTGCCCCCATAACAGGTTTGGGTCCGATCGATGTCGCGCGTATCGAACCGCTCCCAAATCAACCAAGGACGCATTTCGACGAAGCGTCGCTGGATGAACTTGCAGCTTCAATCGCCGCGCGGGGCGTTATCCAGCCGATTATTGTCCGCCCACTGCCGCAGGGGCGGTATCAACTGGTTGCAGGTGAGCGGCGTTGGCGCGCAGCGCAGAAGGCGCATTTGCATCAGATTCCGGCCATCATTCGCGACTTAGACGAGCGCGAGATCATGGCCCTGGCGCTGATCGAAAATATCCAGCGAGAAGACCTCAACCCGGTGGAGGAAGCACGCGCATATCATCGGCTGGCTGAACAAGATGATATGACGCAGGAGGAAATTGCCAAACTTGTCGATAAATCACGCAGCCACGTGGCCAATCTCCAGCGGCTATTGGTGTTGCCGAGCGAAGTATTGGACTTGGTAGAGGCCGGTTCATTATCGATGGGGCACGCGCGCGCTCTGATCGGTCATGAAAACGCGGTACAATTGGCCAATCGGGCAGTGGCGAAAAAACTGTCAGTCCGTGAAATTGAGAAACTGGTTAAAACCGCGAATCTTCCGGGCGAAACGGCGCAGCGCAAGGCCCGGCCATCGCGCGACCCGGCCAAAGATGCAGATATTGCTGCGGTGCAAAGCCATCTGGAAGATCTCCTTGGTCTACCGGTGAGCATTAAAACGGACAGCGATCCGCGTTCAGGGTCGGTAACAATCCGTTACAGAACATTGGATCAGTTGGATTTGGTGTGCCAGCGCCTGACCGGGGGCGATGTCTGATCGCATTGTGCATACCGCGCCGCAATCGCGATTGTTTCATATTCGAAAGAAGATCTTAAGATGCGCCCGTTAAGCCACCGGCCGTGTGACTATGACGGTAAGCGATATCTTCTTTACTACACGCCGCACGGCGCTGAGCGGGGCGGGCTTGATGGCCGCTGCAATGGCCGTGCCTGCGCATGCCGAGACCGACACCTATGTGTTGGGGTCCGAGATCACGATTTTGAATGGCTGCACGATTATGGCTGCGCCGATGGCGTTTGGTGTCATCACTGGAACGGCGGTTCAGCCCACCACGACCGCAGAGATTTATCTGCAATGTAATCCAAATGTCGATTACGAGATTGCGATTGATAACGGGCAAAATGCAAACAGGTTCAACCGCCGCATGCGCAACCCTGTTGATGGCCGGTTTCTCCGGTACAAAATTTATCAGGATGCAGCGATGACCCAGCTTTGGGATTCTCGAAACAGACGCCGGGTTGTCGGCAATAGCGGGGCGACTGGCATTGTCAGCCACACCGCTTACGGCGAAATTCGCAACCCCAACTTCGCCAGCCGAGCGGGCGGATATTACGATACCGTAACCGTTTCAGTCGAATTTTGAGCCCTATTTTTGAGCCCTGTATAATAGACGCTGGGCAGCTCTCTATCGGCATCATGGACGCGCCATAATTAACGATATAACCATCTGATTTGAAGCACATCCGCGCGGAAAAATCCTATTTCCGGCACTATTCCTTCTAAATTTAACCATTTTTATACGGTCACTACGTATCTCTCCCCCTGCCACTAAAACCAAGCGGCTAGGAGACTTAAAAAATGCGTAAAATTATCATGATGGCAGCCGGAGCTGCTGTACTTTCTGCATCACCTGCCTTCGCGGCTACTGAAGATGCAACAATGCCAGTAACAGCTAACGTTCTGGACAGCTGCACAATTACCGCATCGCCAATGTCCTTCGGTACATTGACAACACTCGGTTCCGCTAACATCGATTCGACATCATCGGTCGCGATCCTGTGCACCCTGGGCGCAACATATGATGTGTCTATGGATGCTGGTGCAAACGCATCAGGCGCCCAGCGTCAGCTCGTTAACAGCACTGATGCAGCACAATTGATCCCGTATGGCGTTTTCACCGACGCTGCGCGTGCGACTGACTGGAATGGTACAAACACACAAGCGGGTGTCGGCACTGGCGCCGTTCAAACATTAACCGCTTACGGCCGTATTCCGGCCTCAGCCAGCTCTGTAACCGCCGGCGTATATAACGACAGCGTGACGGTCACCGTTACGTTCTGATCGGATAGTAAAGATGACGAGCGGTGCCATGAAACTTCACACTTTTGCCACTTTGCCTCTCGCGGTGCTGCTATCTGGCGGCGTTGCTATGGCACAGGAAGGCTCTGTGTCTGCCCCATCGGTTGCGACGAGCGCCGAGGATCGCAGAGCAAACGTTTCACTGGCACCGCTTCGCATCGAAATGGATGGGGAACAACGCGCAGAGACATTGCGCGTGTTCAACCCATCGGGCCGCGCGATAGGCGTTCAGGTCCGAGCCTTTGGCTGGAAGCAGGAAAATGGTGAAGATGCCTTTTTTCCATCCAATGCCGTTACTGTTTCCCCGTCAATTATTACGATTGCCGCAGGGGAAACCCAGATTTTCAGAGTTGTCCGCCGCGACCTGGCCGCTCAAGGGGAGCGCCGTTTCCGGGTCGCGATTGACCAACTTCCTGACCCGGAATTGATGCGCGCTGGCGAGGCACAGGCGCGTATCCGTTTCACCATTCCGATGTTTTTTGACCGCGCTTCCGCTGCGCCGGTGAAGATGGGCTGGACATTCGGGCCCGATGGATTGCGCGCTGAAAACTCCGGTGAGCAAACAGCGCGTATGGTTAATGTGTCGGTAACCACAGCTGGCGGCCAACCGGTTCCTGTCGACATAACCGGGCTGCATTACATTCATGGCGGCAGCGCATTGCAATGGCCGCTTGAGGGCCCTTGTACATCCGGTCCGATCACGGTCACTGCGCTGATCGACGGCGAAGAAGTAAATGCCCAGGCTACAAATACCTGCAGCTAAACGCTTCGCACCGCTTTATTTAGCGTTTGCGGTACTGGTTTCGGGACAATCACCCGTTCTAGCCCAGGCCGAAGATCCGTTCGCGCTTTCTAATGACGTTACTATCGACAATGCCCGCTCAGAAGAAGCGAACGGCCCGGGTTTGAGCGCGATTTCGGTTGACGGGCGCGCTTTGACCCGGATGGTGGACCTCGCTTACATCAATGGCGAGCTCGCCATTGATGCCCAATCAGCCGAAATGGCAAGTTTGCCAGTCAATCCGGGAACAACCGGGTTTATCCTCATCAAGAATATCGAGATTGCGGATTGGAGCTTCGATAAATTAAGCCAGCAGCTTGAAATCACTTTGTTCCGCAACAAAGACGGCGCGAATGATGTGAATCTGGCGCAATTTGCACGGAGCGGCGGCGGCGAACGTGCCCCGCTTCCGGCCGTGCTGATCGATTACAACCTTACTTCGACAATTTCCAGCAGCGGCGTCCAGGCTGCCGCCGTCATTTCACCGCGCGCGGTATTTGGCAATGTCCAGGCTGGCGGCGCGGTGCAATATATTTCCCAGCCGGCGCCAGGGCAAAATAAAGTCCGGCGGCTTGATACAACTGTTACGCTGGCAATGCCCGAAAAGGGTCTGATTGCTCGTGCAGGCGATACCATCACATCGGGCACGCAGAGCCAGCGGCCATTGCGTATCGGCGGATTGCAATTCGGTACCGACTTCGCGCTTCGCCCCGATTTGATCACCAACCCGCTGCCAGCCTTCGAAGGCAGTGTGGCTGTTCCCACCGGACTGGATTTGATCGTTAACGACCGCCGTTTCACGACCGGCGAACTGGAGGCGGGCGAATTCCAGGTTCGCAACATTCCGATCAACCCCGGACGCGGGGAAGTGTCGGTCATTGTCAGGGATGAATTGGGGAGGGAGGTCGTGCAGAATGCGCGAATATATGTTTCTCAGGATCTGTTGGCACCCGGCCTGTGGGAGGGGGCAGCCAATGTCGGCTATATAAGGCGGCGATTTGGCCAAGTGAGTAATGACTATCGTGACCTGACCGGCACATTCTTTCTAAGGAGAGGCTTTTCCCAAAGTCTCTCCTTAGGGCTTTCTGGGGAGGCGGGTCTTGGCGTGGCCAATATCGGCGCTCAGCTTGAAACAACTATATTTGACCGTGCTTTGGTGTTTTCTGAGCTGCGCTATAGCAAGACGGCTCAAAATAACGGGTTTTTGCTCCGGACTGGATTTGAATCGATCGGTTCCGGCTTTTCGATTCGCGCCGATGCGGTGATCCCCTCCACGGGTTACCGCGATTTGGCCGCCGAAGCGGGGGACCCCTTGCCCGCACAGCAGATCAATGCATCGATAAATTTCGATTTGCGCGATACGATACAAATTCAACTCACGGCGAGCCGCCAGCGGCGCCAGTTTGACCCCCGTTTCCCGCGCCAAACACGCAAAGTTGACCTGTTACGGGCAAGTTTCCGCACCAAAGTAACTGACTCGATCGATTTTTACAGCGATGTGTCCTACCGGAAAAGCGAACAGTCCAATTTTGCAGTAATGGCGGGTCTCAGCATTCAATTGGGCAAAAAACGCTCTGCCCAGGCCAGTATCACACGCAGCGGCGGCCAGAACAGTGCGCAAGCGGCCCTGTTCCGTCCCGATATTGATCCCGGTGATATAGGATACGGGGTAGAGGCTCTGGTCGCGGACCGGCCGCGTGTCGCCGGTACCGTATCCTGGCGCAACCGATTTACGCGGCTGGAGGGGCAAGCTGAATATAATGGCGGGCAACTGGCCGCACGTGCCAATGCGCGCGGCACGATCATTTTTGCGGGCAACACGTTCTATGCGCGCAACCAGACGGGCGGGTCCTATGCACTGGTCCAGACGGGTCAGGTCCCCGGTATCACCGTTCTGCGCGAAAACCGTGAGGCGGGCGTAACTGACAGTAAAGGCCGCTTGCTGGTCGAATCGCTTACGCCGCTGGTCCCGCTGCAATTTGATATTGATCCCGATAAGCTGCCGTTTGATGCGATTGCCCGTTCGACCTATCGCCGGATCATCGTCTCGCGCGGCGCTGTGGCTTCGGTGAAGCTCGACGTGGATGCGTACCGCTCCCAGCTGATCAAACTGGTCGATGCGCTAGGGAAGCCGCTGGCGGTCGGTACACAGCTGGTCGCGGAGCCTTCGGGCACGGAGTATAGCGTCGGCTATGACGGATTGGTCGATTTCAATATTCTGTCGGGTGACGATAGTTTCAGCATCGTGCAACCGGGTCGCGCACCCTGCATCATGGCTGTCCCCAAGGCCGAGATAGAGAGCTTTGATGTGCCGGAAGGCAGAGCGAGCTGTGTCGGATTGAATATCGCGCGGGCGGACGCAGCGGGGGGCGGCGAATGATCCTGCCAGGATAGCGCGCGCACCGATCACCAAGGAAAAAGGTTAAAGTCGCGCGGCGCAACTTTAACCAATCCCGTTTTCAAATCTGTAAGGCTTGGCCCGGCCGACTGCCAGAGCCGGCTCGCCGTTTAGTTACCTTTTATGTAACGCACGCGTTTAGCCGGTTGCGGTGCGACCTGAATACGCTTGGTCGGACGCGGCGCTACGCGGCGCTGCGCGGGCACGTTTTCATACGTTGTCACATGCTCTTCAACAGTCTCATATGTCACGATTTCGCGCGTGACAGCTTGTTGCGGTACCTGGATCATCACTGGAACCAGCATCATCTGCTGCTGGCTGTAATAGCCGCGATTTTGTGCGTAACCGTTTGAATAATATGCCAGATATTCTTCGCAATATTGGGCTGTCTCATCGCGGTCTGCACGGTTTCCACGATCAATTGCATTGCCAACGGCCAAACCCGCCAGACCGCCGACGCCGGCACCGATCAAAGTGCCGCCAAGCCGGTCACCGCGGCCAGCGATGCGATTTCCGATCAGGCCGCCTGCCGCTGCGCCAACCAGTCCGCCAATGACATCTCCATTGCTGTCGCGGCGCTGCCCGCCGCCAACGCGGTCCCGGCATTCCGCAAGCCACGCTTCGCGGTCAAATGACGGCTGCTGGACGAGATTTCCCTGCTGCGGATAGTGCACAATCTGGGGTTGTACGGCGTGATGCTGAACTCTCTGCGTTTGGTGGCTGGCAGGATAAACGACCGGCTGCGCCTGACGCTGTGTGTAGACGACTTGCTGCGGCGCAGCGTGCGTTTTGACGTACCGGGTCTTCACATATTGCGGTGCTGGACTGCGGGTATCATTGCGGACAGCATAGTCAGCACCCGCTTCACTTTCGTAGCGCGCGGCAGGGACAGGCTGCACCACAGGTTGCTCGCGGTAAATCACGTCTTCGGTCTCTGCAGTGGATGCCGCCGGACGCGCATATTCATAGGCGCGTTCTTCATAGGTCATTTCCGGTTGAGCAAGGGCGGGTGAGGCGACAGCAATCACGCTGGCCGCTGCTGAGAGTGAAACACACTGACGAATCGAAACATTTGCGCGGGTTGTCATGGCTATCCCTTAAGAAAACAGAGCCGGGGCGATTCCCGGCGTTAGGGATTTGTATACCATCGCAATCGCCGCAAATCTAAGGGCCGCTCCGCCGCTGTCCCGTTTCGGGGCGATTACCTGGCGTGATGTAAAGAATGATATCTATAGCGTTTCACGCCGCTTCCGGGTCCCTTCTCCTCCCGGTCTCATCTCTTCTGTGCCCCATTTTCTTTGGGCCCCATTTCTTACGGCAGCGGACCGGCAATTAAATGCGCCCGTTAAGCGCCCGTGCCAAGCCTTCGATACCTGCGGCATCCTCCGCATCAAAATGTCCCGTTTCCGGGCTGTCGAGATCAATCACGGCGCAGATGGTGTCGCCGCGATAAACCGGTACGACCAGTTCGGACCGGCTGGCGGCGTCGCAGGCAATGTGCCCCGGAAATGCGTGAACATCTTTGACCAATTGGGTGGTGCCGGTCTTGGCTGCTGCACCGCATACGCCTTGATTCAATGCTATATGAATACAGGCCGGGCGACCAATGAACGGTCCCAATATCAGCGCGCCATCGACCAGTCTGTAAAATCCGGCCCAATTCAGCCCCGGCAGAAACTCCGCCATCAATGCGGCGACATTGGCCATATTGGCTGTACTATCCGTCTCGCCGCTGGTCAGTGCTGCGGCAGCGGATACCAATTGGCGATATCGTTCGGGTTTGGGCAAGTCTGGATCAGCGGTAAAATCAAACATCGTTCCCATCTAGGGCGATGCGCCATTGCCGCAAGGCCGGACTGCGACTATTCTCATGGCCATGACAAGAACACGCAAAGCTCTTCTGTGGATCACAGTGATCCTGATTGTCCTCGCCCTTGGTATATTCTGGCTATCGCGCGGTGACACGGCCGATCTTTCGGTTGACGCGGTTGCCGGCACGGATCCGGAATTGCAGCAGGCCAGTGCCGAGACGGTACCCACTGTCAATATTGCCAAACCTGTCGGCTGGGCAGAAGGCGAATTGCCCACCGCCGCAAACGGGCTGTCTGTGACGCGGTTTGCCGAAGGGCTCGATCACCCCAGAGTGGTGCATACATTGCCCAATGGCGATGTACTGGTCACTTTGACCAGAGCCCCGGCGGCCAAAGACGCTGGCGGCCTGACCGCGTGGATCGCCGACTGGTTGATGACACGGGCCGGTGCCAAGGGCGATTCGCCCAATCAGTTGGTTCTGCTGCGCGATAATGACGGCGACGGCGCAGCCGAAGAGCGGATTACTCTTACCGAATCGCTCGATTCGCCGTCGGGCATCGCATGGGCGGATGATACGCTGTATATTGCCAATCATGATGCCCTGGTCGCATTTCCCTATACTCTCGGCCAAACTTCGGTTGTGAGTGAAGGGCGCAAACTGATGGATCTACCGCCAGGCGGCGGGCATTGGATGCGCAATATCGAACTGCACCCCGACGGTAAGACGCTCTATGTCGCGGTCGGTTCTGTTTCCAATATTGGCGAACAGGGGATGGACATTGAGGAAGGCCGCGCCGCGATCTGGGAATATACTCTCGAATCGGGCGGAGCGCGGGTTTTCGCCTCTGGTCTTCGCAACCCCAATGGCATGGATTGGAGCCCGTGGAGCGGCGAATTATGGACGACCGTAAACGAGCGCGACATGCTCGGTTCGGATCTTGTGCCCGATTACCTCACCAACGTGCCGCTTGGTGCGCAATATGGATGGCCGTGGATTTATTTCCGCGATAATTTTGATGACCGCGTGGAAGAACCAATGCCTGCCTATTTGTCAGAATATGCGCGGCGCCCGGTTTATGCGCTTGGTCCGCATGTTGCGGCATTGGGCATGGTGTTTACCAAAGGGGGTCACCGGATGGGCGGCGATTTTGCGCAAGGCGCATTTATCGCTCGCCACGGTTCGTGGAACCGTAAACCGGCTTCGGGTTATGATGTCGTCTATATCGCATTTGATGATCTGGGTAATCCAGTCGGCAAACCGGTCCCTGTTTTGACAGGATTTTTAACCGGCGAAGGCACCACGCGCGGCCGCCCGACCTGGGCGGAATGGGCCGGAGACGGTGCGCTGCTGATCAGCGATGATACGGCTGGCATTATTTGGCGTGTTGTAGCGCCCGGTGCAGAGCCCGGTGCAGGCATTGCACGGATTTCCGGCCAATCACTGCCCCCTCAGCGCGAATTGCGCGGTGATCCGCGCGCGAGTTTCACGGAAGAATTTGCGCGTGAGGTACCCATGCCTATGCCGGTTAACTGACGCCTACCGCCTGGGGGAAACTCTACGACATTCGCTTGATTGTGCCCTGCCTCAACCGGTCAATTGTTCTGCGCTGAGTGCGTAGAGCAAGGCAGCACCATCTGTTGCTGCAGCTTTCAAACCGGTGGCCTCGGGCACGATATGGTCGAGGAAATAGCGCGCTGTTACCGGTTTGATTGCGGCCAACGCAGGCGCGCTGCCGCTTTCCACCGCGCGTTTTTGGCGCAACATCTGCCACCCCGCAACAGCGACGGCTGACATTGTGCAGAACGGAACGCTTCCAGCGAGCCTGTCATCAAGCGATGCCGCGCCACGCATCCATTCTGCAATGGCTGCGCATTCACTGGCCAAATTCGCCAAGGCAGGCTCGTCATGCGCGTCCTTCACGATATCGGCCATTAAAACAGCATAGGCTGCGCCATTTTCCAGACCAAGCTTACGCGTAACCAGATCGGCCGCCTGAATACCGTTGGTGCCTTCATATATCGGGGCGATCCGGGCATCGCGGTAATGCTGGGCGGCGCCGGTTTCCTCGACGAAGCCCATCCCGCCGTGAATCTGGATACCGATGCTGGCGACATCGATACCAGTATCCGTGCCCCATGCTTTGATCATTGGCACCAATATATCGCCGCGCATGGCTGCATCGTCATCACCCAGAGTGCCGCGATCAACTTGACCACTGGTGTAGTAAAGAAGCGCACGCATGGCTTCGGTCAGTGATTTCATCCGCACGATCATGCGGCGGACATCGGGATGTTCGACAATTGCCACCGGGTCCCGGTCTGCTGCCCCAGCACGGGCTGACTGAACCCGGTCATTGGCGTAATAAAGCGCCTGTTGCAGTGCGCGTTCGGCAATTTGCACACCCTGGCTCCCGACATTGATCCGCGCATTGTTCATCATGGTGAACATTGCCGCGAGCCCGCGATTTTCTGCGCCGACCAGCTCGCCGATACATTCGCCTTTATCGCCGTAACTCATCACGCAGGTGGGTGAGGCGTTAATACCAAGCTTATGTTCGAGGCTAACGCATCGAAGATCGTTTCTCGAGCCAAGCGAGCCATCTGCGTTTACATGGTACTTTGGTACGAGAAACAGCGATATACCGCGGCTCCCCTCGGGCGCGCCGGGAAGACGTGCCAGCACCAGATGAATAATGTTACCGGCCAGTTCGTGCTCGCCCCAGGTGATATATATCTTTTGGCCATGAATACGGTATTTTCCGGCATGTTCGCCCGCTTCAATTGGTTCTGCGGTGGCCCGTAGCGCACCGACATCGCTACCGGCCTGTGGTTCGGTCAGATTCATTGTGCCTGACCATTCACCGCTGACGAGCTTGGGCATATAGGCTGCCTTTTGCGCGTCACTACCGTGATGCTCGATCGCTTCGATCGCACCGACCGACAGCATCGGTAGCAGTGTAAATGCCATATTGGCCGCACCAAGATTTTCCAGAACGTTGCATGCCAGGGTAAACGGCAGGCCTTGTCCGCCAAATTCGGTTGGCGAGGCGATGGAGTTCCAGCCTTGCGCAACATACTGTTCGTAAGCTGCCTCAAATCCAGCAGGTAGGCGGACAACACCGTTTTCCAGCTGCGCGCCCTCAAGATCACCGATCCGGTTGAGCGGCGCAAATTCGCCAGCAGCAAAAACGCCGACGCCCTCGACAATAGCCTCGACCATATCTGGCTCTGCAGCCGCGAATTTCTCGCTTTGTCCAAGTTCGGCAATGCCAGCATTGACCTTTATCGCCAGCAATTGGTCTTGAGTGGGCGCGGTGAAGGGAGTCATCTATATTGGCCTTTATATGCACTATATCGCTGCGGATCGCCGCGATTCTCTTTGCATTTGCTATCACCGTGTATAGCGCGGCGGTATGAGCGACAAGAACGCTACGGAAATGCTGCGCGCAGACCCGGCGGGGGTGTCCCGTGCGGCTGAAATTGTGCGCGGCGGCGGGATAGTCGCCGTTCCGACCGAGACAGTTTATGGTCTGGCGGCGCGCGCCGACAGCGATGCCGCTATCGCCAGGATCTATGCGGCCAAAGGGCGGCCAAGCATCAATCCTCTGATCGTCCATATCGCTTCTATGGATGAAGCTCGCAAAGTGGCAGATTTTTCTGACGAAGCGGAGCGTGTGGCGGCACGTGTCTGGCCAGGCTCTGTCACACTGGTGCTGCCCCGCAGGAAGGATGCTGATTTGGCAAACGCCATATCCGCAGGTCTGCCGACCATTGCCGTGCGGATGCCAGACCATCAGGTGATGCGGGCGCTCATTACCCGGGTTGGCGTGCCGCTGGGCGCTCCTTCTGCCAATCTTAGCAATACTGTCAGTCCGACCTCTGCGCATCATGTAGCGGCCACGTTGGATGGCCGGATTGATATGATACTGGATGGCGGGGATTGCCCGACCGGGCTCGAATCCAGCATTCTGGCGATCCGCCAAAATGGCAGATGGGACCAATTGCGAGCCGGTCCGGTGGACCTTGATGCACTGCACCGCCAGCTTTACGGGTCTGCGCTGGCCCCAGTTCAACCCAGCGCCTCCATCGAAGCGCCGGGCCAATTGACGCGGCACTACTCGCCAGGCAAGCCTGTCAGACTGTCGGCCTCCACAAAGAAGAACGGCGAATTTCTGATCGGGTTCGGTTCGAGCGGCGGTGATTGCAATTTGTCGGAAAGCGGCAATTTGCAAGAGGCGGCTGCGCGCCTTTATGCCTGTCTGCACCTGGCCGCCCAGTCATCCCGCCCGCGAATTGCGGTCAGCCGCATCCCAGATAAGGGGATCGGCAAAGCAATCAATGACCGGCTTCGCCGCGCTGCATCCTGAAGAACACAGGTCGTTTTATGGCTGCGGCATATCCGCCAGGAGTGTCTGAATGTCCTGATATGTAGAACGGGCATCGACGCATGCGTTTCTATCACCATCCATGCAGTTTCCGCGCTGTTTGCTATACTCGCGTTCCAGCTTGCCCAGCTTTTCGTCTTGTTCACGCAGTGCCCGCCCGCGTTTCTCGTCGCTTTCTGACTGGCTGGTGGTTGCCAAATCAACGACTCTGCCTGCCACTCTGACCGGCGCGGTTACCGTATCAAAAGCGGTCTTTGCCAAGCATCCTGGCAGTATCAAAATGGCCAATATCAGAGGCAAAACGCGGTAGCTGCGCATAAACACGCTCCCTATCGGCAAGTGGTAGCACAGTTTCCTGTCAATCGTTAGGGTTTCTTGATTTACCCATCGGCCGGTCAGTTTCGCAAGTTGCGCGAAGCAAGCGGCTCCAAGGAAAAGGGCCGCCGATCAGGCGACCCTTTTTTGTTCTCGGTCTGGCACCGGCGGTTCAGCTATCATCATCCGGGTTGTCATAATATTGCGGAGCATGTTCGCGCAGAATATCGAGAACTTTCTCCAGCGCGGTCGGTTCGTCGGTCTTGTCCATCGCTGCAAGTTCGCGCGCGAGACGGCTGGAGGCCGCCTCAAAAATCTGCCGCTCGGAATAGCTTTGCTCTGGCTGGTCATCAGGCCGGAAAAGATCGCGCGTTACCTCGGCAATGGATACCAGATCGCCGGAATTGATCTTGGCTTCATATTCCTGTGCGCGGCGGCTCCACATGGTGCGCTTGACTTTTGGTTTGCCTTTGAGCGTTTCCATCGCCTCTTTCAGCGTTTTATCGCTGGAAAGCTTGCGCATGCCAATTGCATCCACCTTGTTGGTGGGCACGCGCAATGTCATCCGCTCTTTTTCAAAGCGGAGAACATACAGCTCAAGCTGCATGCCTGCGATTTCCTCATTTTGGATTTCGGTCACACGGCCAACGCCGTGTTTGGGATAGACGACATAATCGCCGACATCGAAGGCCAAGCCTTTGGCTGCCATAAATAATCCTTTCATACGGGCCGGTACCATTCACGCGGTCAAACGGCTTGAAAGCCGCACCTAGGGGGAGCGGCCCGAACCCTCGTTTCACTGTGTTATTGGTGGTCTGCGCCCTTCCACATACTCAGCTGTCACCGGTCAGGACCAGTGCGCTCAACTATGAAATAGCACAAAATGGGCAATATTGCGAGTCGCAAAGAGATAAGGTCTGCACAGGCCAACAGATGCTCTGGTTTAATCGCCTTCGCCAGGCGCTTCAGAGAAAAACTGCTCAAATTTGCCCTCGGCTCCCTTATACTCGTCAGCGTCTGCGGGCGGCTCTTTCTGGCTGGTAATGTTCGGCCATTCGGCAGAATATTTTGTGTTCAGCTCCAGCCATTTTTCCAGATTGTCTTCCGTATCGGGCAAAATTGCTTCTGCCGGGCATTCTGGCTCACACACGCCGCAATCAATACATTCGCTGGGGTTGATGACCAGCATATTTTCGCCTTCATAGAAACAATCGACGGGACATACCTCAACGCAATCAGTGTATTTGCATTTGATGCAAGCGTCGGTGACGACGTAAGTCATGGCCGGATAGTCCTTTTATTCAATAGCATGATGTGACCCCGCTATGGCGGTTTCAGCGCCGGGGTCAAGATCACGATAGCATAATCGCGCCTGCTCCGGTGATCTGCGGCGGTCAGGCAGTGCGATCAGCTCTATTATCCGCACGGTCTTTCCCATAGGAAACGCCAACACATCGCCGATCGCAACCGAATGGCTGGGCCGGGTCACACGGTGTGTGCCTGATGCAGCATTACAGCGGATATGTCCGGTCTGAACCAGTTCGAGTGCCTGGCTGCGCGTACGCACGAAACGCAAATAGCATAACAGGCGGTCGATACGCATGGTTATGCTCACCGGACCAGATCTGCCAATCCAGCAAACGCGTTGCCGGCAGCAGGTTTGGCAGGGGCGGCGCGCGGCGGCTTGCGGCGTGCGGGACGCCATTGCCATTGTGGCGGCGCCGGCGGGCCAGATGCCCCATTTGCCAGCCTGCGTGCAGGATGTAGCCGGAAACCGCCTGCGCCTAACAATTTTTCAAAGCTATCGGGCGTCAGGCCCGTGGACACCGCCAAAGCGGGGTCTAAACGAAACCGGCGGTTTTTGCCCTTGGGAGCTATCTTGCTGCGCGCTTCATGCGCAGTTTTCAGGATTTTTTCAGCGATATCGATGCGGATGAACTGCGTGCCCGCCGAGCGATAGCCCGACGGAAGCCGGCCGCTGCCTTCAATAACCGGGATCATCGCTGTTTGCAGCGGCCTGCGATCCATACCGAGCGCATGCAGCAACTGGCGCGGTGCCGGTTTGAGCAGCAAGGGAGCAAAAATATCGAGCGCACCGAAAGTGACGCCCAGACGGCGCAGAAATGGCCGCATGTCTTTTGGCAAATGTTCAAGGCCCGCTTTCTCACGCGTGACATAGCCGTGCCCGGCAATCAGCGTTAGCAGCAATGCACGGGCTTGCGATCCAGCGGCGGCATCTTGCGTGGCCTCTTCCATTTTCAACAGCGGATCGAGCGCGGCTGTTTTTGCCTTGAGCCACCTTTGCAAGGCGCCGACCAGAGCGTCACGATCTGCATCATGTAGCAGTGCAAGGTCCTGTGCCGGGCGTATTTTCAACTGTGCCGGAAACGATCCGGTTTCGACAATCGCGATTTTCTGACGCTCCTGCCAGATTGCGCCTTTGGCGATCTCCAGTCCTTCGCATCCGCTATCGATCAATGCCCGCGCTTTGATGCCCAATATTCGCGGCAACGCCTTTTCAGCCGCGGAAAGAAGCATTTTGCGGTCTGCATGATTGGCCGCCTTATCGACGGTGAAACGGAAACCCTCTATTCTACCGATGGGTTCGTCTTCCACGCACAGCGCGCCATCCTCGGTCAATGTTACAGGCAATAAGGCAGGGTCCTGGCCCAGTGTTTTCATCAGGATAGCAGTCCTTCTGTTCACGAATCTTTCCGTCAGCCGCCCATGCAGGGCATCGGACAGCTTGGCCTCTGCGGCGCGCGCTCTGGATGCCATTTCATCGCGCGCCAGAACCCAATCGGGCCGCTGGCAGATATACGCCCAACTGCGGATCGCGGCAATCCGCCCCTGCAGCGTATGAATATCACCCTGGACATTATCCAGTTCGGCAATCCGCGCGGCAACGTAATCAGCACCCAGATAACCGCCGCGCAAATCCTGCCACAGACGCGCGACAAAGCGTGAATGCGTTTCCGCGCCTTGCTGGCGGAAATCAGGTAAAGAACACACTTCCCAAAAACGCCGTACCGCACCGGCGCCGCGAATATCCTGTGCGAGGGGTTCTTCCGACAGGCGCTTTAGCACAGCCAGATCAATCGATTCGGGTGCGAGGGACAATTCACGCTCGTGCGGAATACGCTCCAGATCGGCTATCAATGTCGCAAGCGAATGATAGCGCGGCCGAGAATCGCGCCAGAACAACTGGGTCAGGGGCGCGAAACGGTGCGTTTCGATGGCATAGATGTCTTCTTCGGAAAATTCTGCGGGTTCTCCATCCTTCCCGCCTGTCATGACGCCGAATGTCCCGTCGGTTTGATGGCGCCCCGCCCGTCCGGCAATTTGCGCCATTTCCGATGGGATCAACCGCCGCTGCCGCATTCCGTCAAACTTCACCAATGATGCAAAGGCGACATGGCGGACATCCAGATTGAGGCCCATTCCGATTGCATCGGTCGCGACGATGTAGTCGACCTCGCCCGACTGGAACAAGTCCACCTGACGGTTCCGTGTTTCCGGACTGAGCGCGCCCATTACCACTGCCGATCCGCCGCGGAACCGCCGCAGCATTTCTGCAACGGCGTAGACCTGCTCTGCCGAAAATGCGACAATGGCGCTGCGCGGGGGCAAGCGGGACAATTTGCGCGGGCCGATATGGGTCAGTGTTGAAAAGCGTGGCCGTTCGGTAATTTCGGCCTCCGGGATCAACGAGCGGATAATCGGTGCCAGAGTGGATGCACCCAGCAACATCGTCTCCTCCCGCCCTCGCGCATGCAGCAACCGGTCGGTAAAAATGTGACCGCGTTCATGGGTGCCGCCCAATTGCGCCTCATCCAGAGCGACAAAGGCATGCCCGCCGCCATCGGACGGCATGGCTTCGGCGGTGCAGCAGAAATAGCGCGCCGTGGGCGGCTCGATACGCTCTTCACCGGTTATCAACGCGACCTGCGCCTCGCCCTTGATCGTGACAACCCGGTCATACACCTCACGCGCCAGCAGGCGGAGCGGGAATCCCATAAGCCCGCTGGAATGGGCGCACATCCGCTCTATCGCGAGATGCGTTTTGCCAGTATTGGTAGGGCCCAAAACGGCTTTGACAGGTGTTGAGGCATGAGAGCGATGGGGCACTGCGTGAATGTGGCATTCACGCCGCTTCGCCGCAACCGTTCATCGCAAGCGATCACCCGTCCGGCGTATTCAACGCAAAAACCCGCACATCTTTGACCCATGTTAACTTTGATTCTTTATGGAATGCTTCATAAATGACCCGCCTGCGTCAGTGACGCATGCCGTCAGGGCTGGCATAAGCGCATTGGATATAGGAGACCGCGTTGGACAATCCGCGCAGTGACAGTATTGTCGGCGATGCGTTATACGATGACGTGCCTGACGCGAACTGGTCAGAGGCCGAGGATTGGCGCATGGCCGTTCTGACCCATGAGCAGGTCATCCGTGACGATCAGGCCACGCAGCCCGCCGTCATCCGCCGCGCACGCAGCATCGGTGAAAAATTGGGTGAATGGCGGTTCTCGGCCTCGGAAAAATTTCACGCGATGGATCTTGCGCCAGATTTGGCGGACAGCATTGGCAGTATGCGCTGGTTTCGCGGCGCAGGAACTCTGGCGGTTCTATCGGTTGCGGCACTGGCGATGTGGCCGGACTTTTCTCCTTTGGAAGCCGCCCCGGCGATGGATGTGGATGATGGGGTGCGCGACGAATTTCGCAGCCAAATGATCCTGCCACTTGCCTTGGGCGGAGATAGCGGCCGACATATGGGGGCGACAGCGTCTGTGATTCCCTTACAAAACGCTCCGGAGCGGCCCCGGCTGGATGTTCTGGCCACGCTGGCCCGAGGGGACAGCTTCACCCGAATGCTGCAACGTGCCGGAGTGGGATCGGGCGATGCAGGGCGGGTCAACGAGCTCATCTCCCGCGCCATGAGCCTCGGTGATATCGAGCCTGGAACGCAGGTCGATATTACGCTTGGCCGCCGCCCCGAAGCCGGCGCGGCGCGGCCTTTGGATGCGCTGAACTTTCGGGCACGGTTTGACCTTGCGCTGGAAATCGAGCGGGTTGATGGCAATCTGTCACTCAAACGTATCCCGATTACTGTCGATGATACGCCGCTGCGTGTTCGCGGCACGGTAGGAAACAGCCTGTACCGGTCCGCCCGCGCCGCAGGCGCGCCTGCCAGTGCTGTGCAGCAATACCTCAAAGCGTTGGGTGATCAGGTTGATATGGACCGTACCGTCCGTGCGACGGACACGTTTGATATAATCATTTCGCATCGCCGCGCCGCCACTGGTGAGCGCCAGGCGGGAAAATTGCTGTATGCCGGTATTGATCGCGGCGCGCGGTCTGAAGTTCAATTGATGCGCTGGGGCAATGACGGGCGGTTTTACGAGGCATCGGGTGTCGGGGAACAGCGCAGCGGCCTGGTTGCGCCCGTGCCCGGACCGATCAGTTCCCGTTTCGGGATGCGCCGTCACCCGATCCTGGGTTATCGGCGGATGCATTCTGGTATGGATTTCCGCGCGCGGCATGGCACGCCGATTGCGGCGGTGACAGATGGCCGCGTCGTCGGGGCGGGACGTATGGGCGGCTGTGGCAATGCGGTACGGCTTGATCATGGAGGCGGCATGGCGACACGCTATTGCCATATGAGCCGGATGGCTGTTCGGCGCGGTCAATCGGTGCGCCGCGGGCAAGTGATCGGCTATGTTGGATCCACCGGCCTTTCGACCGGGCCGCATTTGCACTATGAAATGTATCGCAACGGCCGGGCGGTGAACCCCGCCTCGGTCAACTTTGTGACCCGCGCGCAATTGTCCGGTGACGAATTGCGCAAATTCCGTGCCGCTCTGGCGGCGTTGAAATTGGTCGAAGCGGGTGAGGCTCTTGCGGATATTGCACCCGACGCGCCAGTCAATGCGGAGCCGGTGCGGGAGATCGATAAATTGGAACAGCCAAAGCAGGTTGATTGATTGTTCTGCGTTTTGTTCAATATTATCCAGCCTGATTGAAGTACGCCCGCATTTGCGGCACAGCTTGCCAGATGACAGGCCAATTTCCCGACACCCGCTTGCGGCGGACCCGAGCAGCTGGTTGGAGCCGCGCGCTTCACCGAGAGACACATTTAACTCCGGCAGATTTCATCTGGCCGCTATTCGTGACAGAAGGCACCCAGGTTGAGGAACCCGTTGCCTCGCTTCCGGGTGTGTCGCGTTGGTCGGTGGATCACATTGCAGCCCGCGCCAAGGAAGCTGCCGCTTTGGGTATTCCGTGTATTGCTCTGTTTCCCAATACGCAGCCCGACCGGCGCAGCGATAACGGCGCAGAGGCATTGAACCCGGACAATCTCATGTGCCGCGCCATCCGCGCCATTCGCGATAGATGCGGCAGCGATATCGGTATTCTCACCGATGTGGCTCTCGACCCTTACACCGTTCATGGCCAGGACGGTCTGCTCGATAATGCGGGCTATGTCGTGAATGATCCGACGGTTGATGTTTTGACCGGGCAGGCACTCAATCAGGCAGCGGCAGGAGCAGATATTATCGCGCCGTCCGATATGATGGATGGCCGGATCGGCGCCATTCGCCGCGCATTGGAAGCGGACAGCCATGTCAACGTGCAGATCATGGCTTACGCCGCCAAATACGCGTCAGCTTTTTATGGGCCGTTTCGCGATGCGGTTGGTTCTGGCGGCTTGCTTAAGGGTGATAAGAAATCCTACCAGATGGACCCCGCCAATGGGGAAGAGGCTCTGCGCGAAGTGGCGCTGGATCTGTCCGAAGGCGCTGATAGCGTGATGGTCAAGCCGGGCCTGCCCTATCTCGACATTGTCCGCCGGGTGAAGGAGCGGTTCGAAGTGCCGACTTTTGCCTATCAGGTGAGCGGCGAATATGCGATGATCGAAGCGGCTGCTGCGACGGGTGCGGGGGACCGCGACGCTCTGGTGCTCGAAACGCTGACCAGCTTCAAGCGGGCAGGGTGCAGCGGCATATTGACCTATCACGCGCAGGACGCCGCGCGTTTGCTCAATGGGTGATCTGATTATCGAAACCAACCGGCTGATTTTGCGCGATTGGCGTGAAGAAGATTGGCCCGAATTTCTGCGCCATACCAACACGCCAGCCGTTATGCAGTGGCTCGGCGGAGTTCTGGACACTGCCAAGCAGCAATGGATGCGTGATCGGCTGGAGGGATATAGCCGCAACAATGGCTTCACCTTTTGGGTGGTGGAGCGGAAAGTGGATGGCGGGCATCTTGCTGGCGAAATTATCGGGTTCTGCGGGCTCAAAATGTCCAACCAGCCGGGCGGCCCTATGGGCGAGCATGAGATTGGCTGGCGCCTGCGCGAAGATGCGTGGGGCCATGGTTATGCAAAAGAAGCTGCGCAAGCGAGCCTTAGGCTTGGCTTTGAAAGCTTTGGCGCGCCTTATATTATCGCACTCACTGTCGCGCCGAATACTGGCAGCTGGGGCTTGATGAAACGGCTGGGCATGCGCCGACGCGACGATCTTGATTTTGAAAACAGCGACTTTGGGACAGATACGGTTATTGTTTATTCGATCGACCGGGCAGAATGGGAACAGACAGTATGAGCATTCAATCGGCGGCACGGCCAGGCGTGACAATTATTCCTATACACGGCAATAGCCCGAAAATTCACGATAGTGCGTTTGTCGCCCCGGGCTGCGTGTTGATCGGTGATATTGAGATCGGGGCAGATTCCTCGATCTGGTATAATTGCGTGCTGCGCGCCGATGTGTTCACGATCCGTATCGGGGAAAGGACCAACATTCAGGATGGCACAATCGTTCATTGCGATCCGCCGCGCCCCGGTGATCCTGATGGCAATCCGGCGGTCATCGGCGATGATGTGCTGGTCGGCCATATGGCGATGATCCACGGCTGCACGATTGAGGATCGCGGTTTTGTGGGCCTGGGCGCGATTGCGATGAACAAATCACGGGTCGGTAGTGATGCAATGCTCGCCGCCGGAGCAATGCTGACCGAAGGCAAAGTGATGGAGCCGCGTCAATTATGGGCGGGGCGGCCCGCAAAATTCCTGCGCGATCTGCCCGCCCCGGCAATAGCGGGCATGCAGGCGGGTGTGACGCACTATACCCAAAACGCGAAGCTGCACGCTGCCGCCATTGCCGAGGCGGACACAAGCTGATCCATAGCGCGGCCAGATGTCGCGCGGCGCAACATCGGGTGGGCAAAACCACCTGGCCAGCTTCGGCTAGCTCGTGGGCATCCTGGTCACATAACGGTTCATATGCGGCACGAAATCCGCTTTGCCCAAGGGCACACCCGCATGGCGCAAGATGGCATATGCCATGCTCAAGTGAAAATAGAAATTTGGCAGCGACCAATCACGCACATATTGTTCTGCCGTCATGGTGAATTCGATCCCGTTGGGAATGGCCACTACGATGGTGGTCGCCGCATCGATCAACTCATCCGCAGAGACGCCGCCCAGGTAATCGTCCATTTCGGCCAGCACGGACCTCGCCGATGCCAATGTTGTTTCGGCATCATTGCGCGATGTAAACGTGCGATTGGTAAGGCGTTCGATCGCCACGCCCGGCTGGTTCGATAAAAATCGTAACTGGACAGCGAGCGGATGCATATCGTCCGCCAGTTTAGCGTCCAGCAGAGCATCCCCGCTGACATGAGCCTCAGCCTTGGTCAGCATGGCCGATAAGGTCGTTAAGCTGCGGCGATAGACGGGTACTGCATCATCAAACAATGTCATCGAGGCTCTCCTGCAAAAAAGGAGGTAGCGCCGCGTGTTCAAGCACACAACTCAATTGCTGATGAGCGCCCTTAATGCTTCGATACGGTCGGCCTCATGCGCGGGCTTGTCCCACCGGATGCGGTGGATACGCGGGAACCGCATGGCGAGGCCCGATTTATGCCGCTTGCTGTCATGGACGCTGTCAAAGGCCACTTCAAAGACGAGGCTTTTGTCAGTTTCACGTACCGGCCCATACCGGTTCACCGTGTTCTGCCGCACATGCCGGTCGATCTTTTTCAATTCGGCGTCGGTGAAACCGGAATAGGCTTTGCCTACGGGGAGCAGCTCTGCGCCGCTGCCGCCCGCATCCGGGTCACCATTCCAGCATCCGAATGTGTAATCGGAATAGAAGCTGGACCGTTTGCCGCTGCCGCGCTGGGCATACATCAGAACACAATCAATCAGCAACGGATCGCGTTTCCATTTATACCATAGCCCTGTCTTACGGCCAGCAATATAGGGTGCGTCACGGCGTTTGAGCATCAGCCCTTCGATTGCATCATCGCGTGTACCTTCGCGAATTTTGGCGAGCTCGGCAAAGTCGCTCGCTTCGACTATGCTGGATATATCGAAATGGCTTGCGGGAAGGCGCGGCATTAGCGCCTCCAGCCGTTTGCGCCGGTCTTCCCAGCCGAGGCGCCGTACATCTTCGCTATCTGACAGCAAGACATCGTAAAGGCGAACAAAGGCGGGCGCTTCGGCAAGCATTTTCTTGCTCACGGTTTTGCGGCCCAAACGCTGCTGCAATGCGTTAAAGCTGGCCGCGCCGCCGCTATCTCCGCCCTGGACATTGCCGCGGACCAGCAATTCGCCGTCGAGCACCGCTGGTATCTGCAAAGCCTCAACCAGCTCGGGGAAGGTGGCTGAGATATCATCGCCCGAGCGTGAATAGACCCGCGTCTCGCCGCCGACATGCACCATTTGCACACGGATACCGTCCCATTTCCATTCGGCAGCGTAATCGTCCATCGATATGACGGTTTCTTCGAGCGGGTGGGCCAGCATAAATGGCCGAAATAAAGGGATATTGTCTGTGTCTGGGGGGTCCGCATCGTCAGCCGCCCAGGCGAAGAGATCCGCAAAAGGCGGGCAGAGCGCGTGCCAATACTCCTCGACATCATCGACCGACACATCGAAAGCCTGTGCAAAAGCTGTCTTGCCCAGCCGTGCCGATATGCCGATCCGCATCGCGCCCGTTGCCATTTTCAGCAATGCATACCGCCCTGAGGAATCGAGCCTATCAAGCAAACGCGGCAGATCCCTGATCACGCTTTGGCGAGTCATAGTGTGGAGCAGATCGACCGCTTCGGTCACGCTGGGAGGATCAGCTGCTTGAGTGATAGGATCAGGCCACAGCAGACTCGCCGTTTCCGCCGTGTCGCCAACGAAATCTCGGCTGAGTGACCACAGTACAGGGTCGATCCGGTCCTTCATTATCGTTCGAATGGTCGCGCTTTTGACCGCTTTGAAATCAAGACCATCAGTGAGCGCCGCCAGCGCCCAACCACGGTCAGGATCGGGGGTCTGGCGTAAATACTCGGAAATCAGCCGCAATTTCTCGTTGCGACTGCGAGTGAATACCAGCATATCCAACAGGGCAGCGAAGCTGTCCACCGTTCAGGCTCCGCCTTTGTCGGAATGATCACCGCAACTGCCGATGGACCCACCGCGTTGAGGTGAGGCAAAGGGCGGTCTAATCATCGTCATCCTCGCGGCCGATCATGGCAAGCGCGCGCGCTTTACGCTGGTTAAGTTCGCACCAGCGTAGCAATGCGTCCTCCCGCCCGTGAGTGATCCAGCTTTCCTGCGGGTTCACTTCAGTGATGGTCCGGGTGAGCTCGTTCCAATCCGAATGGTCGGATATGATCAGCGGCAATTCGACATTGCGTTGCCGCGCGCGCTGGCGAACCCGCATCCAGCCCGAAGCCATCGCGGTAATAGGTTCCGGCAGACGCCGCGACCAGCGGTCGTTGAGCGCAGATGGAGGGCAGATGACAATCGCACCGCGCATCGCATCTTTTTCAGTTCCTGCGACCAGCCGCAGGTCGCCGAGACAAACACCGTATTCTTCATACAGCCTGCACATTTTCTCCATCGCGCCGTGCAGATAGATGGGATTTGAGTGGCCTGCCGCTCGCAACTCGGCAATCACTCGCTGCGCCTTCCCCAATGCGTAGGCTCCGACGAGTACGCAGCGGTGAGGATGTGCCGCCAGAGCGTCTGTGATCTTGGCAATTTCTCCGGCAATCGGCGGGTGGATAAACAGCGGGAGGCCGAATGTCGCCTCTGTGATCAGAATATCGCACGGCGTGACCGCATATTCCGGGCAGGTGGGGTCAGCGCGGCGTTTGTAATCGCCGGTAACAATAACCCGCTCCCCCGCATGTTCCAGCAGGATTTGTGCCGAACCCAAGACGTGACCGGCTGGCAAATAGGTTGCACTGACTCCGCCCGGTAATGCGACAGTTTCCCCGTAAGCAACCGGCGTCGCGCCGTCATCTGTTGCGTAGCGCAACTTCATGATTGCCAGCGTTTCCGCAGTGGCCACAGTCGTGCCATGCCCGCCGCGGGCATGATCCGCATGGCCGTGCGTCACCAGCGCATGATCAACCGCGCGCGATGGATCAACCCAGCAATCAGCAGGGGCCACATATATACCGTGCGGGTGCGGCTGTATCCAGGAGAAGTCGGCGCTCATGAAGTTAGAATGAAAACAGGGCACGAACCGTTCCCGGTTCGTGCCCTGCGCTGCAGCAATA
This sequence comes from Pontixanthobacter sp., assembly GCF_049682855.1. Taxonomy (NCBI): domain Bacteria; kingdom Pseudomonadati; phylum Pseudomonadota; class Alphaproteobacteria; order Sphingomonadales; family Erythrobacteraceae; genus Pontixanthobacter; species Pontixanthobacter sp. The sequence continues at coordinate 289,631 of NZ_JBAUIK010000008.1, read as the reverse complement.
TGGCCTCTTAATATTTGATTCAGGAGCGTTTAGCTCTTGTCACCAGCCGTCCCGTCCGCGCTCTCGCCTGCGCTTTCGCCTGCGCTTTCGTCGGCACCGGCGTCCGGCTTTTTCGGTGCGGCTTTCTTCGCAGCCGGTTTTTTGCGCGGTTTGCGCTTGGGGGTAGATTTTGGCGGCGCGGGCGTAACTTCGAAAGATGGTTTTCCGTCTTTCACCGTCACATGCACCTCGCCGCCATCAACCAGCTTACCGAACAGCAATTCCTCCGCAAGAGGCTGCTTGACCTTATCCTGGATCAATCGGCCCATTGGGCGGGCACCGTAGAGTTTATCATACCCCTTGTCCGCCAGCCATGCGCGGGCATCCGTATCGAACTGGATGTGCACATTCTGATCGGCCAGCTGCAATTCCAGTTGCAGGATGAATTTGTCGACCACACGGCTGACTGTGTCGGTGCCAAGATAGGCAAATGGAACAATCGCATCCAAACGGTTGCGGAATTCCGGAGTGAACATCTTCTTCACTGCCTCGGTTCCGGCATCGGCTTTCGACACATCGCCAAAGCCGATACCGCTACGCGCCATATCGGAGGCACCGGCATTGGTGGTCATAATCAAAACGACATTACGGAAATCGACCGTTTTGCCGTGATGATCGGTCAGGCGGCCATTATCCATGACTTGAAGCAGAATATTGAACAGATCGGGGTGCGCTTTCTCGATTTCATCGAGCAGCAATACGCAATGCGGGTTCTGGTCAATCGCATCGGTCAGCAAACCGCCCTGATCATATCCGACATAGCCGGGAGGGGCGCCGATCAAACGCGACACGCTGTGCCGTTCCATATATTCGGACATATCAAAGCGTTTCAGTTCGATACCCATAATGCTGGCGAGTTGGCGCGCGACTTCGGTTTTACCCACACCGGTCGGACCGCTGAACAGGAACGAACCAATGGGCTTGTCCGGGTCGCGAAGCCCGGCACGGCTCAGCTTCATCGCGCTTGCAAGGCGTGAAATTGCCTCATCCTGGCCAAACACGACATGCTTCAGGTCACGGTCGAGATTTTCGAGCGCTTTCTTGTCATCTTTCGACACGGATTTTGGCGGGATACGGGCCATCGTCGCGATGACCTGTTCAATCTCGCGCGCGGTGATTTTCTTTTTCCGGCGGCTTGGCGGTACCAGCATCTGCATCGCCCCGACCTCATCAATCACGTCGATCGCCTTGTCGGGCAATTTGCGGTCATTGATATAGCGCGCGGACAGCTCGACCGCCGTTTTCAGCGCGTCGGGCGTATATTTCACTTTGTGGTGATCTTCGAAGGCGCTGCGTAACCCTTTGAGGATTTTGACAGTGTCATCAATCGTCGGCTCGTTCACATCGATTTTCTGGAACCGGCGCAGCAATGCGCGGTCTTTCTCGAAGTGATTGCGGAACTCCTTATAGGTGGTCGATCCAACACAGCGGATCGTTCCTCCGCTCAATGCAGGTTTGAGCAGGTTGGAGGCATCCATCGCGCCGCCGCTGGTCGCCCCGGCACCGATAACTGTATGAATCTCGTCAATGAACAGCACCGCATCCGGCATCTGCTCAAGTTCATTGACAACTTGCTTGAGCCGTTCCTCAAAATCACCACGATACCGCGTCCCTGCGAGCAATGCGCCCATATCGAGTGAGTAAATTACCGCATCGGCCAGGACTTCGGGAACATCGCCTTCTACGATCTTGCGGGCAAGACCTTCCGCAATGGCGGTTTTGCCAACGCCGGGGTCGCCGACATAAAGCGGGTTGTTCTTGCTGCGGCGGCACAGGATCTGGACAGTCCGGTCGACTTCGGGTCCGCGGCCGATCAGCGGATCGATCTTGCCGTTTTCAGCCTTGGCATTCAGATTGACGGTGAACTGGTCGAGTGCGGTTTCTTTCTTTCCGCCATCAGCGCCCTTGTCTTCGCCTTGAACACCTTCGGTGCCCTGCGGCGTTTTGCTGCCATCAACCGATTTTCCGCCCTTGCCGATGCCGTGGCTGATGAAGCTGACTGCGTCGAGGCGGGACATATCCTGCTGCTGCAGGAAATAGACCGCATAGGAATCGCGCTCGGAAAATAACGCAACCAGCACGTTTGCACCCGTGACAGTGTCCTTACCGGAAGACTGCACGTGCAGGATGGCCCGCTGGATCACCCGCTGGAATCCTGCCGTTGGCTGCGGATCGGCGCTTTCTTCTGTCTGGAGCGATTGATATTCCTGGTCGAGATAGGTTTTCACCACTTCGCCCAATTCCGCGCCATCCACCCCGCAGGCATCCATGACCTGAATCGCATCCTCATCATTGATGAGCGCCAACAGTAAATGCTCCAGCGTGGCATATTCATGCCGCCTTTCAGACGCATGGGTGAGCGCGGTGTGGAGTGTCTTTTCCAGGTTCTGGGCAAAGCTAGGCATGCTACAATCTTTCGGCAGAGGGGGAGGCGGGTAGGGTGTTGAGCAAATATGCAGTTTTATGGTTAACGTGATCTAAACAGTACCCGCTTGCAAGAGGGCAAAAAACCGGCGGTGCAAGTCCGGTCACGCGGGCTTTCCAAACAGAGCATCAGCGGCTTTCCTATGCGCTGCCGCCATGTCACGGTGGGTTTCAACGCGTGCAATCTCTGCGCGCAATAGATCAATCCGCGTTGCCAGCTCGTCCTGAGACAAAGGCGCGAGATCCTCGCTCGCAAGCTTTTCCGCAGCATCGCCTCGGGGGCGGGGAAGATCTTCGTCTTGCATCAGGTTACAATCTCGCAAGCGACGGTGCTTGCTGTCAACTCAAGGTGGGGTTAGTTTCCTGTAGCGCAAGTGCTTAGTGATGGGGGTGTTTCCCCTGGGCAACAGCATTGAGAGCGATTGGGCAGACGACAGGCAGTGGGGGCAGACCGCCGTGATACCGAAAACGATGACCGCTATGGGCTTTGATGCGCCGGGCGGCCCCGAAGTTTTTCGGGCAGAAACCCTGCCCATTCCCGCACCGGGGGCGGGCGAGTGTCTGATCCGGGTTGCATATGCAGGTGTGAACCGGCCCGATGTGATCCAGCGGATGGGGCATTATCCCGCGCCGCCCGGTGCCTCGCCGATACCGGGCCTGGAAATCGCCGGCCGAGTGGTCGCGTGCGGCGACAGTGACGCTCCTGATATGGCGGGCAAGAATGTTTGCGCGTTGGTGAGCGGCGGCGGCTATGCCGAATATTGCCTTGCCAAAATTGCACATTGCTTGCCTGTGCCAGACGCGATGCCTCTGGCTGAGGCGGCGGCCTTGCCTGAAACATTGTTCACTGTGTGGCATAATGTGTTTCAGCGCGGCTGGGCCTGTGATGGGGAGACATTGCTGGTGCATGGCGGAACCAGCGGTATCGGCACGATGGCGATCAAACTGGCGAAGATGTTTGATCTTGCCGTGATTGTCACGTGCGGCTCGGATGAGAAATGCGCTGCGGCAATTCAGATCGGGGCGGACCATGCGATCAATTACCGCGCGGTTGATTTTGTTGAGGACGTGAAGCGGATCACTCATGGTGCAGGTGTGCAGTTGGTGCTCGATATGGTGTCGGGCGATTACGTTCCGCGCAATCTGGCCTGTCTGGCGCAGGATGGCCGTCATGTGACGATCGCGGTTTTGGGCGGGATGACAGCGGAATTGAACATGGCGCAGATTATGGCACGCCGCTTGACGCTCACCGGTTCGACTTTACGCGCCCGCGCTGACGAGTTTAAGGCGCTGCTGTGTGATGAAATAGCAAGCACAGTCTGGCCAGCCGTCGAGGACGGCGACCTTCGTCCTGAAATGGACCGCATATTCCCTCTGCTAGAGGTCGCTGCGGCACATCAGCGGATGGAGGCGGGCGATCATATTGGCAAGATCGTGCTGGACATCGCCCAGACCAAGGTCACGTAATCGCTTGCCGTAAGGTGCGAGATACCCTAGTTGAATATCCGCACGGCCGCTCCGAAAGGGGCGGCCCTATTATTTTTACCGGAGATTTCCCGTGGCGAACACTCAAGCCAAACCGCTCATGCCGCATGCGACAGCCACATGGCTGATCGATAATACCGCGCTCGCATTCGAGCAGGTAGCCGAATTTTGCGGCCTGCATATTCTCGAAGTGCAAGCGATGGCAGATGATCTTGCAGGCAGTAAATATACGGGCCGTGACCCGGTGCATTCCGGCGAATTGACGCATGAAGAAATCGAGCGCGGCCAAGCCGATCCGGCTTACAGTTTGGTGATGCAGAAGGCTCCGGTCGAGGTTACTCGCACCAAGGGGCCGCGTTACACGCCGGTGTCAAAGCGGCAGGATAAGCCAGACGGTATCGCGTGGATTTTGCGCAATCATCCGGAAATTTCCGATGCACAATTGTCGAAACTGATCGGAACCACGCGCAATACGATCAATGCCATTCGTGACCGAAGCCATTGGAACATCCAGAACATTCAGCCCAAAGATCCGGTGACGTTGGGCCTGTGCTCGCAGCGCGAGCTTGATGCGGTTGTGGCCAAATCGGCAAAGAATATTCCCGCGCCAGAGGTTGACGAGGATGCAGTGGCCCCTGCGCCGGCTACGCCCGTCGTCAGCGATAAGGACAAATTGATCGCCGAACTCCACGCCGAACGTGCTGAAGCCGAAAAGGCTGCATCGGAAGCGGTTCAGGAAGCAGAAGCGGCAGCGTGGCTTGAAGCAAAGCGTGCTGGCGAAGCGGATGGTGCAGCCGAACCCGCACCGCCGACCGACTGATCTCCGGGTAAATTGCGTTAATCTGGACCGGGACGGCGCTTTGCACTTGCTCCGGCTGGTGGCATGCGCCATCCTATTGACATGACTGTCAATAACGCTCCCAATCCGTTTTCTGCCATTGCCTATCATCACCCGAAAGCGTGGGATACGGCCTTCGAGCCTATGGCGCTGCCCGATATGTTCGCTGCCAGCGCCAAACGCGCGCCCGATGCTGTGCTGGCGCATTTTATGGGGCGCGGCTTCACCTATGGTTCGCTCTACGCTGATGCGCACCGTTTCGCGCTGGCGCTCAGGCGGCGCGGGATTATGGCGGGGGACCGGATTGGTCTGTTTTTACCGAATGTGCCGATGTATATTTCCGCTTATTACGGGGCGATGATGGCAGGGGCCGTCGTGGTCAATTTTTCGCCGCTATATTCGGTTGAAGAACTGGCACAGCAAGTGGCAGATTCAGGCACCAAAATGCTGGTGACGATAGACGTGCCAGAGCTGTACCGTACTGCCGAGGATGTTCTGGATTGCTCGGCGCTCGAATCGCTCATCATCGGCCGGCTTTCCGGCATGCTGCCGACTGTCAAAGGCTTGGCGATGAAGCTGCTTGCCCGCAGCAAGATTGCCAAAGTTTCTTATTCCGACGCGGTGCTGGGCTGGAATGATGTCCTCAGCCAGGGGGAGGCGCCGCAGCAATCCGGCGGCAAGCACGCTGACCTTCCCTCCATTGATCCTGATGATCTTGCGCTGCTGCAATATACAGGCGGCACAACTGGCGCGCCCAAAGGCGCAATGCTCAGCCATTCTAATCTATCGATAAATGCCCAGCAGGTGGCGTCGATCAATCCGTTTGGCAGGCCGCAGGACGAAGTGTTTGTGGGCGCGCTGCCGTTCTTCCACGTATTTGCCAATACCGCCTTGCTGAACCATGCTGTCGTATCGGGCGGCTCTATCGCGATGGTCCCGCGGTTCGAGGCAGCCCAGGTGCTGGATGTGGTTGGCAAATACGGCGCAACCGGTTTCCCCGGTGTGCCGACGATGTTCCAGGCATTGATCGACCACCCCAAATTTGCGGCGACTGATTTCTCCGCTCTCAAAGTGTGTATTTCCGGCGGCGCGCCAATTTCGGCCCCTTTGCGCGAGAAATTTGAGGCAAAAACCGGCGTGCGGGTGGTTGAAGGCTATGGATTGACGGAAAGCTCCGGCGTCGTTTCGGCCAACCCCTATGACGGCGTTCGTAAGCCAGGTACTATCGGGCAGGTTGTGCCCGGCACCTTGATCCGGCTGGTCGATAAGGACGACGCCTCGAAAGCCGCGCCGGATGGAGAGCCGGGCGAACTGGTCATTCGCGGGCCGCAGATCATGGGCGGTTATTGGAACCGGCCAGAAGCCGCCGCGACCGCTTTTGTCATAATCGACGGGCAGTCATGGCTGCGCACCGGTGACATTGCGGTTATTGATGATGAAGGGTTCATCACGATCGTCGATCGCAGCAAGGACATGATTGCGGTTGGCGGTTTCAAAGTATTTCCCAGCCAGGTTGAAGCCGTATTGGTCAAACATGACGGGGTGAAGGAAGCGTTGGTGCTGGGCATGCCTGACGATTATCTGGGCGAAACGCCGCATGCTTTTGTTACGCTCAATGAAGGAGCGAAGGAAACGGCCGAGGCGCTCACCGGCTGGCTCAATGGGCGAATAGGCAAGCATGAGCGGGTCACGCATATGGAGATCCGTGACGAACTGCCCAAAACCATGATCGGAAAACTGGACCGCAAGGCGCTGCGTGCCGAAATACAGGCCTAGCTGGCAACACTCAGCGCAGGCTCTCCGCCTTTGTTGGAAGCTTTTGACTTGGACGGAGCTTCGCCGGCGGCTTTCTTGGGGGCGAACCGCCCCTCCACTTCTGCGCCCTGTTCGATGGTCAGAGCATCATAATGCACATCACCGTGAATTTTCGCGCTACGCAGGATCACCAGCTCGCGGGCTGAAATTGACCCTTTTACCACACCTGCCATCCGTGCGCTTTCGGCTTCTATGGCGCCTTCGATCGTACTGGTTTCGCCCTGAACGATTGACGCGCAGCTGATGTCGCCTTGAATGGCGCCATCGACATGCAGCTCTGTTGTCGCCGCCACATCACCCTTAATCGTCACGTCCGATCCGATGACCGAAAACGTTGAATTATTGGCCACCGGCTTACTGGCCAGATTGGCGCGCGGCGCCGGGTGTTCGGGCTTCTTTGAGAACATTGGGAGCTCTTTCCAAAAACGGCAATGGGTTTACCGCGCGGTCGTTGATCCGCACTTCAAAATGTAGGTGCGGTCCGGTTGAGCGCCCGGTACTGCCGATCGCTCCGATAACGGTCCCGGCATCAACCGTCTGCCCCTTGGCAATCGCGAAGCGCGACATGTGCGCATACCGTGTCAGCATACCATTACCGTGAGTAATTTCGACTGTTTTGCCATAGCCCGATTTCCATCCGGAGAATGACACCGTGCCTTTGGCCGCTGCGTATATCGGCGCACCATAGGGCCCGCGGAAATCAAGGCCGGAATGCATCGCGCCGCCGCCACTGAACGGGTCTCTGCGGTATCCGAAGCCGGATGAAAGATTTTCCCGAGCAGCTGGCAGAACCTGCGGAATACCATCCAGTCCGCGCTCTAACGCTGCCATCCGGGCCATGCTCAGGCCGAGCCGCTCAAACCGGGGATCAATTTTACCATTGGCGCCGGTCGTCAGCAGTTCAAGCGGGCCGCCCATCGCATCTTTATCAGCGGCAACTGCAATGGCATCAGGGTTCAGGCCGAGTTTGCGAATGGCGTTGGAAGCCCGCGCAGCCCGGCGGTCTGCATAGCGCGTCAGATTTTCAACGAAAGCCAATTGTTCGGCCTCAAACTGAATGAGGCCAGCCGCTTCGGGAATCAATGCACTTACTTCGGACACGGCCTTGGCTGTTTCAGATGAGGAATCGGACACCGTTTCATCCGCCTGGACATCGTCGGGCAGCATGGGCGCCATCGCTTCGAGAAACTCGTGGCGCTTTTCCAGCTCGTCAATTTTATCTTCGATGTTGCCGGAATATTCTGCAACCAGTGCTTCTTTAGATTGGACCTCCGCGACGCGCTCCAGCAAGGAACTACGGTCAGCTTGCGCGCGGTACTGGCTCCACGCCATGATCGCCATCGATATTGCCCAGACAAGCAACGCGCCCAGAGCCAACGCTGCCGTCACTTTCTGGACCGTGGATGAAACCTTGATGAAGCGGACCTGCCCCTGCGACCGCATGAAGAATTCGCGGTCTGGGAACCAGCCAGCCACCCGGCTTTTCCAACCGTTGGCAGATAAATTGTTATCCAATGAGGCTTCCCCCGTGATGCGGCCCAACCGATTCTCTCTCTTGGCGCGCCGTTATCACGCGAATCGGTGACCGTCGAATCGGTTAACCGTTTGATTACGCCGAGGTGACGGAGTCCCGCGATGAAGCGAGCGATTATGGCGGAACCCGGCCAGAATGTGCGTAGTTATGCCAGCTGGCATATGTTTATTGACCGGCTGGCCTGCAGATTACCGGCACTGGTATCCCGCACTGGCGCCGGGCACTGGCACCGGGCACTGGCATCGCCGCATTTCACTGCTACAGTAATTCCATGCAAGCCGGCCTATCATCAGCTAACACCCCCGAAGCGATTGTCGGCCGGTGCGCCGCCGCTGCGCGCGCTGCCCAGCACCATCTTGCGCAATTGAGCGATCCGCAAAAGGCCGCTGCCTTGCATCGTGCCGCTGCATCGCTGCGCGATTCGGCCGGCGCCATACTGGCGGCCAATGCCAAAGATAGCGCCGAGAGCGAACGTGGCGGCTTGTCCCCGGCTATGCTCGACCGCTTGCGACTGGATGACGCCCGACTGGACGGCATTGCGCTGGCGGTGGAGGCGGTGGCGGACCTGCCCGATCCAGTTGGCGAAATATTGGAGAAAAGCGAGCGGCCCAACGGTCTCGAGCTTAGCCGCGTGCGGGTTCCCATCGGGGTTTTGGGAATCATTTACGAAAGCCGCCCCAACGTAACGGCGGATGCTGCGGCGCTGTGTATCCGTGCCGGTAATGCTGTCATTTTGCGGGGCGGCAGCGAAGCTGTACGCTCCAACGCCGCCATCCATCATGCCTTTGTGACCGGACTTGTGGCTGGCGGCGTACCTGCCGCTGCGGTTCAACTGGTTCCAACGCAAGACCGCGCAGCAGTGGGCGCAATGCTGGCGGCGGCAGGGCAAATTGACATGATCATCCCGCGCGGCGGCAAAGGGCTGGTCGCGCGCGTGCAGCAGGACGCCAGAGTTCCCGTTCTGGCGCATCTGGACGGTATTTGTCACACCTATATCCATTCTGCCGCCGATCCCGCTATGGCTGGCGAGGTGGCGTTCAATGCCAAAATGCGCCGTCCGGGGATTTGCGGCGCGATGGAGAGTCTGCTGATCGATACGCAATTTGGCGGCGCGCATGGCGTGCTGGAGCGTCTGATCGAAGGGGGCTGCGCGGTCCGCGGCGATGCGAGGGTGATGGCCATCGACAGCCGAATTGCCCCTGCGCAATCCAGCGATTGGGATACAGAATATCTCGAACCGATTGTGTCAGTTCGCCTTGTCGACGGGCTGGACGAGGCGCTTGCGCATATTGCGGATCACTCATCGGGTCACACCGACGCAATCATCACTGACGACGCCGATGTTGCGGAAAAATTCCTCAACCGGGTCGATTCTGCCATAGTCATGGTTAACGCCTCCAGCCAGTTTGCTGATGGCGGGGAATTCGGTCTGGGGGCCGAAATTGGTATTGCCACAGGCCGTTTGCATGCCCGCGGCCCAGTCGCGCTGGAAGGTTTGACCACCTATAAATGGTGCGTCCGCGGCACCGGCCAGGTGCGCCCCTGATCATGCGAATCGGCCTGCTTGGCGGCAGTTTTAACCCTGCGCATGGCGGGCACTGGCGCATTACACGGTTCGCTTTGGATGCGCTCGGCCTGGACGCGGCGTGGTGGCTCGTTTCTCCGGGAAATCCTCTGAAACCAGCGGCCGGGATGGCGCCGCTTTCTGCGCGCGTCCACTCGGCGATTGAGCAGGCGCGCCGCGCCCCGATAAGGGTGACCGCCATTGAGCAGCAGCTCGGTACCCGCTATACGTGCGATACTCTCAGGGCGATCGCGCGCCGTTATCCCGGGCATGATTTTGTCTGGCTGATGGGGTCCGATAATTTGGCCCAGTTTCACCTTTGGCGGCAATGGCGAACAATCGGGCGAACCATGCCGATTGCGGTTATTGCCCGCCCTGGCTATAACAGAGCAGCGATTGCGAGTCCGGCAATGGCATGGTTGCGGCGATATCGTGTCGCTGCGGGCGTTTTCAAACAGCGGACACAATGGAGCGCACCGGCACTGGTGATTTTGAATTTTGATCCCGACACACGGTCTGCGACGGCAATCCGCCAGGCGGACCCGGATTGGGCATCGCGTATGATAAACAGCGCGCCCCGCGACCAAGTGACGCACCGGATTGTTACCGACGACCATCAGGCCGGGCAGGTTTCGCAATGATGCGCGATTGCCTCATACCGGTCACTACACAAGACATATTATTACCTTGCACACAGGAGTTTCGGCACCGTCCATGACCAAGGCGCCAACATCATCAACCGTTACAGATACGAACATCCATCCAGACGTTCCAGCAGTCATTGCGGAGCCGGGCACATCGCTGGCCACTGTTCACGCACAGCTTGACGATGATCAGGCGCAAGAAATGGTGACGATCCCGCTGGCTGGTAAAAGCAGCATTGCCGATCATATGGTGATCGCGTCAGGTCGCTCGACTCGACAGGTTGCAACAATGGCGCAGAAGCTGGCGGAGCGTCTCAAGAAAGACGGTCATGGTCCAGTCCGCTTGGAAGGTTTGCCTGCGGCCGATTGGGTTTTGATCGATGCCGGCGATGTGGTTGTCCATCTGTTCCGCCCCGAGGTGCGCAGTTTCTACAATCTGGAACGCATGTGGGCCTTTGGTGATGCTCCTCCGGTTGCAAACGGCGCGGCATAAGCGCCGGGCACCGTGCGATCAGGCAAGCGATAGGCATGCTGCTGCATATTATCGGACGAGGAAAAATAGCCCGTTCTCCAGAGGCTGAACTGGTGGCGCGCTACGAGAAACGGATCACCTGGCCGGTTAAATTGACCGAATTGCCAGAGACAGGCGGAAATATTGCACCGCCGCAAGCGCCCTTACGCACAATATTGCTGGATGAGCGCGGAAAGCAGCTTGGATCAGAAGAATTTGCCAGTATACTGGGCCAATGGCGCGATGATGGCGTTAGGGAGGCACGCTTCATCCTTGGCGCTGCCGACGGCCATAGCGCAGACGCGCGGCGCGAGGCAGATATTCTGTTTGCTTTCGGCAGAGCGACTTGGCCGCATCTGCTGGCCCGCGCGATGGTGATGGAACAAATTTACCGCGCCACCACGATCCTTTCAGGCCACCCCTATCATCGGTCGTGATGATCGGGCAAAGGATGATTATGCGCCGCCTGACCCATCCCGCTTATGCAGCATTGGCAACGCTGGCATTCGTTTGTCTTGCAGGCGGTGCGGTCTGGGCCCAGCAGAGCAGCGGGGTCAATTCCGCCGCCGAAGCGCGCGAGGCTTTACAGCGGGCTTTGGCAGACGCCAACGCCGCAGATATTCGCGGAAAACGCTTGGAAGCGGAGGCGGAGGACGCCCGCGAAGCGGCCGAGCGCACGGCGCGCCAAGCAGCTGCGATGGCAGCCCGGATCCAGCAGGCGGAAGCGGGTATCGCCGCTGCCGAGGCGCGCATTACCATCATTGGCGGCCAAAGATCGCAGTTAAACCGGCGCCTGGCTGAACGGCGAGAGCCTTTGGTCCGGCTAACCGGGGCGTTGCAAAAACTGGCGCGGCGCCCTCTCGCTTTATCGGCATTAAAGCCCGGCAGTGTGCGCGAAACTGTATATTTGCGGGCGATGCTGGACAGCACCATTCCGCAAGTGCGGCAGCGTACTGCGGCTTTGCGGGCTGAGATTGATCGCGGAAAACAGCTTGAGCAAGAAGCACAACAGGCTCTCGCCGCGCTACAGACAAGCGAAACCGAATTGGAAGAGCGGCAGAAACGCCTGGCAATTCTCGAGACTCAGCAACGTCTGGTGTCCCGGCAAGCGGGGGGTAGGGCCGACCGCGAGAATGAGCGTGCTTTAGCCTTGGCAGAACAAGCGCGCGATCTGGATGCTTTGGCAGAAAAATTTGGTGCCGAAGCGCGTGTTCGAAAATCTTTGGCCGATTTGCCGGGTCCGCTCCTGCGCCCGAATAGCCCTGAACGGGGCATCGCCGCGGCGGGCGGGTTACCGCCATCATCTGCCACCGGCAGCGCGCCTGCCTTCCAGCTGCCGGTCACTGGCAGGACTGTGGCGGGTTTTGGCGATATGGGCGAGAGCGGCATTCGCGTGAAAGGATTGTCGCTTGCCCCGCGCAGCGGAGCCCAAGTCACTGCGCCGGCGCAAGGGCGCGTGGCCTTTGCTGGGCCCTATCGCGGATATGACCGGATCGTGATATTGGAACATGATGGCGGCTGGACAAGCCTGGTGACCGGCATGGCCCGAACAGATGTCAGTGTAGGTGACGCATTGGTCGCAGGCGCGCCGCTTGGGGTCGCCGGCGTCGATCAACCGGTGGTGACACTGGAATTGCGGCGCGATGGCAAGCCGGTCAATCCGCTCGATCAGATACGCTGAACCCGGGCAGCTTGGGCGAGGCTTTACAGTAAGCTTCTGTCCGCTCTTCGCCCCGCTCCGGGACGGCACAGCAATCATCATCTGGCGTTCACATCAATTGCGCGATAGACCTTTGTTAAATCACGAGGTCATTCTGTATGAAATTCGCTGCTCTTGCCCGTTCTGCCGCTCTGGTTACTGCGGTTGCCCTGATACCGGCCACCACCGCTGGTTTGGCCCAAGTTGACGGGCGCGTTGGCCCCGAATTCTCGAAATTATTCGCGACCTATCAGCAGATCAAAGCGAACTATGTCGAGCCGGTTGATGATGAGAAGCTGATTCGCGGCGCGATTGACGGGATGCTCGCATCGCTCGATCCGCATTCCGGCTATCTCGATGGTCAGGATCTTGAGCGTCTCAATACGATGATTGATGGCAATTATTCCGGGCTAGGCCTGTCGGTTGTGCTGGATGATGGCGCTGTAAAAGTCATCTCCCCATTCCGCGGCAGCCCCGCAGAAGAAGCGGGCCTGAAAGCGGGCGACTATATCACCCATCTTGAGGGTGATTTGATCTATGGGGGGGAACTGGATGAGGCGGTTTCACGGATGCGCGGCCCCGCCGGTACTTCCATCCGGCTGACCATCTTCCGCGCCGGGCGTGAGGAACCTTTTGATGTAACCGTGACGCGCGGCGTGATCGAACTGGAACCGGTGACGTACACAGTCGAGACCGGTAATATCGGCGTGATTACCGTCAATGAATTCTCCCGCGATGTGGGCGCCGATGTCTATGCGGCGTGGCAGAAAATCCAGCGCGAAGCCACTGGCCGGGTATCGGGCCTGGTGCTTGATCTACGCTCCAATCCAGGCGGTTCGCTTGATGAGGCCGTGGCCCTGTCCGATCTGTTTCTTGATCGCGGGCGGATTGTTTCGCAGCGCGGCCGAGCGCGCGGCGAGACAATCCTGTATGATGCAGAAAGCGTGTTTCGCGGTCAGATTGCCGAAGGTCTGCCAATGATTGTGCTGATTGACGCAGGCTCCGCCTCTGCCTCAGAGATTGTTGCGGGCGCGCTGCAAGATCACCGCCGGGCGGTCATTATGGGCGATCAGAGCTTTGGTAAGGGCAGCGTGCAGACCCTTCTGCCGCTTACCCGCGACACCGCCCTGAAATTGACGACAGCACGATATTACACTCCCGCTGGCAATTCGGTTCAGGAAGGCGGCATCACACCCGACATTAACGTTCCGCAGCTCTCTGACCCCGACCTTGAGCGCCGGACGAAATTCCAGATGCGCGAATCCGATTTGCGCGGCCATCTGGTTAATGAGCTGAAATTGGAAGACAAGGCTCTGGAGACCGACAAGCGTGATGATCCGCGTTTTCAAATGACAGCCGCAGAGCTGGAGCAGCGGGGCGTTGCAGACTTTCAATTGTATTATGCGCTGGAGACTTTGCAGCGCGGCGCACCGAATGCAGTTGCGCGGGCCCGATAAGTCCCTAATTATCGTGTATGGCTTTTGCTCCGACCGTTAAAACAGCCCAATCTCTAGCCATTGCGGTTCCGGCTCTTTTGCTCGGCGGTGCGTATGTTTCGGAACTTATTTTCGGGCTTTATCCTTGCGAAATGTGCTGGTGGCAACGCTGGCCGCATTTTGCGGCGCTTGCTTTCGCTCTTTCATCAATAGCTACGCCATTTAGGCGCATGATGACCGGGCTGGCAGCTGTTGCCATTCTGGCGTCAGGCGCAATCGGCGGCTTTCATGCCGGGGTTGAATATGGCTGGTGGGACGGCATTACCAGCTGTGCCATAATCGCCGCTGCAGCGGGCGGTAATGCGCTAGAATCTGTGATGAACGCACCGATGGTGCGCTGCGACGCAGCACCGTGGGATTTGTTCGGGATCAGTCTTGCCGGCTGGAACTGTGTGATCTCCACAGGTTCAGCAATCGCGATTTCAGTAATTTTGATGAAGCCGGATGTTAGCCGGGTTTAATAAGGGTATTATAAGGCCAAACTTGGCAAAGGATAGTGCAGCATGAATAAGGCAGAACTGGACCGGATGATCCGGGTCGATCAGGCTGGAGAATATGGCGCGACGCGTATCTATGCCGGACAATTGGCAGTCATGGGTGATCGTCACCCGCTATCGGCAGAAATTGCAGCAATGGCGGCACAGGAAGATGGCCACCATAAGAAATTCAATGCGTTAATGGCAAGGCGCGGTGTTCGCCCCACGGCACTGCATCCATTCTGGTCGGTGGCTGGTTATGCGCTGGGAGCAGGCACGGCCTTGCTCGGCCCCGAAGCGGCCATGGCCTGTACTGCGGCGGTGGAAACCGAGATTGACAAACATTATTCCGATCAGCTTGATGCTCTTGCTGAAACCGATGCTGACCCGGAACTGGCGGGTATGATTGAGGAATTTCGCGAAGATGAGCGGGAACACCGCGATGCTGCACTGGCTGCTGGTGCGGAAAAGGCTCCTGCATACCCGCTACTGTCGAGTGCAATCCGGCTGGGCTGTAAAGTCGCGATCAAGATTTCGGAGCGGATCTAAGCCAGCCACGCCCTTCATATCCTATTCACCGCCGCAGATGATAAGGGATATTTCAACTCTCAAACCAACGGATAGTCACTATGAAAATTATATCGCCGCTATTGGGAGCCGCACTGTGCTGGGCTGGATTGATGGCTGGCGGAACTTCTGCCGCAGCACAGGACGCGCCGAGTGACGATGTCTGCATGGCGATTGTATATGGTGATGATGAAGCACCAGAATGCAGTGAAAAGGAAATTGTTGTCATCGCCCGTCTGCCCGAAGGCGACAGGTATCGTATCCCCGAAGCCTTACGGTTCTCCGATAATCCTGAAAATGAAGCCTGGGCTGAACGGGTGGAATCACTGGAAATGACTGGCGCATTCGGTACGCTTTCGTGTTCGACCGTAGGTGCGGGCGGGTTTACTGGCTGCACTCAGCAATTGCTTCGGCAAGCCTATGGTGAAAAGCGCGAGGGATCCAATGTCCGGTTTAGTGAACTTATATCCGCAGCGCGTGCAGAGCGGCTGAGCGAGATTGATGCAATCGCTGCTGAGGAGCAAGACCGGGTCGAGCAGATCGAGCGCGAATATACTGAACGGCTGGAGCGTGAACGCGCCGGCGAAATTGCGGGCGAAGAAGGCGCTCTGCCGGACCCGAACGCTCCCTAGGTCCTTGCGCTAATTGCGTGGACGCTGGTAACTTTATTGCTCTATGGGCGGGCGCATGAGCAAACCAATCAAAATACTGTCTGTTTTCGGCACCCGGCCCGAAGCCATTAAATTCTTTCCGCTCGTGCATGCGCTCAGCGCCGATCCGCGCTTTGATTCGCGTGTATGTGTTTCGGGCCAGCATCGCGGGATGCTGGACCAGGTGCTGGACATTGCAGGGATTGTTCCGGATCATGATCTTGATCTGATGCAGCCCGACCAGACGCTGGATGGCCTTACTGCCAATCTGCTGACCGGTATCGGCAAAGTGCTCGACAAAGAGAACCCTGATTGGGTCATTGTTCAAGGTGATACGGCCACCGCCATGAGCGGAGCCCTGGCGGCCTATTACCGTAAAATTCCTGTCGCCCATGTAGAGGCGGGTCTGCGCAGCGGTAATATCCATCACCCCTGGCCCGAAGAGGTCAATCGCAAGATTGTTGGCAGCTTTGCCGCATTGCATTTCGCGCCGACTGAAACGGCAGCCAATGCGCTGAAGCGAGAAGCCATCGACCCAGCTACAGTTCATGTCACCGGTAATACGGTAATCGACGCCTTGCACTGGATCACCGGCCAGATCACCAATAACCCCGGTCTCGCTAACAATCTTGCCGACCTTGAGACCCGCTTTGCCGGGAGGCGGATCATTGGCGTAACCAGCCATCGGCGCGAGAATTTTGGTGGGGGAATGGAAGCGATCGCCGAAGCTATCCGCCGTATTGCAATGCGGGACGATGTCGCCATGATTTTCCCCGTCCACCTCAATCCGAATGTGCGCAAAGTGATGAATGCGGAGCTCGCAGGGCTCGACAATGTCGCCTTGATCGAACCGCTCGATTATCCGCATTTTGCGCGGCTGCTCGATATCTGCACCTTGATGCTGACCGACAGTGGCGGTGTTCAGGAGGAGGCACCCGCTCTAGGCAAGCCGGTACTGGTGATGCGCGAAACCACAGAACGCCCAGAGGGGGTTGACGCAGGAACCGCCAAACTGGTTGGGACAGATGCTGATGTCATCGTGTCGGAGTGTTTCAAGCTGCTTGACGATGCAGATGCCTATGCCGCCATGTCTACCGCGCACAATCCGTTTGGTGACGGACATGCCGTCGCACGGATTGTAACAGCTTTGGCGCAAGGATAGACTGCCAGCGTTACCGCAATATTTACTCTCTGCCCGTATGGGTGCCGGACACACGAACACTGGCAGGATATCATGCGCGGCGACAACAAACCCAACACTTGCGTTATTGGCCTTGGCTATATTGGCTTGCCGACAGCGGCGATTATCGCGCGCGCCAACTGCCCGGTAACCGGAATCGATGTGTCCCAGACCGTGGTAGACACGATTAACCGCGGCGAAATCCATATAGAGGAAGTAGATCTGGATGGTCTTGTGCGCGGCGTTGTCCAGCGCGGCACTCTGAAGGCGTCAACGCAAATCGTACCGGCTGATGTGTTTGTAATTGCAGTGCCCACGCCGTTCGAGAAGGATGGAAATCATACGCCTGACACATCATACGTAATGTCAGCTGCGACCGAAGTTGCAGGCGTATTAAAACAGGGTGACACTATAATTCTGGAATCGACCTCGCCGGTTGGCACTACAGAGGCGATGCGCGATATGATCGCCGGTTTGCGCCCTGATCTCAAAATGCCCGGCAAAACCGATGGCACACCCGACATATCGATCGCATATTGCCCGGAACGCGTATTGCCGGGCAAGATTTTGGAGGAGCTGACACATAACGACCGCTCCATTGGCGGCATTACACCGCGATGCGCCCGCAAAGCATTGGCGTTTTACAAACAATTTGTGCGCGGCACCTGTGTGACGACAGATGCCCGTTCGGCAGAAATGACCAAGCTGGTTGAAAATGCCTATCGCGACGTGAATATCGCCTTTGCGAACGAGCTATCGATGATTTCTGACGCGATGGGCCTGGATGTGTGGGAAGTTATCAAACTTGCTAACCGTCACCCGCGCGTCAACATTCTTCAGCCTGGCCCCGGTGTGGGCGGCCACTGTATCGCGGTTGACCCCTATTTCATCATTCATGGCGCGCCTGATCATTCACCGCTTATTCGCACCGGCCGCGAAGTAAACGACGCAAAAATGCATCACGTGGTTGCTGCCGCAAGCAAGCTGATTGAAGACAATCCGGGCGTTCCGGTAGCGTGCCTGGGCCTGGCGTTCAAAGCGAATATAGATGATTTCCGCGAGAGCCCTGCTCGCTTTATCGCTGGCAAAATCGCTCGCCGGTTCGGCGAACGGGTGAAGATTGTCGAACCTTATGCCAGCGCGCTTCCGCTGGAATTTGATAATACGGGTGCTGAACTGGTCGATATCGACTTTGCGCTCGAGAATTGCGGCATTCTAATTGTCCTGGTCGATCACGATATTTTCAAAGTCGTCCCAGCACAGGAGCGGGGCGGCGCACTGGTTTATGATACGCGCGGTATCTGGCCCAATACCGCCGGGCAGCCGGGCAAGCCCGGGTTACGTCTGGCAAGTTAAACCATCTAAACACTATAATATGCGCGGTACCATTCGACAAACTGCCGGATTCCTTCCCGGTAATCGGTCTGTGGCTGATATCCCGTGAGGCGTTTAAGCAGTTCAGCATTGGCCCATGTCGCCGGTACATCGCCTTTTTGCATCTCCATGTAATTGCGATTGGCCTCTTTTCCGCATTGGCGTTCGATCTCGTCAATGAAATCAGTCAATTTCACCTTATCGCTATTGCCGATATTAACGACCCGGAATGGGGCAACAGGTGACAGGCTGTCACCCTCAGCGATGACGTCTTTGGTTTCGCGCCGCTCTGGCACAGCGCCGATCAGCAGGCGTATGCCGCGAACCAGATCAGTCACGAAGGTGAAATCGCGGTACATCTCGCCGTGATTGTAAATATCAATGGGCGTCCCATCGAGGATACCCTTGGTGAATTTGAACAGCGCCATGTCGGGGCGCCCCCAAGGCCCATAGACCGTAAAGAAGCGGAACATAGTCGTTGGCATGTTCCACAAATGGGCATAGCTATGCGCCATAGATTCATTGGCTTTTTTGGTCGCGGCGTAAAATGTCATCGGTGTTTCGACCCGCTCCAGCTCGTCAAACGGCATATCCTCATTCGCGCCATATACCGAGCTAGTTGATGCCATCAGCAGGTGATCGACGGCCAGTTCGCGCGCGCATTCCATGATGTTGAATGTGCCGATAATATTGGCATCCAGATAGGCGCGGGGATTTTCAAGGCTGTACCGGACACCGGCCTGCGCCGCGAGATGGACGATGACGTCAGGCTTCTCCGCGAGCATAAGGTCGCGCAGAGCCTCGAAATCTTCAAGCATGCCGACATGCGCGGAAAAGTGCTCATTCTGAAGCAGCATCTGATGGCGCCGCTTTTTGATGCGAACATCATAATAGTCAGTCATTCCATCAAACCCGATTACCTGAAACCCCTCTTTCAAAAGCAGGTTGGATAGGTGAAAGCCGATAAAACCAGCAGAACCGGTAACCAGAACTTTGCGCATGAGATTTGAGGCCCCTGATATTAAAAGAGTGACAGTTACTTTGCGCCGAGCCCGCGTAAAACGACGCGGATTGTTTTGAGCGCAATCAGCATATCGAGCCAATGCGATATGTTTTTCACGTAGTAAAAATCGTATCGAAGCTTGGCGTTCACATCATTTAGATTTGTGACGTGCCCCTGATTGACCTGTGCCCATCCGGTTAGCCCGGGACGGACGATGTGTCTGTAGGAATAGAACGGAATTTGACTCTCGTACCACTCTGACAGGCTCATCGCTTCGGGGCGCGGGCCAATCCAGCTCATTTCACCTTTAAGAACATTCCAGGCTTGCGGTAATTCATCCAGTCTGACTTTACGGATAAACCTGCCCAAGCGGGTTATTCTATCATCATCCGATTGAGTCATTGAATCTTCGCGCTGCGCTTCCGGAGTGTTACCAATCTCACGAGGCACCATTGTACGAAATTTCACCAGACGAAAGACTTCCCCGCGGAAACCGACGCGGTCCTGAATAAAAAAGACTTGCCCCTGGGAATCGATTTTAATCAGGATTGCAATGATCACAAAAACGGGGAGCAATACCGGCAAAGCCACGAACACAGCGAGAACATCAACACCGCGCTTCACAGCCATATAGGGTAGGTTGGGTATCAGAGATCCCAAGACGTTTTCGCTCAAGTGATCAATCCGCACCTGCCCCGTCACCAATTCGCTTATCTGGCGATAATGGTACACAGGAATACCGTGCAGAGCCGCTTTTGCGAACAGCCGCGCCCATTCTGGCGGATGATCGAAGTGTAAATCCCCGACGATTGATCCGAACAATTCCCGGTTGTCAATCATACGCGATAGCTCCGCAGGAGAGTTCGCAAGCACCCGGTTGGCTTGCTCACGTAATTCGGTCACCTGTCCGCCAGGTGCGATATATTCAGTCCTGCTGCCGAAACGCGTTAGCGCGGTGAGAAGATAGCTGGTTATGATGGTCGCAGCAAAGCCGCTCAAAAAAAGCGAGGTACTATACGGCGCCCTAAATAGGCCGATAATAGCAAATGCGCTACCGAATGTCAGAAGATTGATGGGAACTACGTAGGAAAGAATGCGTGCTTTGGCGTAAAACCGAAATTTTTCGAGCGTATACCAAGTAAAAAAAGCGGCTATGCTGGTAGCGATTGCGGTGTTCGGCATGTAGTTACCGAGAAACGACGGGAGCCGCAAAGCATACCACACGAGAAACGGGGTCAGCACGCCGAACAATAGGTAGCAGATAAATTTTACGCTTGGCTCTGAAAGGGGATTGCCGCGATCTAGCGCCAGATGTTGGCCTTGCTGTATTATCACCGCTGGTCCCCTAGGCGATCATATATAATTTTAAACTAGCCAACTCGTAAAGAGTTGCTCCGTTCAAGGCAACATAGGTAGGCATGAGAGAGGCTATTTTACCATTGCGGCAATTACGCCGCGATAGGCTGCAATTATATGCTCTACAGAATATTCCTTCTCGATTTTCGAGCGCGCTTTGCGGCCCATTTCTGCTCTTTCCGCCTGGCTCATCTCTCCAAATTGCAGCATAGCACAGGCTAAAGCTGAGGAATCTCGGGCTGCGCAGAGCAAGCCTGTGATGCCATGATCCACGACCGCATTACACCCGGGTACGTTGGTCGCGATAGCTGGGCGGCCCAATGCCGCCCCTTCAATTAAAGTGCGCGGGGCACCTTCGCGGTACGATGGAAGTACGATACAATCGGAATCCGCCATTGGAACCCGCACGTCTGTGGTTATTCCAAGGTATTCAATCAATCCTTCATCCTGCCATTCCTGCACCTGCTGAACGGGAATGCTAGTTCGGTTGGCGAAACCAATGGCACCCAACATTTGAAAGCGAATATTGCTTCGTTCTGCCTTCACAATACGGGCGGCTTCCACAAACTCGATGACGCCTTTGTCGCGAATAATGCGTCCGACAAACAGATAACGTAGCGCGCCTGTACCATCAGAGTAGGGAGCAGGTGAAAATGCGCTCAAATCAATACCCGATCCGGGAAGCAATTGTGCTTGGTTTGGAGCGATCAGGCCGAATTTCACAAACAGGTCTCTGTCATCTCTGTTTTGAAAGAACACAACGGGTAAGCTACGAAATGCTGTACGGTATAATCCGCGTGCCAAACGTAGTAATATTCCGCTTGATAAAAATGCGGTGCCCAGGCCAGTGACATTCGGCACAAAAGGAATTCTAAGCGGTTTTGCAGCAAGAGCCCCGAACACATTATTTTTAATCGTGAAGCTGAGTATTATATCGGGCTTCAATGATTTAAAATGTTTGCGAAACTCGGCAATCAGTTTGGCGTCCTTGAGCGGGTTGAGGCCTTGTTTATCTATTTCGAGATCCACCCATTGGCACCCGACATTACGCAATGTTTCAACCGCATCATCTTTTGGTGCCAGTACAGTGACTGTGTGTCCGTTTGCCAGAAGTGCCCGGATAAGAGGCATCCTGAAATTTGCGATGTTCCACGCTGCATTGACAGTCAGGATGATATGGAGACCTTGCGGCATCTTGACAGCGCGCTTTAGCTATTATCAGCCAGTGCCTGTAGATATTGCCCGTAATCATTTTTTCTGAACGCATCAGCTCTGATTTGCAGACCATCACGCCCAATCCATCCCATCTGGAATGCGATTTCATCGGGGGAACCGACTTGGTAGCTTTGTCGCTCACTCAAAGTACGTACGAAATTCCCGGCATCCAGCAGGGACCCATGCGTTCCAGTGTCGAGCCACGCGAAGCCACGCCCAAGGGTTTCCACCTGCAGGGATTTATCGTCCAGATAGAGCTGAAGAAGCTCTGTTATCTCCAGCTCGCCCCGGGGCGATGGTTTAACGCGTTTGGCCAATTCGCTGGCTCTGCCATCAAGGAAATACAGGCCGGTAACGGCGTAATTGGATGGCGGGATTTGCGGCTTCTCAATCAGCTGCTTCGCCGCGCCGCTCTCGTCGAATGCTACTACACCATATCTCTCCGGATCGGCTACATGGTAACCGAATACGGTTCCGCCTTGAGTTTGCTTACTGGCGGATGAAAGAATGTCAGGCAGACCATGTCCGTAAAAGATATTGTCGCCCAGTACCATTGCGGAAGGTGCGCGATCAAGAAAGTCTTCGGTCAAAAGATAAGCTTGGGCTAGGCCATCAGGAGAGGCCTGCACAATATATTGAAATTGCAAACCCCATTGACTGCCGTCACCCAAAGCACGCTGAAATTGCTCCCGATCTTCAGGGGTTGTGATGATTGCAATTTCACGAATCCCTGCAAGCATCAGAACTGAAAGCGGATAATAGATCATCGGCTTATCATAAATAGGCAGTAATTGTTTGGAGACCGAAATTGTTATTGGCCAAAGGCGTGTGCCTGACCCGCCGGCCAGAATAATGCCTTTGCGCTGACTCACTGCCTTAGCTCCTTGATAACATGCGGAAGCTCGGCTCTCCAGTCAGGGGCGCTGATGCCGAACTCTTGTTCTAATGATGTGCAGTCCAGCCGTGAATTGGCCGGGCGCTTTGCAGGCGTCGGATAGCCGCTGGAAGGAATGGCGTCTATGCCGCAATCGAGCTCAGATTCATCCATGATGGCTTCAGCAAAGCCTGCCCAGCTAACCGCCGGTTGACCAGCAAAGTGATGTATGCCGCCAACGGGCCTGTCCCGCATATGCTGGGCGCATGTGATCAGGCAGCGTGCAATTGCGCTCGCCGGAGTGGGGCCGCCAAATTGGTCATTAACCACGTTGATCGCGTCACGCTTTGCTCCCAAGTGTAACATGGTCCGGACAAAGTTGCTGCCATGCCCGCTAAAAACCCAACTGGTCCTAATGATTAACCACTGTGCCACGCTTCTCATAACGGCCTGCTCGCCTGCCAGTTTTGTACGACCATACGCCCCGAGCGGATTGACCGCGTCGCAGGGCAGAAAGGCAGTATTTCCAGATCCGTCAAAAACATAATCGGTCGATATATGAACAAAAGGTACACCGATCTGGCCAGCCGCAGACGCCATAGCCGCCGGTGCTAATGCATTGATAACATGGGCGCGCGGCTCCTCGTCTTCCGCTTTATCGACGGCGGTATAGGCAGCGGCATTGATGATAATGTCCGGGTGAATATTGTTAATCTGTGCCGCACATTCTTCAGGATGTTCCAGGTCCGCTTCGCTGCGGTCCAGAAATTGCGCGACCCACCCGCGTGGCACAGCTTTGGCAAGTTCGGCAGCAACTTGACCTGTTTTTCCGAACACCAGAAGATTCATGCTTTTCTCCCTGCCCGCTTACCGGCGCCAGCCTCCCATAAGGGGCGCCACCAGGCTTCGTTGGTGAGGTACCATTCCACCGTTTTCCGCAGACCTTCCTCGACCGAGACTGAGGGTTTCCAGCCTAATTCTCGTTCAATCCGGCTTGCGTCAATTGCGTAACGCATATCGTGACCAGGACGATCGGTAACAAATTCAATCAATTCTGAATACGGGGTATCGCCGGGGCGTAACCTGTCGAGCAGTTCGCAAATGGTCATCACCAGATCGATATTCCGGCGTTCATTATTGCCACCAATATTATAGGTTCTGCCGTTTTCGCCGCGCGAGATGACCGCCAGCAAAGCACCTGCATGGTCGTCAACATAAAGCCAATCGCGAACGTTCTCGCCTTTTCCGTATACAGGAATGGGCGCGCCATGCAGGGCATTGATGATGATCACCGGAACCAGCTTTTCCGGGAAATGGAACGGTCCGTAATTATTGGAGCAATTAGTGATTATGACCGGCAGGCCGTAAGTTTCATGCCATGCGCGGACAAGATGATCGGAGGATGCTTTCGATGCCGAATAAGGCGATCTGGGATCGTACGGCATATCTTCGGTAAACAAACCCGATGCCCCTAGGCTTCCATAGACTTCATCGGTAGAGACATGATGAAACCGGAAATCTGCCGGTTTGCCTTGATCCATCCAATATCCGCGTGCCGCCTCCAGCATGTTGAACGTTCCGGTGATATTGGTCGCAATGAAATCGCCGGGTCCGTCAATCGACCGGTCCACATGGCTTTCTGCAGCCAAATGCATGACTGCATCGGGTGCGTGCGCGGCAAAGATCCTTTCCAATTCTGCGCGATCTCGGATATCCGCCTTTTCGAAGACATAGGCAGGATCGGTGGCAACAGATGCGACGTTTTCCAGATTGGCAGCATAGGTGAGTGCGTCAATATTGATCACTTCATGGCCCGCTGCAATTGCCGCACGGACAACAGCCGATCCGATAAAACCAGCGCCGCCAGTGATGAGAATACGCATGAAATTTCCTAGAAAGGTGAAGAGGTATCAGTCACAAAAGGGGCGATTGAGTCTTTCTCAGATAAATTCGGCTCAAAGTCTATCGGCCAGTCAATGGCAAGGTCGGGATCATTCCATCTGATTGTTGCATCACAATCAGGCGCGTAATAATCACTACATTTATATTGTACCTCGCAATTCGAGGTCAACGTTAAAAACCCATGCAAAAAACCTTTTGGAACAAGTAATTGACGCCCGTTCTCGGCTGACAAAACAACCGTGACATGCTTCATGAAAGTCGGGGATTTCTTGCGAAAATCAACGGCAACATCCCAAATCGAACCACGGGTGCAGCGAACCAGCTTATCCTGCGCATGAGGCGGATTCTGATAATGCAGCCCGCGCAAGGTACCTCTTTCTGCAGAGAAAGAATGGTTGTCTTGCACCCAATCAAACCCCAGCTCCTGGTCCGCATAAGCCGCAGCACTCCAAGACTCGGAAAACCAACCTCGATCGTCATGAAATTTATCGGCGGCAATGATCTTGATGTCATTTAAATAAGTTGCTTTAACATCCATAAATAATCTTACGCACTTAACAAATAGAAAAGGCTTTTTAAAACAGACACAAATTCATTTTTTTAAAGCAGCAACTAGGTGCTGACCTTGCATTTTTTTATATAGCATTGTAAAGTTAGTTTTTATACCATAGTGGTTGGCGATCGCATATTTTTCCCGACAAAAATAAAGTTCAAATGTATCAGAGGTAATAATATTATTGTGGGTCGGATCTTGAAAAGCCGCCATATAGGGATATATCGGCGTAACCGAAAGAAACACACCGTCGTAACGTAAAATGCGCCATATTTCATTCATTAAAAATATAAACGGTGCTCTGCCATTTTCGCGACTTTCGGAGTGTCTAGGAATGTGCTCAAGTAGATCGTATGCGGTGATATAGTCTATGCTCGCATCCTCAAAAGGTAACCTTTGATATCCCAAATTAACCTCTAAAACATTCGATGCTATATCTTCTTGCAAGTCCGCTCCATAAACGGTTTTTGCGTGAAATAGGTTTCTAGGTGCTTTCCCGCAGCCGAGGTCCAGCGCTACGTCAGATTGATTTTGAGGATTTCTGTATTTCAGGTGAATTTCTTCTAAAGTTTCATTAGTGGAACCCACTCTATTTCGAAAGAGCTGGACTGCCAAAAAAAGCGGCGGATATTTCTGTTTTGCTTTGGATATTAAAAAACTTATCATATTGTAATGTCTTTTGATTGAACGTCAAAATTTTTTGACGTAGCATTTAATGAATTTTATGGACGATGGACCTCTTTTCAGTTTAAAGCATGATGACCTCGAGCGTTGCTACCTCCCTTGAGAGTTGCGCTTGGACGCGCGCCACCCGCTTGTCGCTGAGCTATACCATAATTGGAATCGTATCAGCCTCACAAGCACATCACAGCATTACAACGAATTAGCCAATTTGCTAGTGTCAGGATGCATTAGCGTTGACATTGGTGTTGAAGCAAGCATGCGCAACCGATGTGCTAATCATAAATACGACATGACGTGCTCCCCCGATTGTTACCATTCAGAGGTAGAGTCTTTTTCTTTCATTATTGATGTTTGATGGGATGGCAAGCTGTGTGGGGGCATGCCCCCATACAGCTTTGCCGGCGATCTCGGCGGGTGTCTTGCCGCCCAGTTTCGAGTGTGGTCTCACAGTATTATAGTCTTCCTTCCATGCCGTGAGCACGCTTCGAGCATGCGACAGCGAGGTGAACAGGGTCTCGTTGAGGCATTCATCACGCAGGCGGCCATTAAAGCTCTCCACGAAGCCGTTCTGCATCGGTCTGCCAGGGGCGATATAATGCCACTCAACCCGCCGCTCCTGCGACCAGCGCAGGATGGCTGATGAGGTAAGCTCTGTTCCATTATCGCTGACCACTGTGCGCGGCTTACCGCGCAAGGCGATCAGATGATCCAGCTCACGCGCAACCCTGCTGCCACCCGACAGCGATGTATCCGCCACAAGGGCAAGACACTCTCGCGTGTAGTCATCGATCACGCACAGCATGCGGAACCGTCTGCCGCATACAAGGCTGTCAGAGACGAAGTCCAAAGACCATCGCTGGTTTACCCCATCAGGCAGTGTCAGGGGTCTGCGGGTCCCCAGCGCTCGCTTGCGACCACCACGCTTGCGAACCATCAAGCCTTCCTCGCGGTAGATGCGCAACAGCTTCTTGTGATTGGGTGTGAGCCCTTCACGTGCCAGCAAATAGCCCAGGCGGCGATAGCCGAACCGCCTGCGCTCACTGGCTAGCTCGCGCAGTCTCTGACGTAGTTCCTTGTCGTCAGATCCTGTGGGCTCATACCGTATCACTCGGCGGCTTACGCCAACCAACCTGCACGCCCGGAGCTCGCTCAGACCATGCTGTTCGCGGGCATGAGCAACGGCGTCTCTCTTTGCACCGGGCGTCACCATTTTTTTGATGTCAAATCCTTGAGCACAGCATTGTCCAGCATCTGGTCCGCCAGCAGCCTCTTCAGCCGTGCGTTCTCCTGCTCCAGCGTCGGCAGACGCCGCGCATCCGACACCTCCAGACCGCCAAACTTCGATTTATATTTGTAGAACGTCGCTGAGCTGATCCCGTGCTTGCGGCACACATCAGCGGTCGGCATCCCTGCCTCCTGCTCCTTCAAAATTGCAATGATCTGCTCTTCACTAAAACGGCTTCGTTTCATTCTCGTCTGACTCCTCTGTGTCAGACTCTACCAAAAAACGGTCACATTTCAGGGGAGCACGTCAAGGCGCACCGCACGGCGGCCAGCCTGTTAAAAAAGGGGCTGTTCCCAGACGTATCGGGCGCACCAAAGGCGGCCTTAACTCCAAGCTTCACGCGGTCTGTGATGGCTATGGACGCCCCCCTGATCATGTTGCTGAGCGAAGGCCAGATGAGCGACTTCAAAGGCGCGGCGCTGATGATCGGCGCCTTTCCCAAGGTCAAGGCCTTGCTCGGTGACAAAACGTATGATGCTGACTGGTTTCGGGAAGCACTGGCCAGCCGCAAGATCGCCGCCTGCATCCCGTCAAAGGCCAATCGTAAAGTCCACATCCCGCATGACAAAGTCCTCTATCGCCAGCGCCACAAGATTGAGAACATGTTCGGCAGATTAAAGCACTGGCGCCGCATCCACACCCGCTACGACCGCTGCGCACACACCTTCATGTCCGCCATCTGCATCGCCGCAACCGTCATCTTCTGGCTCGATCAATAAATTCTGAGCCTAATTACAAAAAACTCGTTAAAACCTACGCCATATTCCTCAATTGCGCCGCAGTACTCAGATATTACCGCTGAGCGCAAATACCGTTTAGATTATCCCGACGTTGTAAGGGACCCAATATCTCGAATGTGACGCAAAATTTAACCAAGTAAACATGACGGCAGCGTAATATATTAGAATTGCTACTACAATAACTTGGTTTCTTCTTTTGTAACCGCCCAATGCATCCGGTAAATGTGCAAAAACAAACAATTGCAAGGGAATTAAATAAAGAGCCATTCTATCAAGGGCCGTACTAAGACTGGTCGGAAAAAATACGAAAAACATAAAGATCGCCATTAGAGCAAATAATGTCCAAATTCTTTTTTCTTGCTCTGCACATATAATTCTCTTGCGATACACTAGAAAAAGCACTGCAGGCGTAAGGTTCATTGCTAGTCTAATCAAGGCCCCTGAAGATTGCATAACTTCATCGGAATAGAATTGTATGAAACGATCGACGCTGCTTTCTAACAGAACTGAATAACTTAAAAATGTTACAACCCCGACAAGCAAAAAAGTAAACCAGCGATTCGTCGAAATCGTCAACGCTGCAATCGGTATCATCAAAACAGCCGATTTATGAAACAATGCTCCCAACAGGACCCAAACTACAAAAGCTTTGAAGTTTGTGCGGGATAGCATGACGAGACCAATCATCACAAAGCCTAAAGCTATTGCTTGCCGAGTGTAACCCATTGCAACTACAGTCACGAGGTAAGGCATTGCGCAGGCCAACGCCAGCCAAGCTCGCGGTAGACTTCTGCAAAAGACTACTAGCCCCGTAGAAAATAGCAGGGCGCCAAAAACATTGACTCCGGTTATGCCAAATCCAAGCTTGTTCGAAAGAATGTTCAACGCCCAATACCCAGGGTCTTCTAAAGTCAATAGATCAGAAAAATCTAGATTGGCCGCGCTTGCAAGGTACTGATAATAATTGGCCCAATCGCCGCCTACTTCATATCGAAAGCCGATTATAATGGTCAGTGACAAGATTACGAAAATCCATACGGCATCAATTTGCAGCGCGTGTGTCCCATCTCTTCGCAAGTCAATCCGAGAATCAGACACCATAGCTATCATAGCGAGCACAGCGAAAAAGGCCCAATACGGTAGCATCAGTTACACGCTATCAACACGTTGCATCGTTGTAATGGGTAAACCTGTAAGGTGCCCGCGATAATGCTGAATCCAATCCAAGAGCATTAGAATGGTCCAAAGTATTGTGCCGTTATTAGCCGCGCGTTGCTGGTGCTGCGTCCACAGTTTGTGCACGAAAACAGAGTCGAGTTTAACAAATCCGATCAAATCATCGTTTGATATCAAAGCTTCGGCCCAATGATATAAGTCTTGGCGTAGCCAGCGATCTATAGGAATTGCAAAACCTTGCTTTGGACGATCTATTAAGTCTCTTGGAACATGCCTATCAAGTAAGGAACG
Organism: Pontixanthobacter sp.; assembly: GCF_049682855.1. Lineage (NCBI taxonomy): Bacteria > Pseudomonadati > Pseudomonadota > Alphaproteobacteria > Sphingomonadales > Erythrobacteraceae > Pontixanthobacter > Pontixanthobacter sp. The sequence continues at coordinate 260,256 of NZ_JBAUIK010000008.1, read as the reverse complement.
CAACACTTGTTTTCCTTTGCCATCTGAGATTTTAAGCTCGAGTGGCAAACTCCAAGCCGCACTGATGACTCTGGGATCAAGAAAAGGCGCCCGTGTTTCTAGTGAAGCAGCCATTGCCGCCCGGTCTACTTTAACCAGTATATCGCCCCTTAGATATGTGACGCTGTCCATAGCCATCATCCATTCCGCACCTTCAACGTCAAATGACTTTGCAAGAGGCAGTTGTGTTGTGGTCTCTTGAAGCAAAAGTTCTGAGCTGTAAGCGCTTTGAGTAAAATGCTCATAAAGTTTCGACAACGCATCAATTTGGTCTAATTTGGGCGCTAATTTCACTGCTGTATCTAACAATGTTACGGGCATGTGCATCTTAGACATAAATTGACGTAACAGTCCGCGCTCCCGACCCACGGCCGGGGCGCAGAATAATACTGCCTTCCCTGTAAAGCGGCGCAGGCTGCGCGGGATACGTTGCAAACGAGATAAAAGCTTAGGGCCAATTACATGTCGATTATAGCCTCCAAACACTTCATCACCACCATCTCCAGTCAACGCTACGGTAACCTCTTTACGTGCCTCTCGGCATAATAAAGCTGTTGGAATTTGTGAAGAATCTGCAAAAGGTTCGTCATAAATATTTGGAAGGTTCGTGATTACGTTTAACGCATCGTTTTCAGAAAGAATAAATTCAGCATGTTCTGTCTTAAGGTGCTTTGCGACAATAGCAGCATATTGAGCCTCATTGAAGCGTTGTTCTTTGAAACCAATTGCGAATGTTCGCACAGGCTGCGCGCTATGGCTCTGCATAAGAGCTGTGATTAACGATGAATCCACTCCGCCAGATAGAAAGCTCCCAAGCGGCACATCGCTTAACATCTGCTCTTTCACAACGTGGGTAAGAGTCGCTTCGACAAAATCTACAGGGTCTCGAGCATTGTGCTTTCTAGATGCAAGGCCGCTGTTAAGTAGATCGTTAAAAGTATCGAAGGGCTCGGAAGCATACGTATCGCCAGTCAACGACAAGGTGGTAATATAACCAGGGGGCACTTTTTCGACGCCCTCAAATATGCACTGCGTGTCAGGAACATAGCCGTATGCAAGATACGAGGTGATTGCATCACAGCAAAGGCGTGCGTTAAAATCAGGGGCAGACAGCAATGCCTTTAATTCTGATCCGAAGGCCCAACCTTGATCTATCCGGGCCAAGTAAAGCGGTTTCTCTCCCATCCTATCACGCGCCAAGTGGAGCTGGCGGCGTTCTGTATCCCAGACAGCCAGGCTGAACATACCGTAGGCCCGTTTTAAAGCTCTTTTGATTCCTAATTGCGCAATGCTTGCTAGAAGTGTTTCCGTATCCGACTCACCGCGCCAAGCCGATGTAAATCCTGTAGCATGCAGTTCTGAGCGCAAAGTCAGATGATTATATATCTCGCCGTTGAACGCCATAACATAGCGCCCACAGGCCGATGTCATGGGCTGCGAACCGGCAGCAGTCAAATCCTGAACAGACAATCTGCGATGGCCAAGGGCGATGCCATTTTCACGGTCTGCCCAAATACCGCACTCATCCGGCCCCCTGTGATGTAAGGCATCTGCCATCTGGGTGACGGCGCCCTTCAAATCACGGTTTAAGGCAGGGCGGAGCAATCCACAAATTCCGCACATATCAATTTGCCCGGTCTGCATTGAGCCAAAGACATCCAAAGCTGTCTGGCTGCATCCAACCTAAGGTTTTGGTGCACAAAGTAATACCTATAAGCATAGGGACCTCATTGTGGTCCGAGCATATCTCATTGTGATGACTGGGCCTTGTATAGTTGCGCCAACTTTTCTGCTTGCCGCGTAAATTTAAAATCTTCTAAGCGTTGGTCACCATATTCGACCATATTGGCAACGGCCTCCTCAGAACATATTCCAATTTCAATGGCATCCGCCATTGATTCAACACAATATTGATTAAAATAAATACTGCGATTTTGTGTGATCTCCCGAAATATAGCTACATCACTGAGTACCATTGGTTTTCTAGCAGCCATTGCTTCCAGGATTGGGATACCAAACCCTTCATAAAATGATGGAAATACGAATAGTTTACAATTTAGATAGGCGCAACGGACGTCATCATCAGATAGGCCTGTCAGTAAGGTAACTTGCTGATCTAGACCCAGTCCTACGATCAACCGCTTCAATGCCGATGCTTCTCCGCTATCATTACCGATAATCACGAGGGGGCAATCAGTCCCGCGCTGCTTCAATAGAGACATAGCCTCGATCAGGCGAGGATAATTTTTTCGCGGCTCGAAATGTCCAACGGCGAGGATATACTCTTGCGCTAAACCGTATCGAGTACGAAACTTATCTATTCGCCCTTTGGCCACGTTGGCCATCGCAGCCTTGTCAATGCCATTGTAAATTACAGATACAGAAGCTGCGGCATGAAATTTTAAAATTTCTGAACGCATAGTATGAGAAACAGTGACAATGTGATCGGCGCGCTTCAAAGCGTCTTTCAAAACGGCGGCAAACAAAGCGCGGTTGGTAAAATTATTTTGTTTGTTTAATCCTCGTATATCGTGAATGGTGAGTATAGTTTTTCCTGCAGGCGGCCGTGTAAGGGGCAGATGCATAGCTTCGAATATGTCGAACTTTTCTTTGGATAACGCACGTGGCCAATAATTTATGCCAGCCAGAAATTTTCCCGTTCTCCCAAAGCTTGGAATAGGCGTTTTCCGGTTTGAAATGTTGGGCTGATCTGGGAACCAGTCGACGACGCTACAGTCCTTAGGCTCATATATAATGAATTCCACATCTTTGAGATGCTTAAACAAAGGCCCGTAGATACCGACGAAGCGATGCCGAGCACCAGAAGGTCGATCATTAAGGCTGGTAGCATTGAGGGCCACTTTCATCCCGGGACGCCTAAAATTTCAAAGTGTCGATCAAGAACGAGCTCCTCTTTGAACGGCGCCACAGCCAAATCTAGATTTTCTTTCGATATGGGTTTGTCTAATGCAGCTTCGATTGCCTCGGCCATGGCCGCGGCATCTTTGACTGGTACAAGGTATCCGAATCTTCCACCCTGTAGTAATTCGCGCGGCCCTGTGGGGCAGTCAGCAGCCACTGGTGTACAGCCGCACATCATTGCCTCTACTAAGACATTAGGCATACCTTCCACCAACGAGGATAGGAGAAAGATGTCGGCCTTCGTGAAATATTTAAGTGGGTTTTGAACATAACCTGACAATTCTATGATATTAGCTAGACCGAGGCTTTCTATCATTTCCTGAAGATCTGAGCGTAATGGGCCGTCGCCCAATATAAGCAATCTGATTTGCCGACGTTTATTAACCAGATGAATGGCTTCGATCGCACCGGCAAACCCCTTCCATGTGGCCAAACGGCCGGCGGCTACTGCGACAGGGGTTGTACGTCCCTCTTGCAACCAAGGATGGTCGCAGCTCTCGCGCATTTTTGTACGCGATTGCGTATCATCCACGATATTATAAACACATTGATGGGGCGGTGATGAAAACACGCGTTGGTACTGCGCAACCATATCTTTGGAAACACACGTTAAAGCATCAGCGCGCTTCATTACAAACCTAGCGAGTTGTTTCAACAACCAGCCCTTGCTAAATAGCTTGTCCGAATAGGTATCAAAGGGCGTAACTCTGCAAGAGCCGCTAAACTTGGCTTTAGACCGACTTACAATGGCTGCCATAAGCGCCACGATGTTCAGATGGTCTTCCGCAGAGAAGACGACGTCTGGCTTCTCTCGGCGCAAATATTGAACCAGTGGCCAAAACATACCCTGTACGTTAGGTTTGTTCCAAATTGTGACCTTCAAATTTTTTGGCGGCGTAAATTCATGATCTGCATGCACATGTCCAATTACCAATTCGACTGTATGCCCTCTTGTTTGCAAGGCGTTGGCGAAGCGCACTTGAGCCAATGGTACCCCAGCTATTGCGAACAGAGGGGTTATAACTAATATTTTCATTTAGGACCCCATTTGGAAATAAGATCTGTGTATGAGCCCTGCTCCAATCGGGTTGTATGTAGAAACAAGAAATTATTTATGTAACTTCCAATATTTTTAGCAAGATTCTCTAAATTTTGATCTTTGTGCAAATCAAATAGCTCTAAATCAACAAGCTTTCCTGCCCTCAAGAAGTAACCGCAATATCCCCATGATTTTATCAGGCAGAAAATATTGCTTATTGATTCGGTATTGTGCCTTTGCTCAATTTCCACTATTAAACTTGGGCGTTGGGATTGAAACAATCGCTTCCCTCCCATTAGCGCATTATATTCGTGTCCTTCTACATCAATTTTTACGACGCTCACCATATCAAAAGCGAAGCTATCCAACGTAGATAGTACAATGCGCTCATCGCGTGTCGTCGCGGAAACCGATCGGTTCAAGGATGCAGAAGCATCGTGCGCGTTACCAAACTTGTCTAAAGGAATGTGAAGTTCTGCTTCGCCTGTCTCATTTGATAGCCCGACTGTATGAACAACCACGGTTTTTTTGTTTGAGGCCCACGCAGTTAGGACTTTCGAACATTCAGGATTAGGTTCGAAGACATCTACCTTCGATCCGAGCCGCCAAAGAGCGTACGTATATAGCCCTCGATTTCCACCGATATCGAGAGCCCTCTCTCCTGGTTTAGCCAAAAAAGGCAGCAATTCCATTTCAGGCTCGAGTTGCTTTCTCCACTTGTTTATCATGTATTTAACCGGAACCTGCATGGAAGCTGGTACCAATGATCTTAACAAATATTTCATTACGATTCGTACCCTTGTTCAGCCGTTGGGGCTTGAATGCGATCACCTCGGGCAAAGGAAGATTGCGTTATAATGTAATGATATAATGCGCAACAGGACATGAATTTCGTTTTCTGGTGGGCAAAGGTTTGCCTGTTTTCCCAACTTGAACGCACGATATAGTTTGCCGCATCCCTAGCGAGCCTCGGAGTTACGATAAACGCTGTCTCGAGTAACGTGCTCCAAAATCACAGCAAGGCGTTCTTGCATCGCCTTTTCCGAGTGATTCCCCTCGTATAAAGCCCGCAATTCTTCGTTGAACATTGTGGAGTCTGCAGCGGCAAGCTTCAATGCGTCTAAGAATTCTGCAGGTTTCTGGCAAACCTTCAGATTAACATTATCGCTGAGATTATAGCCCACAAAAGCCTCTGGAGTACCTATCACAGGCTTGCCGTGCATCAGGGCTTCTGCCGTTTTTGTTTTCATACCGGAGCCAGAGAGAATTGGCGCTACTACGGTTTGCGCATGAGAGTACCACGCCTCTAGATCATCAACGGCGCCAATGACATGCACTCCGCCCCATTGCTCTAGTCTGGATTTGTGCGCGCCCATACCGCGGCCGATTACTACTGTCGGTATTTGCGCATGCGGAGCAATTTTGCGAGCGTACCATGCCATGCCCTCAACATTTGCATAAAATGCACCTCCGACAAAAAGAGCATATGGTTCTCGGTAGGGGCGTCCGGTTTTTTCTGTCGCTAATGTGAGTTGATCACGCAAAGCCATCGGTAAAATGTCTGTGCCTTTTCTCCAATATATTTTTTCCAACAATTGAGAATCACGATTTGTCAACATGACGCGGCGATCAGAATATTTAGACGCCTTGAATTCTGAAACTATGTTTGCGGCCAAAACACCTATAGAACGCAGCGATGGATTGGCGCGAAATCCATCCCAAAAAAATCGAGCTTCAACATTATGATAAAACGTTACGATTGGGATAGTGATTTTTGCTTTTTTTAATGTCTGCGCCAGCCGACCTAGGTTGGACCCTTCAATCAAAACGCAATCGTAGGATGAATTAGAAAGATGGGTAAGCAACTCTCTTTCTACGCGAGAAGTGATGCCGTCTATCCGCCCCATTATACGTTCTGTTATCGGTATTCGCGTATCAGGATGAGGCAGGCGATAAACCTCCAACTGGCCACCTACCACTCGGCGTAAGCTATTCATTAATAAGTCAGACAGCTGCTCGCGACCGCCTTGGGCTTTGAGTTGTGGAGTGATCAGTAACGCCCTAATCGCTTTTTGCCTGTTAATTTTCATCGAAATGCAATTTGCTTTGCAGGGACACCGACGACCACTGTGTTGCTTGAGATTGATTTTGTTACCACCGATCCCGCCCCAATAACGGCGCCGGTATTAACTGTCACACCGTCTAGGATTCTGGTACCAGCACCGACCCAAACATCGTTTTCAACAACTATACCTATTTGGCTAAGCCCTTGATCTTTAATGGGTATATCGCGGTCTGCAAAAATATGGTTTGAAGGGATGATAACGGTATGTGCTGCTATTCGGGTATTATCACCAATTTCTAGGCCGCCGCCGCCATAAAGAACAGAATACGCATTTATGGAACAGTTCTTGCCAATTTTAATCAGGCCACCAAGCGGACGTAGGATGACCCCGCTATCGATATAAGTGCCTTCGCCAATAGTAATTGTACCGCCAGATGGTTCTAATACAGCACTATGATGAACAAACGCGCCATCGGCTATGTCGACCCCACGTAGACGAAGCTCGTGAATTTTTAACCTGCTACGCAAAGTTCTAAAAAGTCTTACGATTTTAAATGGCAAACCAGACCAAATTTTCATATCGCTCTTTCTTTCAACTAGACAGGCTGGAGGAGGCACCTATTTTTCAAAACTGATAATCTAGAGAATCGCGAACTAATACCGCCGAAAAATTTCGGATACGTATTTGAAAGATAGAAAGATTTTCATCGGCAGAATTCGCGGAAGCGCCCATTTTTCAAACATGACTTTGTGCTTGATAATGCCTTTTAGGCGTTGGGACGGACGAATGTCCCACCAACTAGCTAATAGTTGTTGCCTTTTATAGTCTTGGAATACCTTGTGCTCGTCAACGCGCTTTTCGTCCCCTTTAGAAAAGCGACGGTTGGCTTCAAGAATGAATGAACACCTGTGAGATTGCGACAGTGCGTGCTTGGCTATTTTCGTCTCCGCGTCAACCAGGTCTGACCACGAATTGCGGCCTATTTTCGAATTGGTTAGAGACCTATCGTGCACTCTATATTCCACGAGTGGCTCTCGTATGTACGACACATCCTTGTTCAAAATATGTAAAAGTAAACTCAAGGCTCCGTCTTCTGAAAGGATATAGGCATCATCTGATAGCTCAAGAAACTGGAAAAGCGATCTGTCATACGCAGAGGTGGCGCCATGAACGATGCTTCGCTCGTTGACCGGGCCATTCATATAAGATCTTAATCTATATCCTGGAGCTGCAATGCAGTCATTTTGCTTGTGATAAGCAGTGATTTTACCTTGATCATCGATTTCGGCGAAGTCTGAAAATACAGCCCAGCTGTCGCACTGGCTCCAAGTTTCATAAAGTCTTGCGACGCGATTTGGGCGCGAAACATCATCCCCGGCTGCTATGACTATCAATTCACCTGAACTTGCCTCCACAGCCTGTTGCACATGACGCAGCGTGCCTGCATTGACGCTGTTCTGGCGGATAGCCACCTTATGCGGGCCGGTATATTTCTCGGCCATTTCCTTCATAATTTCGTATGTTTCGTCGGTTGAGCAATCGTCAGAAAGAACGATTTCTAACGGTTGGTACGTCTGAGCAAAAGCACCCGCTATTGCTTCACGCACATAATCCTCCTGATTGTATGTGAAGAGGGCAAATGTTACAAGCGGAGGCTTAAGGTTAGAGTTAGTCATTGTGTATATTCTGTATCGGCCAACCGATGAGAGTGTACAGACCCGAAAGCCTAGAAGCTAGCCGCCCTTCAGTGCCCACTTTGGTTAGAACGACGCGTAGGCCGAAAAGCCCCGTGATTCCAGCAAAAATCGGCGATGCCAAGGCTGCCGCAAATGGCGCTGTTAGCGCGAGAGAAAGTAATAATATGGAAAGAGTAGCATGCAAACCCAGCAGGCCGAGGGACAGAGACTGCCAACAAAAGCCATGAATGTTACGAACCAGAAAAACAACCAGTAAGAAGTGCAGGAAATATGCGAGGGTGAACGCTGGGCCTGCTACTTGTATACCGAACGTTTCAAGAGTGGGCCAAAGCATCAAAAGAAACAGGATATTAAAATTTAGCTGTATGGCTAAAAAAGTCTTACCTCTAGCAGAGGCAGCGATAGCAAAGCCAAGCGGCCAGCTTGCAAGTTTGAATACATTACCGACAGTCTGCCATTGCAGTAAGTTAACGGAAGGCTCGAATTCTGCAGAATACAATAGAGCAATAGCGATGGGTGCCAAGCCGATCAGTAGCAGCAAAATTGGCCCCCCTATGGCTAGTGCCAATTGGGCCTGATCGTTCATAAGATCAACAGCCGCAGCCCGGTTTGTGATAGCTTCGGTTAGTCTAGGATAATAATCTGCACCCATCGCGGCTAAAAGCAAGCCAACATATGTCATCGAAATACCCCAAGCTGCAGCAAAGTGTCCGGCGGAGTCTAGGCCAAGTTCTTGTGTGATCCTGCCAAGAACCAGCAGAAGTGTAACAGTTGTAGCCAACCCGCCCAGCATGAAGGCAGAGCCTAGCGAAGCCAGCGGTTTCCAAGTTTCCCATATTTCCACGAGCGACAACTTGAGGTTTATTGGTTTGGCCAGACGTCGAGTGTACCGCAGTGCAATCAGGGCCGTAGACAAAGGTTGCACTATGACAAAAACAATCAAACCAGCTTCGCCTTTGAGCCACACCGCGCCAAGTCCCGCTATTGTGCCAAGAAAGGCCGCAATAACGGTTATTTGGCCAAGGTCCGCTATACGACGCATGCCCTGTAACAAGGCAGTTTGCGCAGTACTCAATAGCGCAAAAAGAACTGCAACCCCTATGAGCCCGACTTCTGTTGCGTGTGCCGTGCTGCCAAACAACAGTGAAGCAATCTCGTTCTGCAGCAGCCAAACAACGACCATTGCCAGCCCGCCTTGCACAAGGTGGGCGGCAAATAAAACCCGGCGCACCCGGCTCAGAGCTACTGGTTCTCCACGCGAAGCTGCAATTTCACGAACACCACTGGAGCTCATGCCGATCCCAGACGCCTGTTGCACAGTAATTTGAAAATTGCTGTAAACACTTAATAGGCCGACACCGCTGGGGCCGAGTAAGATTGACAGCACTTTCATTCTGACTATTGAAATCAGAATATTTACAGCCTGTGCAGAACCTATAACCACCATAGAGCGGACCAACCCGCGCGCCTGAGTCAATTAAATTGACTTCACAATCTTGGCTGGATTACCAGCAATTAAACTTCGAGGAGGAAATTTACCAGAAACCACTGACCCAGCAGCAATAACGCTGCCAGCCCCAATGTCGGTATTTTTCAATATGATAACTCTAGAGCCAACAAAGACATTTCCTCCCACAGTCACCGATTGTGATGCAGATGACTGCCCGGCATGCCTCTGATCAGGATCAATAGAATGAAAATCACTGTCTATGATAAACACGTCATGGCCTATGAAACAATTTTCACCAATATCTATGAAAGATCTTTCAGAAATAACCGAAAAATTATTGTTAATCCAAGTATAATCCCCAATTTTCACCAAAGACGAATCTTCTCGCGCCTCAATGTAACATTCAGAAGACCAAAAGCTCGGTGAACTACCTACTCCAATCTTCACTTTTTCTCCGAATTCAATGGTTCCTTCACCAACTAAATTTAGCGGCTGGTAAGTCTGTGGATTTGGTCCGACCGAAGTATTCGTGGAAAGCAATTTAAATTTTTGCACTCTAGTAAATCTTACAAAACGCCTGAAGGCACCTTTGAAAAGCCTTGAAATCATTTTGAGTCAACAAAGCGAATTATGTCATACGCATTTTCGCGCCGTAAATGCGGGCTCAAAGGCAGACTTAGCATATCTCCTGCTAAATCTCGGGCTAGTGGTAGCGCATCTGGTTCTATCCCAAGATTTGAATAGGCATTCTGCATATGAGGAGGAATAGGGTAATGGATAAGCGTACCTATTCCGGCATCTGCTAGTCTCACTTGAAGTGCTGCCCGATCAGGCGTGCGGATCACATATAAGTGCCAAGCGGGCTGGGCCCAGTCGGGAACGTAGGGCGAAATAAGACCAGTATCTTTCAATCCATCTGTGTATGTGGCTGCTATAATGGCGCGGCGCTCTGTCCACTCGTCCAGCACCGTTAGCTTTACTCGCAAAACCGCAGCCTGAAGCGGATCTAACCGTGAATTTACGCCAATTTCTTCATTAATATATTTTTGCTGAGAACCATAATTGCGCAAGATGGAAACGCGCGTGGCCAACTTGGCATCATTTGTGGTAATTGCCCCAGCATCTCCAAGGGCTCCGAGGTTTTTACCGGGATAGAAGCTCCAGCAAACAATGTCGCCATGCGCCCCTATTCTTTGTCCTTTATATCGCGCTCCATGCGCTTGCGCAGCATCTTCAATAACACGTAAATTATAACGTTTTGCTACGTCTAGGATAGGATGCATATCTGCTGGTTGGCCGTAAAGATGCACCGGAAGAATTGCCCGTGTTTGCGGAGTTATAGCGCACTCTAAAAGGGCAGGATCAATATTATAGGTGGCCATATCAGGCTCTACCGGGATTGGAGTCGCGCCGACATTGGTTACGGCCAGCCATGTCGCGATATAGGTGTTAGATGGCACAATTACTTCGTCGCCAGGCCCTACATCAAGTGCCCTCAAAGCTAAAGTCAATGCGTCTAGGCCATTTGCTAATCCAACAGCATAGTCGGCCTCGCAAAAAGCCGCCCACTCGGCCTCGAATGCCTCAACTTCTGGACCAAGAATATAGCACCCGCTGTCAAGCACGCGGGATATCGCGTTATCAATTTGCGGTTTAAGCTCACGATACGCTGAGCCAAGGTCAAGGAATGGTATTGTCATGTTTTACGTATTTCTAGTTCGGCAAGAAATTCATCGTAAGTACGCAGATAATCATTTTCTTCGTAAGGTCGGGAGGCAAAAACCAGAAGCACTGCATCCGAGGTGTAGCGATACTGCGTACCCCAAGTCATTTCGGGCATAAACACACCCATATCAGGTCGATCTAGAATGACCTCACTGCGCTTTTGGCCATCATCCAAAAGCACTTTACAAGAACCATGTAAGCATATCAAAAATTGCTGACAGTACTTGTGTGCGTGCTCGCCGCGCAGCTCAACTGTGGGAACGTCAAAAACGGCGAAATATCTTTTGGGCGTAAACGGCAGTTCTGTCGGCACCTCTCCAACAGTCAAAGCGCCCCTCGCATCATCTATCCTTCGCATTAAATACAAGGCACTATCGCTGATATCCAAAGGTATGCGCGCCGGGCGCTCCACGTGATCATAACTGTGGATGTCTATGAGTGTGGGACAAGGCCGTTCATTTAAGCGCCTTCCGTGCAGATAACCAACAACTTCTGCTGGGTTACCCTCTACAATTGCATTGGCCGGTACAGAACGCAGCACAACTGCCCCCGCCTTGACCCAAGCACCCTGACCAATCGTGACGCCTTCCCCAATCACGCAGGCAGCATCGAGTCGCACGTTGTCACGTAAGACAATTCCATCACCAGCGAAAATCGCGCGAGAGTCAATCACGGCACTTCCAGAGATTGAAGCGTTAGGAGGTAAAGAGCTGGTTTCAGGTAATCTTGCCATCTTACTCGTCTTCACTAAGGATGTCGTAGTAGGCATATTTGTCTGCCTGGAATTGACTACGCGAATAAACGAAAAAAATGTCTCTGTCCGTCCTGTGAGTTTCGACCATGCCGAAGCGACGATAAAACGCTTCAGCGTGGCTATTTTCTAAACGCACGTCAATTTTTGCAACGTCAAGTTTAAGCACGTCAAACCCAATGCCAAATGAAAGTAATGCGCTCTCAAGTGCAGCTTTTCGGGGTTTGTTCTCGTCCAAAATCCAACTACCCCAAGTGTATCGGTCCAAGCTAATATCATATAGCCTAATTACCCCACAAGGTATTTTATCTTTGCGTTCTATTACATAATAGAACTCCCGTCCTACAGATTCTTTTTTCTTGTACCCCTCAATCCATTTCTTTTGCTGATTTACTGTACCAGTAACCTGCGATAGGTGCGTGTTATACTTTGAGCTAGTTCTCAAATGATGGACATACGATGCATCCTCAGGCTGTATAAGCCTGAGTGATATGTTTGGTCCCACAGCTTGTTCTAATGACGTTATGTCCATCACAATCTTAAGTCGCTCTCACCGGGTGGGAAAACGCTTTTGAGGTCGCAGAACACATGGTCCTGATGTCCATAGCTGCGGATTTCTGTCGCCCCATCTACATGATAATTTTCATGCGCAACTGCTAGAATAATTCCGTCATAGGCGCTGCTTGGAGGCTGGTGAATTAACTCAATTCCGTATTGCCGTCGCGCTTCTTTTGCGCTGACCCAGGGATCATGAACATCGACCACCACGCCATAGTCTTGCAATTCCGCGACTACATCTACCACTCGCGTGTTGCGGAGGTCAGGACAATTTTCCTTAAATGCAAGTCCAAGTATCAAAACGCGTGAACCGTTAACTTGGATTTTGCGCTTTAGCATTGCTTTCACTAACCGGCCCGCAACATATGCACCCATACCGTCATTTATGCGGCGTCCGGCGAGTATCACTTGTGGGTGGTACCCCATAGCCTCTGCCTTGTGTGTCAGATAATACGGATCAACCCCGATACAGTGCCCTCCCACCAGGCCGGGACGGAAAGGTAAGAAGTTCCACTTTGTGCCAGCAGCCCTTAGCACGGAATCTGTATCAATCTCTATTTTATTGAAGATAATCGCAAGCTCGTTGACCAGTGCTATATTCAGGTCACGCTGCGTGTTCTCGATAACTTTGGCAGCTTCTGCCACGCGAATGCTTTCCGCTTTGTAAGTGCCAGCAGTGATGATGTCTGAATATAATTTGTCAACCGCATCAGCAATCTCAGGCGTAGAACCTGAAGTAACCTTAAGGATATCAGGCAAACGATGTTGCTTATCCCCCGGATTAATACGCTCTGGCGAGTAACCAACATAGAAATCAGCATTAAATTTAAGTCCGGAAATGCGTTCGAGCACAGGGACGCAATCTTCCTCAGTTGCACCGGGATATACGGTGCTCTCATAGACCACGATATCACCCTTTTTAAGCACTCGGCCTACAGTTTCGGATGCCGTTATCAGTGGCGTGAGATCTGGACGCTTCTGTTCGTCAATTGGCGTAGGGACCGTTACTATGTATATAGATGCAGAAGCCAAGTCAGCGCTGTTGGCCGTAAAAGTAAGATGCCTTGCTTCCGCAAACTCTTTTTTTTCAACTTCTAAAGTTTCGTCAATTCCGGCTTGCAACTGAGCAGTCCGATGCTCATTGATATCAAACCCAACGACATCGCGAATTTTTCCAAACTCTACCGCCAGTGGTAGGCCGACATATCCCAATCCTATTATCGCGATTTTCTTAGAAGAATCAGTCATTGCGTTTCCAGACGGTCATTCAAAATATCCATAACACCTCATACGCCAGCGTTGTATATGTAGACGACCCTTCGTAATGGCACTATCGATGGCCGGGCTGGTACAGGGTAAAGCCAGGAAAGTGAACCTAGTTTTTGCGGCAAAAGGCAGGCTGAAAATAGACTGAATGCTGTGTTTGTGCGGCATATCAGTGTTGTATGACATTGGATCGTTTAGGGCTGAAAGATTGTATAAACCCCTCAAACTGCAAGAAAAAAAAGGCGCGGTGGGCGCTGGGGGCTGGGCCATGTTTGCTGTCTTAGCGGTGGCCGTTGCTGTTCTGGGCGGGGCATCTCGAGCGGATGCGGGACAGCTGGTGATCCTTCGACCAGTTGCTGCGTTATTTCTAATTCCTGCGATATATCTCTACGAGCCTGTCGCCGCTAAAGCGTTCAGAGCACCTCTCATATGTATTCTTGTGCTGCTCGTCATTATGATACTGCAATTAATACCGCTACCGCCTTCGATTTGGCAAAGTCTGCCAGGTCGTGAATTTGTTGCAGAGCTGTCTCTCTTAGTAGGGCAGGGCGATTATTGGCGCCCGATGTCACTTACTCCAACAAGAACCCTCAACGCACTGTTCAGCCTTATAATTCCAGTTGTTGCCCTGCTGATCATTGTGGTGACAAAAGTTAAGCGCACAACCCTGCTGTATGTTGTGGCTTCTATCGGCTTTGTCGATGCATTGATCGGCTTGGCACAGATTATCAGTTCCGGAAATGAGTGGCTTTATCAATACCGCATCACAAATCACGGCAGCGCAGTGGGATTGTTCGCTAACGAAAATCACTCTGCAGTGTTTGGGGCAATTTCTCTCATGGTCATCGCATATATTATTTGTGACCAAAACCGTAAGCACTCTCGACATTGGCAAAGTGCTCTGTTGTTTGGCGCGTTCGTTTTCGTGCTGCTGCCCTCACTGACGGCAGGTTCTAGAGCAGGGCTACTCTCTACGTTGTTCGCTTTGTTGGCTAGTGCGGCTATGTTTTTGCTTCACTTAGGGCTTAACAAACATTCTAAAAAGGATTTGCCTACCATATTTGGTGTTCCTATCGGATCAAGGCTTTTATCCGTCGGTTTGTTGGTTGCCATAACTTCTATAACCACGCTGTTTTTCACATTTGACCGTGCCCCTGCCTTGCAGTCTTTAACAAGCGCCGGAGCCTTTGACGATATGCGGTTCAAAATAATACCTGTGCTAACTGAGATGGTTTCAACATTCTGGTTTTGGGGTGCCGGCTTTGGATCATTTGAAGAGGTATATCACATATATGAGCCCGCGGCACTTATGACTCCAGAGTATGTGAATCAGGCCCATAATGATTGGGCGCAGTTTTTTATTGAGGGCGGTGTTCCCGCCCTTTCCATCTTGGTGATTGGTGGAATTGGTTTCTTGCGGTGCTTGACTGGGCTTGGTGCGTCCAATCGCCAACAACTCATAACTCAGGTGTTCTGGATCGGATGCGCAGCAGTTGTCGTTTTCGCGAGCCTAGTGGATTACCCTTTAAGAACCCCACTATTCCAATTTGCCATAACCGCTCTACTAGCTGCACTGATCTTGGAGCCGGCAACCGATTAGGCACTATGCGATACGAGTTTATGAACGTGATAGGTCTGCACAGAGCAAGGGGGTATGTATTTTTCCATTTAGCCTGAAGAACACCCTTGCATACGGCATCACTATGGGTAAGGCCGCACGAATAAAACAAGGCACATATGATTACACCACTCAAAAGTTTGTTCATTCTTTTTTGCACCTGTTTTGCCCTGGTTGCCTGTGTTAGCACACAACCTTACGGCTCTGAACCCACAATAGAGGTAGCGGATTTGGATGCTCTTCCTGCTCCCACAGGGCTAACAGAACATATAATTGGCACTCAGGAAACATTAGAAATTGTGGTTTCTGAATCTGAGCTTCTGAGTGGTACCTATATCACGGATGGCTCGGGTTACATCAGCTATCCTTTGGTCGGTGATCTTTATTTGCAGGGCAAGACTACTCGGCAAGCCGCGAAAATCATCGCAGACCGTTTGCGGGGTGATTATGTGATTGATCCGCAGGTCCGTGTGCAGGCAACTTCTTTAGGGGCGCCTTCGATTTCAGTTGGCGGGCAGGTGTCGAAGCCGGGATCCTATCCGGCAGTAAGTTCGCCCACTCTGTTGCGCGCAGTTAATAATGCGGGCGGGCTGGCTGACTATGCTAAAAAGGATGATGTGCTGGTTATTAGAGAAGTCGATGGGCGACGGTATATCGGCGCGTACAATATCCAAGCCATCCAGCGCGGCAACTATACGGACCCTCGGTTATATCCAGGTGATATTGTGACAGTTGGCGATTCAGTTGCGCGCCGAAATTTAGAAACAGTGCTTGGATTTATTCCACTATTGTCGACGAGTGTCGTACTTGTCGACCGCGTGCTAAACTGATTGCAATTTTATGACACGAGCTGATTACGATACCCAAAAAATGCCAACATTGCCAGGCGCGGCAATAGGCGACGATGTATCTCGAAATGATGCCCTGATTGACTTTGATAGGCTATTGATCCAAGCGTTGGAGCTTAAATATTGGCTGGTTGGAATCGTTATAGCAGGCTTGTTGGCCGGCCTTGTCGTCACCCTACTTTCCACCGACTTATACAAAGCCGCCTCTCGGATTGAAATTTTGCTGACACAGCAAAATGCAACCGCAATTGACACCTTTGAATTGCAAGGCAGGGGCGATGATCGTCTTTACATCACGACTCAAATCGAATTGCTGCAATCGTACTCGGTTGCCGAACGTGTAGTCGATTCAGGCAACTTGACCAGGGATGCGAATTTTCTAGACGCCTTCAATATAGATGAAGAACAAAACGTGTCAGCCCGTTATATAGTTGGGATTTTGCTCAATAACATCACTATCACGAAAGTCGAAAACTCGTCTCTGATCGATTTGGAGTTTTCCAGTCCCGACCCGGATGTTTCGGCAAGCATTGCAAACTTATGGGCTAGAGAGTTTTTGAGTGCGAATTACGAGAAACAATTTGGAGATAATATCGAGGCGCGCGACTCGTTGGACGCGCAGATTGAAGAGTTGCGTGAGAGGCTGTCCTTGTCTGAAAGCGAGCTTATTCAATATGCTAATGCTAACGGTATTGTAATATTAAATAGCGGTGGAGAGCAGGGCGGTTCAGAAACTGCATCGCAGTCGCTTATTGGCTCTGAACTCACTTTGTTAAGTGAGGCATTGGCTCTGGCTACAACAGAACGTATCAGAGCGGAAAGTGCCTTACGAGCCGGTGCCTCCAATGAAAATGCCAACAGTGGACTAGCTGCTTCACAATCAAGGTTGGCCGAGGCACAAGCACAGTTGGCGGAGCTCCAATCAAAATTTGGTCCTGCTTACCCTGAAATCAAGTCTAAACAGGCTGAGATTTCAGCCATTAGGCAGGCTATTTCTCGTGAAAACTCCAATGATGATCAAAGCTTACGGTCGCAGCTCAAAAAAGCAAGGTTGCAGGAGAGTTTGCTCCGAGCAAAATTAAACGAAACTAAAAACACCTTCTTGGGTCAGCAAAATCAGGGTATTCAATATGGTATTTTGCAACGTGAAGTCGATACCAATCGTCAGATCTATGATGCGCTTTTGCAGCGGTATAAAGGACTTGAAGCTGCTGGTGCAGGTAAAAATAATATTACCTTAGTAGACCTCGCGGTCGCACCATCGAGCTCATATTATCCTTCCTTGTTTTTTAACTTGTTAGTTGGCCTTGGCCTTTCATCAATTTTCGCGGTACTGCTCGTATACGTTCGCGAAACAATGGATAATACTGTCAGGGATCCATCAGACATCTCGCGTCGCCTAGGGCTGTACGCTCTCGGACTAATCCCTCGTTTAGAAGGCCAAGATATCGTTGAAGCCATCCAACTCCGTAGCTCCGAGATAAGTGAGGCTTACTCGGCAGCGAGAACCAATATGATGTTCCTCACCTCCACAGGGGCCCCGCGTTCTGTCATGTTGACGAGCACCCGTCCCAATGAAGGTAAAAGTATCTCTTCCGTCGCTTTGGCACGCAGCTTTGCGCAACTCGGCAAGAAAGTGCTTCTCATTGACGCTGATTTACGCAACTCAGGCCTGAGCGACTTTCTCGGCTACGACAGCACACCAGAAATAGGTCTTAGTGCATTGCTGGTCGGTGAAGCGTCGTTGCCAGAATGTACAATTGAAATCGATTCACATGGGTTTGATTTATTGCCGACAGGCCACAAACCGCCAAATCCAGTAGAGCTTCTTGCTGGACCTGCCTTATCCAACATTGTACAGACTGCGCTCGAAGACTACGATCAGATCATCGTTGATGGAGCACCTGTTTTAGGGCTTGCGGACGCTCTAGAAGTGTCGAAAGCAATTGAGGGCGTCGTTTTCGTTGTTGAATCCAATGGTGCAAATATTCGCGCAATTGACAACGCTCTGACACGTCTGCGTTCAGCCAATGCCAATATTTTGGGTGGACTTATAACCATGCTTGACCAACGTAATTCAACTTACGGTTACGGGTATGGCTACGGCTACGGTTACGGGTATGGTGAAACCGGCAAAGTTGCACAGGAAAGTTAAATGATAGCGCACCCCGTGCGGTTAGCCTTTGCGTCAATAGTCGGAATCCTTCTGGCAATAGTAATGGCAGCACAAACGAGTAGCAATGTTTTGCTTCGTGAAAGCCCAGAGCAGGCTGCATTGCTAATGCCCCAAAATGGTGTTGTTTTGGAAAAGATCGCCACGCAGAAATTCATTGCGGGAGTCAAAATCGAAAGCGATATTGCTCCTTCGGCAAAAGCCGCACGAGCCATCGCAAAGAAGTCATTTGCAATTGAACCGTTAACGCCCAAATCGCTTGGCATCATCGCTTTGGCTCAACAGGACATAGACAAAAAAAATCAGATTTTGGATTTGGCCTCAAAATTGAACAGGCGAGACTTATTACTCCAGGGTTTAGCTCTAGAATCGCATATCGATAGAAAAAACTTTGCCGAAGCCCTGACTAATTTAGACAATATCGTTAGGGTTCACCCGGAACAAAAAAGCCGTTTCTTTCCCGTGCTGGCGGAATCTCTACAATACCCAGAGGCTGCTTTTGAATTGGCTGCAATACTTGATAATAGCTCAGATTGGCATGGCCAATTCCTAGAATTTGCTGCCAAAGACAAAGCTTCTTTGCCAAATTTAGTCCGATTACGTCTTGCGCGTGATCACGTACATAAAAATATCGATCGACGGTTAATTTCAGGGTTGTTGGCAGTTGGTGAAGCAGATGCCGCTCATGAGATATATCTCAAGGCCGTTTCGGAGCGTCCGAAAACTACCAGCGCATCAGATATTTCATGGCAATCAGAGTTCATCCCTTTCGACTGGAAATTTGCGAGCGAAACTGGCTTTCGCGCACAATCAGTCACTAGCGGTACGGCAATAGAGGTGTTCGTCCGCACAGGTGAGGGCGGCATTCTTGCGGAGCGCCTCATTGCACTACCTTCGGCTCGGGCACAATTGCAAATCTCGCACACGCTTACCCCAGCGGCGCAAGTTAAAGATGTTCGAATGCAAATTAGTTGTCCTGGCGATCCAGAGCCCGTCCTTGATCAACCTTTCCGAATTCGCCCCATGCAAATCGACTTACCAAACTTTGCCGGTCGCTGTGACTACGCCCGGGTTGCGATTTATGCGCGATCTTGGTCTGGGCGTTCGCCTATTCGCGGTGAGATCAACCAGCTCAAAATCGTCTCGAAGTAAGTAACAGCCGTCAATCCAGCGCGATATCGGGTGCGTCTTCCTGTTTCATACCGACCACGTGATATCCGCCATCGACGTGGTGCACTTCACCTGTGACACCGGACGATAATTCGGACAGGAAATAGACGCCAGAGCCGCCGACATCGTCAATCGTTACATTACGGCGCAGAGGTGAATTGAGTTCGTTCCATTTGAGGATATAACGGAAATCGCCAATACCGCTGGCGGCCAGCGTCTTGATCGGGCCCGCGCTGATCGCATTGACGCGGATATTCTGCAGCCCAAGATCATTTGCCAGATATTGCACACTGGTTTCCAGCGCGGCCTTGGCGACGCCCATGACGTTATAATGCGGGATCACTTTCTCCGCGCCATAATAGCTCAATGTCAGGATCGATCCGCCATTGGGCATCATCTCTGCTGCGCGCTTGGTCACAGCCACCAAGCTGTAAGCAGAGATGTTCATCGTCATCAAAAAATTGTCGAGACTGGTGTCGATATATTGGCCGCGCAATTCGGCCTTGTCGGAAAACCCGATTGCATGAACCACAAAATCTATTGTGTCCCAGCGGCTTTTAAGTGTTTCAAATGCAGTATCGAGCGCATGCATTTCCGACACATCGCATTCAAATGTAAAATCTGATCCCAGCCGCTCCGCCAATGGTTTTACGCGTTTGGCCAGGGCATCGCCCTGATAGGTAAAGGCAAGCTCCGCCCCCTGGTCGCGCAATTGCTTTGCGATACCCCAAGCGATCGATTTCTCGTTGGCGAGGCCCATAATCAACCCGCGCTTGCCTGCCATCAAACCGTTCATTGCGTCTTGTCCTTCACTAAATCTACGCCATCAGAATTGTCTGGGGTACTCTCATTTGGCGGATTTGCCAGTGCAGCGTTGAGCTCTGCGCCGATTACCATGCCAAGGCCGACCAGCCAGAAGAAAAAGAGGGAGATCATGATCCCGGCAAGGCTGCCATAGGTAAGGTTGTAATCGACGAAATTCGATAGAACTTTTGGTAAGGCAATGGTCACTGCGATCCACCATGCGGTGACCAATGCAGCACCCGGCCACTTGGGATATCGCCGCCCGCGATATTGAACCGGTGTCAATGTGATAAACAACATGAAAATCGACCCGAACAGGCCAACCGCCGGTATAATTCTGGACAGCGATAATTCGTTCATCGCTTCCATGAACCACGGTATGTAAGATGCGATAACCTGCTGCGCCGCGCCGATCAGAAACTGCGTGATGAGTGAGAGCATCAGCACGATGACCGAAGCGATAATTATGCCGACTGACAGCAGACGGGAGCGCCAGAATGCCAATGTCGCCTCGGTTCCGTAAGCGCGCCGCAATATGTCGCGCACCGTTTCGATCAAGCCGGATACGGTCCACAGGCCAAATGCGCCGCCAACCCACAACAGCAAACCACTGCGCGATTCCACCACGGTGCGTGCCACCGGTTCAATCACGCCGCGAACGGTTGGCGGCAAAGCCACAAGCATCGCATTGACGAGCGCAAGACGCTCGCTCTCCTCCCCTATTGCAGAAAATAGCGCGGCACCGAAAATGAAGAACGGGAAGATCGAAAGCATCGACAGATAGGCAAGATTGCCAGCATGGATGAAGCCATCATTCCACGCGCCAGCGATGGTTCGGCGAACGATATCAAAAATCCGCGAGCCCGGCCCCAGCTTACCCTTTACCAGATCACGCTTTCTCCGGCGAGCTTCGGGCGACAGAGACGGTACAGGAGTGGATTCTATGTCGCGAGAGTGGCTGATCGGAAGATCCCTCGTGTGATGTGATAGTCTGACTAAGCGTTAGACGCCCATTTGCTTACGCGGATTGTCATGGTCATGCCAACCATCCAACCGGCTGTTCAGTTCAGACAGGTCTTCGGGAAGGGTAATTTCCAATGTGACCAATTGGTCACCGCGCGCGCCGTCCTTGGCTGAAAAGCCTTTACCCTTGAGCCTCAGCACAGTGCCGCCATTGGTACCGGGTTTCAGCGTCATCATCACGGCGCCATCAACCGTGGGAACCTTGATCTTTGCGCCATTTACCGCCTCATCCAGAGTGATCGGCAGATCCATGCGCACGCTGCTGCCATCGCGGCGGAAAAATGCGTGATTGTCGATTGAAATAACCACGATGCCGTCCCCTGCCCCGCCTGCGCCTTTCTCACCTTTGCCTTTCAGCCGGACCTTGGTGCCGTCCTCCACACCGGCGGGCAATTTCATGTCGATGGTCTTGCCATCCGCCAGTGTGATGCGCTGCTCGGTAAGACGTGCGGCATCGATAAAGGGCACGCGCAAGCGGTACGTAATTTCGGCCCCTTTACGCGGTGGCGGAGGAGGAGGGCGCCGCCCGAAGCCCGAAGGGCCAGACTGGCTGCGCGCGCCGGCACCGCCGAACAGACCTTCAAAAATGTCACCCAGATCAACGCCTTCTGGCGTGAACCCTTCGAAATCCTGCGCATTGAAGCCGCCCTGTTGTGTGCTGCGGCCGCCCATGCCGCCCATACCACTATGCCCCCGGCTACCACCAAACCCGCCACCACCAAAGGGACTGGCCGGATTGCCGTCACCATCAATTTCGCCGCGATCAAACTGCGCGCGCTTGGTTTTGTCAGACAGCAAATCATATGCCTGTGTGGCCGCTGAAAAACGCTCGGTCGCTTTCGGATTGTCTTTGTTCTTGTCCGGGTGCAGTTCCTTCGCCAGTTTGCGATAGGCGCTCTTAATTTCGCTCTCGCTCGCGCTGCGGGCCACGCCCAAGGTTGCATACGGATCACTCATAGCGTGTTAGCTAGGTGCAACAGTGCTGCTGCGCAAGCGATTGCTGCATAGTAATTGCCCCGTCGCCAAGATCGATCATGTGTCTTTTCACTCACTCCACCAGCCGTTAAAGCCGCACTCATGAGTTTAGAACAATTACACAGCGAAATCCCTTCATCCGATCCTTTCGACCTGTTCGATCTGTGGTTTAACGACGCGCTTGAAACCGAAATCAATGACGCAAATGCGATGGCTTTGGCGACGTCCACGCCTGATGGCAGTCCGTCGGTGCGGATGGTCCTGCTCAAGGGGCATGATGCAGACGGTTTCACATTTTATACCAATGCAGAAAGCCGCAAAGGCGGGGAAATACGCGCAAATGCGCAGGCGGCGCTGCTGTTTCACTGGAAATCCCTACGCCGGCAAATCCGCATCGAGGGGCCGCTTAGCGAAGTCACCCCAGAGGTGGCCGATGCTTATTTTCACAGCCGGTCGCGCAATTCGCAACTGGGCGCGGTCGCCTCTGACCAGTCTCGCCCTTTGCCGGCACGGTCCGCATTTGTTGAGCGGTTCAAGGCCGCAGAGGAACGGTTCAATAATGGCCCAGTAGAACGTCCTGCGCATTGGACGGGCTTTACCGTCAAACCCACCGCGTTTGAGTTCTGGCTGGACCGGCCCAACCGCCTGCATGACCGCCGCCGGTTCACGCGCGGGCCGGGCGGCTGGGATGACGGCCTGCTGTATCCATGACCCGCGATGCAGCGCCAGATTCATCAGCAGATCGCGCTGCGCTAACGCATAGCGCCGCGCGCGCTTCGATCATCACAGCCATATTTCTGGTAGCTCTCAAACTATGGGCAAGCTCTGAAACCGGCTCTGCGGCTATGCTCGGCAGTCTGGCCGATAGTATGCTGGATATGATTGCGAGCATTGCGACATTGACCGGTGTATGGATTGCCGCGCAACCCGCGGACCGAAACCACCGTTTCGGGCATGGCAAGGCAGAGGCGCTTGCGGCGATATTCCAGGTGCTATTGATCGCCCTGTCTGCGGCGGCAATCTGTTTCCGGTCTGTTATCAGTTTGGTGGAAGGGGAAACGACACGCGCCGCACCGCTCGGGATCGGCGTGTCGATAGTTGCCATTGCCGCCACGCTGCTGTTGCTGTTGTGGCAGCGGCACGTGATCACACGGACAGGATCGGTCGCAATTTCTGCTGATCATATGCATTACCAATCGGATTTATTGCTAAATCTGGCGGTTATTGCGGCATTGGTGCTTGACCAATATGCCGGGTTTCAGTTCGCGGATCCGTTATTCGGCCTTGCAATAGCGGCGTGGCTCGTATGGGGGGCCTGGCGGGCTGCTGGCGAGGCGATCGATCATTTGATGGACCGTGAATGGCCAGAGGAAAAGCGTCTGAAATTCATTGAGATCGCGGCCCGGCATCCGGAGCTTAGCAATTTGCATGATTTGCGGACGCGGAGCAGCGGCAATCAGGACTTCGTGCAGTTTCATGTTGATTTGCCGGGCAGTATGACAGTCGAACAGGCGCATAATATCAGCGACCGGGTCGAGCGTGATTTGGCGCAGCATTTCCCGAATATGGAATTGCTGATCCATATTGACCCGGCGGGCCATGTAGACGAGCCGGGAAATACGCTGGTTGAAAGCGACGAGTTTGAGAAATTGGAAAAAGAGACATGACAGATCTCCCCTATTGGCACGTTGATGCTTTTGCGGACCGTCCATTCACGGGCAATCAGGCAGCAGTGATGATGCTTGAAAGCTGGTTTGATGATGCGGTTTTGCAGGCCATTGGTGCGGAAAACAATTTCGCGGAAACGGCATGTATGGTGCCCGACGCAACCGGCGCAGCGGATTATGAGCTCCGCTGGTTTACACCCACGTCCGAAGTGGCATTGTGCGGCCATGCCACTCTGGCCGCGGGCCATGTCGCCTTGACGCGCGATGGCGCGAAGCCAGGCGATCGTGTCACTTTCCGCACGCGCAAAGCCGATATTCTTGCGGTTTATAAGACGAAGAACGGCTATGAACTGTCGCTACCGGTTACTATAGTAAAAAAACGCGATGATGCGGCGCTGATGGCGGCACTGGGCGGCGCAGGCACAGTGTTCCACTCGGTCAGCGGGGCAGAGCAAACCGCCATAATCCTGTATGAAAATGAGGCTGCCATTCGCGCACTAGCCCCTGATATCCGTGCATTGGGGGCGATCGACATCATGGCAATCTGCACTGCGCCGGGCGGCAGTCACGACGTTGTCAGCCGGGTATTCGTGCCCGCATGGGGCGTTGACGAGGATAGCGTGACCGGAGCAGCGCATGCCGCACTTGCACCGTTTTGGGCAGAGCGTTTGGGCCGCAACCAGTTCACGGCGCATCAGGCATCACAGCGAGGGGGTGATCTGATCTGCCGTCTCGAAGGAGACGGACGAGATGGGCGTGCATGGCTAGGCGGGCCGTGTGTAACGGTGGTCGAAGGCGTTTTTCATTTACCCTGACGCGTTACCGCACCGGATACAGCTCCATAATATCCGCCAGCTCCTGCAGCATGGGTGGACGTTCCTCGCTGGTCGAATGGCCAAGCCGCACAATGGTTAGGCCTTGTGTGGGGGATACCAGCACATATTGGCCCATATGCCCGATGGCTGCGAACATCGTTTCGGGGGCGCGATCAGGGAATAACGGGTGCTGGTTGTCACCAGTGGGCCGGTTAAGCCATGTCTGCCCGCCATAATGCGGACTGCGCGTGCTGGGAGACGTCATAAAGTCGATCCATTTGCGCGGTACAATCTGCGCTCCGCGGACAGAGCCGCCATTCCGCAGAAATTCCCCAAATTTGCCCCAATCCCGGGCCGATGCATGCATTAAACTGCCACCGATCAGCGTGCCATTGGCGTCATATTCGGTAACGATAGAATCCATACCAATCGGACCGAACAGCCGCGTTTGCAAATAGGTTTCCACCGCATCGCGCCGCGTATCAGGATCGCTACTATTGGTGAGCACGCGCGCCGCCACATCGGCCAAAATGACCGTTGTATTGCTTGAATATTCAAATTTTGCGCCTGGCTCTGCCTCTAGCGGTTGGGACGTTGCCCAATCGGCCATGTCATCACGGCCATCCAGAAACAGCATCCGCACTTCGGACGATTCGTAAGGCGGATCGCCAGCTTCTGTATGGCGCAGCCCGGCGCGCATTTGCAGCAATTGTCGCAACGTAATTTCACCGCGCGGATCACCCGGCCTGTTCCAGCGCGGTTCGGGCACCGATTCGTCGAGCCGCAAGCGCCCGTCAGCCACCAGCATTCCGATCATCACTGCAGTGACTGTTTTTGCCATCGACCAACCGACAAAACGGGTATCCTTGGAATATCCTGCGCCATATCGTTCTGCCACCAGCGTTCCATTGTGATAAACCAGTAAAGCCCGCGTTTCACCCAAGCCATCTTTGGCGAACAGGTCATCAATCTGGCGCGCGAGTATATCGCTTGGCGCACCGGCATTGTTGGACACTGCGGCCAGCGCCGCATCAGTCAGCGGTACATTGGCCGTCGGCGCATCGCTGCATCCGGCAAGAATTAGCGGCAGAAAGGTTGGCAAGATAGCGCAGCGCGCGATATGGGCACAGTATAGTCCGGTCATGGGGACTTCACTCGCGCACAGGAAAACGCTTGGCAATGATAAAAGATGGTCGCGCCGCATCGTCACGCCGCTGGCTCTGGGTATTCTTGCTGGTGATCGCAGCGGCCGCGGCGGCGGTTTGGTTTTTCCGCGCACCGATCCAGGGTTACGCAGGTGCCGGCACGGCCTATACGGCGCGGGTCGCCTGTTCCTGCCGGTTTGTGAGCGGGCGTGATCTGGACGATTGCGAGAAAGACAAGCTGAACGGCATGGAGCTGATCTCGCTCAAAGAAGATGCCGAGGCCAAAAGCGTGACGGCGCGCTTTCCATTGATCATATCGGAAACGGCAACATACCGCGAAGGCTATGGCTGCGTCCTGGGACGTTGGCCCGACTGAATGCCTGTATGGCGATCAATCGGTTGAATCGATCCATCCCCCGCCAATCACACGATCGCCGCAATAGATGACGGCCGCTTGCCCCGGGGCAACACCAAATTCCGGCTGCGCAAAGCGGATTGTCGTCGCCATGCTCGCGCCGAGCGGCCCATCGAGCATTATAGGGACAGGCTTGGACAAGGAACGGACTTTGGCCGTCAAAGGCGCATCGGGCAATGGGCCGATGCGGTTGGTTTCGATAATATTCGCGCAATGCACTGCGAGCATCATTTTGGGGCCGACCAGAACTTGCGCGTTTGCGGCATCCAGTCCGACGACATAAAGTGGTTCTGGCAAGCCGCCAATCTCCAAGCCCCGCCGCTGGCCGACAGTGTAATGGATCACGCCCTTGTGCTGGCCCAGCTCTTCACCGGTTTGCGCATGCACGATCGCGCCCGGCAGCCCGCCTTCGGGCCGGACTGAGCGGACGATTTTGGCATAATCCCCATCGGGAACGAAACAGATATCCTGACTGTCGGGCTTGGTCGCATTACGCAGGCCCGCTTGCTCGGCCAATGCGCGTACCTGCGCCTTGGGCATGCCGCCGAGCGGGTAGCGAATAAATTCAAGCTGGTCCTGTGTCGTTGCGTAAAGGAAATAAGACTGATCACGCGCCGGATCGATCGCGCGGTGCAGTTCTGGACCAGCGGCCCCTACCAACCGGCGCACATAATGGCCGGTGGCCAGGCAGTCGGCGTTCAGTTCCTTGGCCATCCGCAGCAGATCGGTAAATTTTGGCCCCATATTGCAGCGAATACAGGGAACCGGTGTTTTCCCGGCCAGATAATCATCGGCGAATTGCTCGACCACCTCTTCGCGAAAGGCGCTTTCATGATCGAAGACATAATGCGCAATACCCAGGCGGTCGCAAACTGCGCGCGCGTCGCCAATGTCATCACCGGCACAACACGCGCCTTTGCGGCCGGTTGCCGCGCCGTAATCATATAGCTGCAATGTAATGCCGATAACTTCGGCGCCAGTGGCGGCGGCCAAAGCAGCGACAACCGATGAGTCTACACCGCCCGACATGGCTACGACGATGCGGCAATCCTGCGGTGCGCGCGGCAGATCGAACAAAGCGGCGCTATCGAGCGCGGAATCAAAAAGCGTCTGCGTGGTCATGCCGCGCCTTTACACGTAGCGTATCGATATCGCTAGTGTGGCAGCATCAGGTCTTGCAGAGGGCAAAACATGGTTTCCAAGCGGCCCTTTCATTCCGTTTGGTAATCCTAACCAGATGTAAACTGGCGCTTTACCTGATCTTGACTAACCCGTTCTAGAGAGAGGGAATGTTCGAAGGATCTATCCCTATTGCTGACTCGTCAGAGCCGCTGGAGGCGGGCGGTTTACGCCTGATAAGCTGGCCAGAGCTGGTCGCACATTTCGATGCTGCACGTGAATTGCGCAGCGGCAAGAGCCCTGCGGCATTGGCCAATGCGGGCAGCTTTTCCGTTCTGTCCAAGGCTCTAGCAGAAGCAGATAGCGCGCATATTAACAAAACAGACGTCCGCGTTAACCCAACTATTTTAGGGCATAGCAAAGTGGATGCGTCAAGGGTGATGGCCAGCGCAGACGATGCGCCAATGCCAATCAGAGAGCAGCCATGATCGAGAACCAAAAAATACGTCCTGACAAAGTGATCGGTCCTTTGGGCGAACCGCTGTCTATTGCTGACCTGCCGCCGCCGGAAACACGCCGGTGGGTTGTTCGCCGCAAGGCAGAGGTGGTGGCTGCGGTCAATGGCGGTCTGCTGACTATTGACGAAGTGCTGGAACGCTACGGGCTTACTCTGGAAGAGTTCGCCTCTTGGCAGCGCGCAGTCGATCGTTCAGGCATGCAAGGCCTGCGCGTCACGCGGATCCAGCATTACCGCGATTTGTATGAGCGCCAGCTTAAATATTAAACTGCTACACCACCCGAAAACTGATCCTATGTCCTGTTTTCCTGATTGAGCGGGAACGCTTTCCTGCGCAGACACGTTACTGTGCAGAACATTAAAAAATCAGGAGGTTAGTATGGGTTGGATTATCGCACTTATCGTTGGCGGTGTCGCCGGGTGGCTTGCAAGCATGGTGATGAACCGTGATGCATCTATGGGTATATTTTGGAACATCGTTGTCGGCTGTGTCGGTTCGGTTATCGGAAACTGGGTTGCTGGATTCTTCGGAATTAGCGGCAGCGTTCAGGAATTTTCACTGACAGGGCTGCTTGTTGCTGTCGTTGGTGCGGTGGTCTTGCTCGGAATTGTGAATCTGGTCCAACGCGGCCGCGTTCGCTAGGTTCTAATCCTAGATCACGCAGACATTATAGATATTTGAGGGCGGGGAAGTGGCAACTTCTCCGCCCTTTTTATGTGTTCAGAGCAAGAATTGCTGTGCCGCGCACGGGTGTTCATCGGCTGGGAATGTCGCCGGTCGAGCATCTGCTTGCATGCCCGGCATGGTGCGCGTAGCGGTTAAACAGGCAGCATCAGTGTTTGCGCTGGGTGATATATGCGTATAATACACCTGCCGAGCGGGCGCCATTTTGACGCGGTGTCTGGCAAATGATGACCAAGCGCGATCAGGACTGACTATGAATTATGCAACCACTGTCCGGGCAGAAACTGCTGAATATTCGGATGAAAAATTCGATATGTCGGACGCGCGCACACAGCGCAGCAAACTGCCGATTATTATTCTGCTTATTGCCCTGTTGCTCGGCCTGATTGCCGGTGCATATTATTACGTAACGCAGGGCACAGGCGCGGTACCCGCGGGTGATGACCGTGAAGGTCAAGCAGCGGCGATAAGTGTAATCGCACCGGGTCAAACCACGATTGAGGGGCGGATTAACGCGGTGGGTACGTTGGCGGCGCGGCGCGAACTGCCCGTTGGCGTGGCCGGCGAGGGCGGGCGTGTGACGCTGGTTTCGGTTGATGCGGGTGACTGGGTACGCGCAGGTCAGGTGCTGGCGGTCATTGACCGATCGGTACAAAACCAGCAAGTGGCCAGTTCGTCCGCCCAGGTGGAGGTATCGCGCGCAGATGCCAATCTCGCCCAGGCCAATCTTGACCGCGCGCTCAAACTGGTTGAGCGCGGCTTCATCAGCAAAGCTGATATTGACCGGCTGACCGCAACGCGCGATGCGGCAAGCGCCCGTGTAAAAGTGGCGCAGGCCCAGGTTGGCGAGCTGCGCGCGCGCAATTCGCGGCTTAACATTATTGCTCCGGCATCAGGTCTCGTGCTGGAGCGGATGGTGCAGCCTGGTCAGGTGGTCAGCGCAGGTTCTGGAGCATTGTTCCGAATTGCCCAAGGCGGGGAAATGGAAATGATGGCGCAGCTGAGCGAAGTTGATCTTGCGGCTCTGTCTACCGGACTGGAAGCGACGATTGTGCCGACTGGTTCGGATAAAAATTTCACCGGCCAAATATGGCAGATCTCACCGGTTATTGACCCGCAAAGCCGCCAGGGGACAGCGCGCATTGCCTTGCCTTACGCGCCTGAATTGCGGCCCGGCGGGTTTGCCAATGCCACCATCGCCAGCGGTACATTGGTTGCGCCGATGCTGCCAGAATCGGCAATTCTATCCGATGATGATGGAGCCTATGTGTTTGTGGTCGGGGCCGACAACAAGGCGCAGCGCCGCCGTGTGAAAACCGGTCTGGTCACGGCACAAGGCATTGCAGTTATGGACGGCCTGACGGGCCGTGAGAAAGTTGTCTTGCGCGCTGGCGGCTTCCTGACCGAAGGCGAACTGATTTCCCCGCAATTGGTTGATGTGAACGGCAAGCCGGTTGGATCAGAGAAACCGGCGAGAGCTGCTAAGGGTTAAGTATCATGGATTTTCGCAACATATCCGCATGGTCGATCAGAAACCCGGTTATTCCGCTGGTGTTTTTTGTTGCCATCACGCTCGCAGGAATTCTCAGTTTCCGCGACATGGATGTGGTGAATAACCCGGATATCGAATTTCCCGCCGTCAATGTATCGATCTCCCAGCCCGGCGCCGCGCCGACGGAAATTGAAAACCAGATCACTCAACTGGTTGAGTCTGCGGTGAGCAATATCAACGGCGTCAAGACGCTCAATTCAACCGCACGTGAGGGCAGCACCAACACGTTCATCGAATTCGAGATCGGTACAGACCCCAGCGATGCTGTTGCCGAGGTGACCAGCGCCATCGACACGATCCGCGGCAGCCTGCCAGAGGGTATTTTGGAGCCGCGCATCAGCAAGGAAGAAATCGCTGGCGGCTTCCTGGGCATTTATGCGGTCGAAGCCGATGACATGACGATCGAACAGCTCAGCTGGTTTATCGATGATTCGGTTGCTAAGCGTTTGCTCACGATTGACGGAATGGGTGAAGCGGGCCGGTTTGGCGGCGTTGACCGAGAGATCGAGGTGATTCTCGACCCAGCCAAAATGCAGGCGCTCGGTGTCACGGCGCGGCAAATCAATCAGGTCTTACGCTCTGATAATATCGATGCTGCGGGCGGTATGGCCGAAATTGGCGGCACACGCCAATCTGTACGCGTTCTTGGCAATGCCGCGACCGCGTATGATTTGTCGCAAAAACAAATCAGCCTTGGCGGCGGGCGGACCGTCCAGCTATCCGCGGTGGCCACGGTACGAGACGGTTTTAGCGAGCGTACCTCGATCAGTATGGTCCGTGACAAAGAGGTCGTGAACTTTTTCATGTCGCGTGCCAAAGGCGCCTCGGACGTGACCGTCTTTGATGAAGCCAAAGAGGTGATCGGCGAGATTGAGGCAGAAAATCCCGGCGTTAACTTCATCCCGCTGTTTAACACGGTCAAGTATACGCAGGACCAGTATGACAGCTCCATCGCGGCGATGGTCGAAGGCGCGATACTGGCTGTTGTTGTGGTGTTTTTCTTCCTGCGTGACTGGCGCGCCACGGTAATCTCTGCGGTTGCCATTCCGCTATCGGCCATCCCGACATTCTGGTTTATGGATCTGCTGGGATTTAACCTTAACCAGCTGTCACTGCTCGCATTGGGCCTTGTGGCCGGGGTTCTGGTCGATGATGCGATTGTGGAGATTGAGAATATTGTGCGCCATATGCGGATGGGCAAGTCCGCCTATCAGGCGTCGATTGATGCTGCCGATGAAATCGGCTTGCCGGTGGTTGCGACATCATTCTGTATCGTGGCGGTCTTCCTGCCGGTTGGTCTGATGCCGGGAATTTCCGGCCAGTTTTTCAAAAACTTCGGGATCACCGTGGTTATCGCAGTGCTGATGAGCCTTGCGGTTGCACGGATGAT
The DNA here is from genome assembly GCF_049682855.1 of Pontixanthobacter sp. NCBI lineage: Bacteria > Pseudomonadati > Pseudomonadota > Alphaproteobacteria > Sphingomonadales > Erythrobacteraceae > Pontixanthobacter > Pontixanthobacter sp. The sequence continues at coordinate 228,827 of NZ_JBAUIK010000008.1, read as the reverse complement.
CACACCGATGCTCGCGGCCTATTTCTTGCAGGCGAAAGGCCACGCAGACCACGGCGAAGGCCCCTGGATGGACCGATATATGCGGCTGCTTAACTGGTCGCTCGACCGGAGCAAGACCGCCGCGATGCGTGCTGGTTTAACCGGCGTTCGCAACAGGTTCTTTTACAGCGTTTTCATGATATTGCTGCTGTTGGCCTTGATAATCATTCCGGGAGCGGTCGTTATCGCCGGGCATGGAGCCTTGGCCGGATTGGCGATCCCGGCAACATTGGCGAATGCACTGGTAAGCGATCAAAACAGCATCTGGTGGATGCTCATCGACAAGCCGTTGGAGTTCGTCCAGCTGGCGATTGCCCTGGCCGCGGGTTTTCTTTCCATATTGCTTATATTGGGTTTTCTGGGTCTTATAACCCGCATAATGGGCAGCGGTATGGCGAATTCCTGGCGCTATCTGGTCGCGCGTTTCCATGATCACCGTGTGTGGATGGTCGGTGTTGGCTATTTCTCTCTGCTGTTGACTGTTCTGCTGTTCATGAATGTCCCCGCGCAATTCCAGCCCACGACCGACAGTGAAAACAGCCAGATCACTCTGGAAATGGTGCCTGGAACCACGCTGGCGACAACCGCGCGGGTGTCACGCCAGGTCACCGATATTCTTTACGATCAGCCCGAAGTGGTTCGCGCGCTCGAGCGCGTGCGCGAAGGAAGCTCGACCATTTACATCACGCTGAGCCCCGACCGCGAGAAAACATCGATCGAATTTGAACGCGATCTCGCCCCTCAATTGGCAAAAATTCCCGACGCGCGCGTGCGTTTCCAATCGCAATCGGGCGGTTTTGGCAGCGGCCGCGATATTACGATTATGCTGGCCGGGTCAGACCCCGTCCAGTTGGAGGCAACCGCTGCGACGCTGGTGGACCAGATGAAGGGTCTGGATACGCTGGTCGCGCCGCGTATCAATGCGGATATGAACCGCCCTGAACTAATCATCACGCCGCGCGCTGACATAGCGACGGAATTGGGTGTCACCACCGCAGCATTGAGCCAGACGATCCGTATTGCGACTATGGGAGAGATCGAGCAGAACGCTGCCAAGTTTTCGCTTTCCGACCGCCAGATACCGATCAACGTCCGGCTGCCCACCGCTGCACGCGGTGACCTCACCACGATTGCCAATCTGCCTGTGCAAACGGCCAATGGCGGTTCCGTTCCGCTCGAACGCGTGGCTGAGATATCCTTCGGATCGGGCCCAACCACCATTCAGCGGTATAACCAAAATCGCCGTATTCTGGTTGGCGCTGATCTGGCGCAAGGGATCGTCACCGGCGAGGCAATGGTTCAGATAGAGGAGCTGCCGATCCTGCAGAATTTGCCACAAGGGGTTATCCGGGATGCTGTTGGCGATCAGGCCTGGCAGCAGGAGCTGCAGGACAGCCTGCTGGTTGCGATCATTGCGGGCTTCCTGCTCGTCTTCGCGGTGCTGGTGCTGCTCTATAAACGCCTGATGAGCCCGCTGGTGAATATGACGTCGCTACTTCTTGCACCGCTGGGCGGTATCTTTTTGATCTGGCTCGTCGGGCAAGCCCAGTCAATGCCGGTCTATATCGGCATTCTCCTACTGCTGGGCATCGTTTCCAAGAACTCTATTCTGCTGATTGATTTCGCGATTGAGGAAATGGCCAAAGGCACAGGCAAGCTTGAGGCGATTATCGATGCTGGCCATAAGCGGGCGCAGCCCATCGTCATGACCACCGTGGCAATGACTGCGGGCATGGTTCCTACCGCGCTTTCCGGCCTATTGGGATCGGGCGACGGCGCATGGCGCGCGCCAATGGGCACCGTTGTGATCGGCGGCTTGATTCTGTCCACCGTGCTGACTTTGATGATCGTACCGGCAGGCTTCAGTCTTGCCGATGGGCTGGAGAAACGGATGGGCCCGTGGCTGCGCAACCGCTTCCTGACATACCGTCCCGGGGACGAGCACCAGACCGGGCGGCCCGGTGATACCGGCGCTCTCCCTGCTGAGTGATGCTGCTGCATCTGGTCTAAGGGGCTTGGCGCGAGTAGAGAGCGTGTCATGCGTGTAAGCCGTTCCGCCTCATCGCCGCCTGATAATGCCCGCACCATGCGGATGACGGCAACCCTGATGCTGGTGTTGATGGGTGCGCTATTCCTGCTCTCCAAGCAATATCTCGATCTGCATCCAGGCTGGGGTTATCTTCATGCCTTTGCCGAAGCGGCAATGGTTGGCGGTATTGCAGACTGGTTTGCCGTGACCGCTTTATTCCGCCACCCGATGGGCATCCCGATCCCGCATACGGCGATCATCCCGACCAATAAAAACCGCATCGCCGATACGATGGCGGACTTTCTGCGCAGCAACTTTCTGACCCCGGCCGTCGTCGCGCGGCGGATGCATGCGATGAATCTGGCCCGAGCGGTGGGCGAATTTCTCGAAAAACCGGCCCAAGGCTCGCAATCGCGAATCGGCACAGGGGCGGCCGAATTGCTGGCGGGCGTGTTCGAATCGCTCGACCCGGAACGGCTTGGCGGTCAAGTGCGGGTCGGTTTGAAGCAGCAACTGGCCAAGCTGGAAGTTTCGCCGCTGGCCGGGCAAATGCTCTCGACCACCATTGCTGACCGTAAGCATTTGCCGCTGATCGATGCGCTCGTGCGTTGGTCCGGCCTGACGCTGGAAGATAATGAGGAAATGGTCCGCGACATGATTAGCGAGCGGGCCAATGGCCTGCTGCGCTGGACCGGTCTGGATGGGCGGCTATCGAGTTCGGTGCTTGATGGGCTGTACCGTCTGCTGGCCGAGGTGCTGGTCGACCCCGATCACCCGCTGCGTAACAAGATCGAGCAGGGCCTGCAGGAACTTGCGCAGGATCTTATGCATGATCCCGAAATGCGCGCCAAGGTTGAGCGGATGAAAAACGAAGTGATCGAAAATGATGCGGTCGCGCAATGGTGGGAAGGCGTGTGGGAACGGATACGTGGCGGGATGATCCGCATGGCCCGCAATCCCGATACGGTGCTGGGTGGTCAGATCGGCGATAGTCTGGCCGAATTGGGTCAAGCCCTGCGGGAAGACACATTGCTTCAGACCCAGATCAACCGTTTTGCCCGCCGCACTGCGGTGGGCATCGCCACGCGGTATGGTGACCAGATTGTCCAGCTTGTATCCGAAACCGTGCGCCGGTGGGATGCGCAAACCATTACCGACCGGATCGAAAGCGCGGTCGGGCGCGACCTGCAGTTCATCCGGATCAACGGGACGATGGTGGGGGGCTTGGCCGGCCTGACTATCCATTCTCTGGATAGCGTGTTCTAGGGATATCGTGTTCTGGGGATAGCCGCGATCCGTCCCGCTCTGGCCTGTTTACCGCCCCACCTGGAACCGTACAGTACTTCGCCAAAAGGATGCTATAGCTTCGCCCTCAGCCGTCATTGCCGGTTCGAACCGTGCACGTTTCATCAGCGCGCGGCAGACGGCGCTATCGAAACCTTCGGGCCGCGTCGATTGCTGGATGTGGCATTGGGTGGGATTTCCGGTTGCATCGACAGATAGGCGGAAGTTGACAATTCCCTGGCTTCCCTTGCGCAGTAAATCACTTGGGTAATCAGCCGACGTCAACCAACGTTCAGGATTGCTGCGCGGTTTGGGCATGTTTGCCAGATTGCGATGTTTCTCCAGATCAACGCCCCAACGGGTCAGCAGATCGCCGGTACATGTCCGCATTGCTTCCATCGGCTTACCTAGCGAACCAGTTGCCAGATATACCGGCTTACGCCGCGGCACCCCTATGCGCACCCACTCGATCGCAGTTTCCCGGCCAGCCGAAAGCGTTTGTCCGAAAACGTCATTCTCCACCGCGTTTCTGGACGCGCTGGCCGCTTCCTGTTCTGGTAGTGTGGCCGCGAACTGGACCGAGGTAAATATCAACGCCGGTTCAATTTCGCCGAGATTGCCCAAGGTCACGGTGTATTTTTGTTCCGCCTCATTGGCGCCGAATTGCACGAATGCATAATCCCGCCTCGTCTTCAGCGGCGCGCCCGCCGCGACCATAGTAAAAACATCGCCTGGTTCATATTTTTCTATGTAAAGAACTACTTTTTGATCGCCTTCACCAAACTTGCGGGCAATTCTGCATGAATCATCTGCGTAATTGAGGTTCCAGTTGGAAGAGGGCTCAATACGAAGAAATTCCTTATTTTCTACAGCAGCAACGGATACCGAAAGGCCGGATCCTGCGAGAATACAGGCTCCGGCCACGATGGGTGAATTCTTTACCATATGCACAGATTACTCAAAACGAATAATAAGGCAATAGGTTAGAGTTTCTCGGTTAGCTCCGGCACAATTTTATACAAATCGCCGACCAGACCAATATCCGCCACTTGGAAGATTGGGGCATCTTCATCCTTGTTGATGGCGATGATGGTCTTGGAATCCTTCATCCCGGCCAAATGCTGGATCGCACCTGAAATACCGATGGCAATATACACTTCCGGCGCAACGATCTTGCCGGTTTGGCCGACTTGATAATCATTGGGGACGTAGCCGGCATCCACCGCAGCGCGCGATGCACCGATCCCGGCACCCAGCTTGTCCGCCAGCGGGGTGATGACGCTTTCGAAGGTTTCGCTGTCTTTCAGCGCGCGGCCGCCCGAGACGATGATCTTCGCACTGGTCAATTCGGGGCGTTCACTCTTGGCAATTTCGGCACTGACGAATTCAGATATACCTGCATTGCCGGGGCCGGATACGGCCTCGACGGTGCCGGAACCACCTTGGGTCGCAGCCTTGTCAAAGGCAGTGCCGCGAACGGTGATAACCAGTTTGGCATCGCTGCTTTCGACAGTGGCAATTGCATTCCCGGCATAGATTGGCCGAGTGAAAGTCTTGTCTCCTTCAACCGAGAGGATGTCGGATATTTGCATGACATCAAGCAACGCGGCCACACGCGGTGCAATATTCTTGCCCGTGGTGGTGGCGGGCGCGAGGAATGCGTCATGATCCGCCATCAGGGAAGCCGCCAGCGGCGCTACGTTCTCTGCCAGCTGGTTGGCGTATGCAGCGTCATCCGCCAGATGAACCTTGCCCACACCAGCGATTTTCGCAGCTTCCTCGGCAACGGCGGCGCAGCCCGAACCGGCGACGAGCAGATGCACTTCGCCCAATTTTGATGCAGCGGTTACCACAGACAGTGTGGCGTCTTTTACCGATGCGTTGTCATGTTCTACAAGGACCAGAGTTTTCATTATACGGCTCCCAGTGCTTTTAGCTTCGCGATCAGCGCATCGACATCTTCAACCTTTTCACCAGCCTGGCGGACCGGCGGCTCGCTGACATGGGTGGTGGTCAGGCGCGGCGCAATATCGACACCGTAATCGGCTGGCGTCTTGCTATCGAGCGGTTTCTTTTTCGCTTTCATGATATTCGGCAAGGATGCGTAGCGCGGCTCGTTAAGCCGCAGATCGGTGGTGACGATGGCGGGCAAGGCCAACTTGACTGTTTCCAGCCCGCCATCGATTTCGCGCTTTACGATCACGCTGTCACCATCGACTTCGACCGTATTTGCAAAGGTCCCCTGCGGGCGCTCCATCAATGCGGCGAGCATTTGTCCGGTCTGGTTGCTGTCATCGGAGATTGACTGCTTGCCCAGCATCACCAGGCCGGGATTTTCCTCTGCGGCAATCGCTTTGAGAATTTTCGCAACGGCGAGTGGTTCAACGTCTTCGTCGGTTTCGACAAGGATTGCGCGGTCCGCACCCATAGCAAGGGCGGTGCGCAATGTTTCCTGGGCCTTGGCCGGGCCAACCGACACGGCGATTATTTCATCCGCCTTGCCCGCTTCTTTGAGACGAATCGCTTCTTCGACAGCGATTTCATCAAACGGGTTCATGCTCATCTTGACATTGGCCAGATCAACACCGGTTCCGTCCGCCTTGACGCGGGGCTTTACGTTGTAATCGATAACCCGTTTTACGGGCACGAGGATTTTCATAGGGTATTTCCTCTTCAAAAGAACTGCCAGTGATATAGCTTACATTTACGTAAACGTCAACTTAGTCAGTCCGCAGCGATGGGGTTTAGCAATGGGGTTTGAACGCGCAGATGGCGGGACATTTCGAACCCGCCATCTCATTCGGTCACATCGCCAACTATGCCGCTTGCTTAACTTCAGCGACGATTTTCTTGGCAGCATCGCCCAGATCATCAGCCGCGACAATTGGCAGGCCCGAATTGGCAAGAATATCCTTGCCCTGCTGGACGTTGGTCCCTTCCAGCCGCACGACCAGCGGAACTGACAGATTCACTTCCTTCGCGGCCGTGACAATACCTTCGGCGATAATGTCACATTTCATGATGCCGCCGAAAATGTTGACCAGAATACCTTCAACAGCGGGATCTTTCAGGATGATCTTGAACGCGGCAGTAACCTTTTCTGTGGTCGCGCCGCCGCCTACATCCAGGAAATTGGCCGGGAATGCGCCATTCAGCTTGATGATGTCCATCGTTGCCATCGCGAGTCCCGCGCCATTGACCATACAGCCAATATTGCCGTCAAGCTTGATATAGGCGAGATCATACTGGCTCGCTTCTACCTCAGCCGGGTCTTCTTCGGTCTCGTCGCGCATCGCCTCGATATCCTTATGGCGGTACAGTGCGTTACCATCGAAGCTCATTTTGGTGTCGAGTACGAGCAATTCGCCGCCCTTGGTCTCGACCAGAGGGTTAATCTCCAGCATCTCGGTGTCGAGTTCCATAAAAGCGGTGTAAAGCTGTGCCGCAAGTTTCTGGCACTGCTCGTTCAGATCACCGGTGAGTTTCAGCGCGAAGGCAACTGCGCGCCCATGATGCGGCATGAATCCCTGTGCCGGATCGATTGTGATTGTGGTGATGAGCTCGGGCGTATTGTGCGCCACGTCTTCAATATCCATCCCGCCTTCGGTCGATGCCACCATAGCCACCTGGCCGGTTGCCCGGTCAACCAGCATAGCCAGGTAATATTCCTGCTCAATGTCGACCCCGTCGGTTACATATAGGCGGTTGACTTGTTTGCCTTCATCGCCGGTCTGAATGGTGACAAGCGTGTTACCGAGCATTTCCTTCGCATCGGCTTCGACGTCTTCAATGCTTTTGGCAAGCCGCACGCCGCCTTTCGCATCAGGGCCCAGTTCTTTGAATTTCCCTTTGCCGCGGCCGCCAGCATGGATTTGTGCCTTCACCACATAAAGCGGTCCGGGCAGAGCCTTTGCGCCAGCAACAGCGTCTTCAACCGTCAAGGCTGCGTGGCCGGTGGGGATGCCAATCCCATATTTCGCGAGCAGTTCTTTGGCCTGATATTCGTGGATATTCATGGAGTGTCCGTCTTTCCAGATATTGGGTGCCAGAGGGGCAAGTCCGCCCCGGTCGATCTGCCTTGCGCATAAGCATGAATTTGCCCCAATGGAAAGGCTCCACAGCCAAAAGGATTTGCGCCGCTGGCAGGGGTTGAATTGTTCTGCCGCGCGATCCAAAAAAATACTGCATGATTGATCGACGCCGCCTCAAAGCCATTCTCGACGAAGCCGGCCAAATTGCCCTTGGCTTGTGGCCGGGTGCCGGGCACACAGTTGCCAGTTGGGAAAAAGAGCCCGGCAGCCCGGTATGCGATGCCGATATCGAAGTGGACGGTTTTCTTCGTCAGGAATTGGGTACATTGTTACCCTCTGCCGGCTGGTTGTCAGAAGAAACAGCAGACGATCCCAAACGGCTCGACAAGGGCCTGATCTGGCTGGTTGACCCGGTCGATGGCACTCGCGATTTTCTGCGTGGCCGCAGCGGGTGGTGCGTATCGGTGGCCTTGATTAGCGAAGGCAAGCCGCTGATCGGGATGCTTGATGCGCCGGCGCGGCGGGAAAAATGGGTCGCAGAAGCGGGTCAGGGTGCCTGGCGCAACGATATTCCGCTTCACGCATCCACCCGCCAAGCTTTTGCCGGTGCGCGCGTCCCGGCGCTGTCTTTGTCCGAGATGGATCAGATTTTGACGATGGTGGACCAGCCCAATTCGATCGCTTTACGGGTGGCAATGGTTGGCGCAAATGAGGCTGATCTTGTGGCCACGCTGCGCTGGGGTTTTGAATGGGATATTGCTGCAGCTGCATTGATAGCGCGGGAGGCCGGGGCGGCGGTAACGGATGCGTTCGGCGCCCCGTTTCTTTACAATAAACGAGACCCCAGAGCATTCGGGCTGCTGGTCAGTGCGCCCGCTATTCATGCCGATGCCGTGGCCCATTTGGCGACCCGTGCAAAGATCATCATGACGCGATAAAAAGGGCCGGCCCGTCAAGGCCGACCCCCGTCATTTCCACTCGCTGTCGTGGAATGTGATCATATCACTGCCGCGCAGCGTCGACATCTGCCTGTGTTATCGGGATGATCTTGATTTCGACCCGCCGGTTGAGAGCCCGGCCCTGCGCCGTGGTGTTGTCAGCGATCGGCGCTGTTTCGCCAAAACCCTGCCAGCGGATGCGGGCAGAATTGACCCCTTGCGATGACATGTAGTTGGCCACCGCTTGCGCACGTTGTTCCGACAAGTTCTGGTTGAACGCGTCGGAACCGGTCGAATCGGTGTGACCATAGACGTCAATCAAGCTGTCAGGATATTGGCGGAGGCTGCCTGCAACAGTGTTCAAAGTGCTGCGGAATGTCGGCTTGATGGTGTAGCTGCCGACATCAAAGGTTACGCCGTCGGGCAGATTTACCAGAACTGCGTTGCCGCCGTCCACTTCGGTCACATCCACCCCTGATCCGGCGGTCTGCTCTTTCAGCTCCTTGATTTGCTGGTCCATATTGTAACCGACAACGCCGCCCGCGACGCCGCCGACGCCTGCGCCAATAATACGTCCTGTCTTGCCGCCAATAACGCCGCCGAGCAATCCGCCGAGCACAGCCCCGCCAACACCGCCAATGGCCGTGCGGGAAACTTTTTGCTGGCCCGTATTCGGGTCTGTAACACAGCCCGACACAGTCATCAGTGATGCCGCCGCAAGGCTTGATACGAAAATGCGTGAATTCTTCATCGGGTGTCCCCTCCTGTGGAGTTACCATTGTGCCCGTCAGTGGGCGTAGGCCGTATTAGGCATCCGCTACATTAACAGATGAGAAACGGTGACGTTCCAGCAATATTGCGCGATATAGAAATTTACAAAGCGGATGATTTACCAACCGGCGGATTTACCAAGCGCCGATGGAACAGGCCCACTAGCGTTGCTGCGTAAATCTGCTAGCGACTTGCGCGTGACCCCTTTCCCGTGGCCTGATCTGCTTATTATTGGCGGCTTGATAATTCTAAACGGCGTGTTCGCCATGTCCGAACTCGCGATTGTTTCTGCGCGCACTGCGCGTTTACAGGCGGCGGAGGAGAAAGGCAGCGGCGCCGCGCGCACGGCAATTGCACTGGCATCCGACCCCGGAAAATTCCTGTCCACTGTCCAGATCGGGATTACACTGATCGGGATCGTGGCGGGCGCTTATTCTGGTGCGAGCCTTGGCGGGCCGGTCGGGGAGCGATTGGCGGCGTGGGGCGTTCCGGCCGAATATGCCGCAGATGCGGGGTTTGTCCTGGTGATTGCTCTGACCACCTATTTCAGCCTTGTGGTGGGCGAACTGGTGCCGAAACAGGTCGCCTTGCGCGCAGCCGTGCCGATTGCGCTTGTAATGGCGCGGCCAATGGCGTTGCTGGCAAAAATTGCCGCGCCGCTGGTGTGGCTGCTTGATTCGTCCTCCGGCCTACTGATCCGCTTGCTCGGGGTTCGCCCCGCCGGTCAATCGAGCGTCACCGCCGAGGAACTGCATATGATCTTCGCCGATGCGACCAATTCGGGCGTGATTGAGGCGGATCAGCATCAAATCCTGACCGGCGCTGTCCGGCTTGCAGAACGCCCGGTGCGCGAAGTTATGACCCCGCGTACGGAAGTCGACTGGATCGATATCGGCGCTGACGAGGCTGCAATCCGCGCCTCTATCGAAGAGAGCCCGCATTCGCTGCTACCCGTTGCGGATGGCTCACCCGATACGATATTGGGCGTGGTCAAAGTGCGCGAAGTGCTGGCGCTGATGGTGGCGGGCAAGAAAGTCAGCCTGAAAAAACTGATGAAAAAAGCCGAGATCGTACCTGACCAGCTCGACGCGATGGATGCGCTGCGCAGTTTGCAACAATCCGAAGTGGCAATGGCAATGGTCCATGACGAATATGGCCATCTCGATGGTATCGTCACGCCGATTGATTTGCTGACCGCGCTGGTCGGGCAATTCATTAGCGATGTCGATGAGGGCGATGCGCCCGCGATAATCGAACGCAAGGACGGTTTGTTCATTATCGCAGGCAGCATCTCGGCAGACGATATGGCGGACCGGCTGGGCCTGTCCTACGGCGATAACCGCGAATTTGCGACCGCGGCTGGGTTCGTGCTGTCGGTACTCAAAAAGCTGCCGCTGGAAGGCGAAAGCTTTCTCTATCAGGGATGGCGTTTTGAAGTCATCGATATGGATGGCCGGAAAATCGACAAGTTGCTGGTCAGCCGGGAAAGCTAGAGATTTATATCTGTTTCGGGCCGCGAGCGCCCGGCGATTGAGGCTGGGTCAAAAGTCCCGCGTTAACTCGGTATTATCGCCTGACTGTTTTGCCCGTCTCCTTCGGGTGCGGCGATAATGTCGCGCGTCACGCTGCCCTTGGCGACAGTGTTGGTCTGCGGATCACCGACCGATGACCGGATACCCGGGGCAGCCGATCCGGCGCGGTCAAGCGCGCTGGTTTCCACCGCGCTGCGTGGTGCCGGGCCGCCAAACAACACTTCGAGTGCCTGCTCTGCCGCAGTGCCCTCTGATGGACGCGGCGCGCCCGGTGCAGGGGGGACAAGATTGAAATCTGGCGGAACCACCAGCGGCGCCTGCCGCTGCACGGCAAATTCATCAGGCCGTTCGCGGTTCAGAAAGCCGCCGCTGCCGCATGCCGCCAGCATGGCGCTGCCGCCGCAAAGAAGGATGATGGTGGGTAGTTTACGCATATCTGTTCTCCGCAGCTTTACGCCGCTTCACTCGTGTCAGTGGGGTCCTTATCGCGCACGAAGAAGGAACGGGCAAGGATGATCACAACGCCGATGGTGATAGCCGCATCGGCAACGTTAAAAATCAGGAACGGGCTGAACCCGTTAATGTGAAGATCGGCATAGTCGAGGACATAGCCGTAATCATACCGGTCAATAATATTCCCCAGCGCGCCGCCAAGGATCATCGACAGGCCGATAATATCGCCCAGCGCCTTTTCGCGCAGCATCCAGACACACACCACAACCGCGATCAGCGCCGTCAGGGCAACCAGCGCCCAGCGCATTTCAGGCGATGTCGCTTCGAACATACCCATCGACACGCCGTAATTATGCGTCCGGTGCAGAGCGAAAACCGGCAGCAAATCTATCCGGTCGCCCAGCCGCATCGCCAGATCGACATCGATCACTTTCTTGATCCATTGGTCAGCGGCAAAGATAATCGCCGCCAGAACCAGTCCGATGATACGGTTTTTGGTCAGAAAGCTCATGCCTCGGCTCCTTGTGCAGCGTCAAAAGCCGTCACAACCTCGTCGCAGCGACCGCATAATGCGCCGTCTTCGTCCACTTCGGGCAGCAAGCGCCAACAGCGGCCGCATTTGTAACCGGATGTGCGGATAATCTTCACTTTGTCCCCTTGGCCGCGGGTGACTGACGCGGCGATGAACAGCTCGGCCAGATCGGCATCGGTAACGCCTTCGGGTACGCGGCCAGCCGGGACAACGACATCCGCCTCCAGTCCGGAGCGGATGATTTTCTCGCGCCGCAATGGTTCGATCGCTTCCATCACGGTTTCGCGCAATTCACGCAGCGCAGTCCACCGGGCGGTGTCCGCAACCACCGCCGGGATGCTGGGCCATTCGAGCAGATGGACGCTGCCTTCCTGCGCGTCGTCTTCAGGATAGCGCGCTTTCCACACTTCTTCGGCAGTATAGACCAGCACGGGCGCAGCATAGCGGATCAAGGCGTGGAATAATATGTCGAGCACCGTGCGATAGGCGCGGCGTTTGGGATCGGCTGGATCATCGCAATAGAGGCAGTCCTTGCGGATATCGAAGAAAAACGCTGACAGATCCTCATTGCAGAAATCGGCGAGCAGACGGGTGTATGTGTTAAAGTCATAATCGTCGACCGCTCGGCGCAGTTTGCGGTCCATCACGGCCAGTTCGGACAGAATATAGACTTCCAGTTCGGGGATTTCGGTATCATCGCCCAATTCGCCGACAAAGCCATCGAGCGCGCCGAGCAGATAGCGGAAGGTATTGCGCAGCTTGCGGTATGTGTCGCCAACCCCTTTGAGGATTTCATCGCCGATCCGGTGATCCTCGGTGAAATCGACGCTCAGCGCCCATAGGCGGATAATATCCGCGCCATATTGCTCCATCACTTTCAACGGACTGACCGTATTGCCCAGTGATTTGGACATTTTCATGCCCTTGGGGTCCATCGTGAAGCCGTGAGTGAGCACAGCCTTATAGGGCGCGCGGCCGCGCGTGCCGCAGCTTTCGAGCAGCGATGACTGGAACCAGCCGCGATGCTGGTCACTGCCTTCCAGATACAGATCGGCGGGAGATTGCAATTCGGGCCATTCATCCGATTCCAGAACGAACGCGTGGGTAGAACCGGCATCAAACCACACGTCGAGAATATCCTGCACCATTTCGTAATTCGCCGGGTCTCGCTCAGGCCCTAGAAATTCGGCGGCGCGCGCTTCTTCCCATGCATCGACCGTATCGGCGGCAATCGCGGCCTGAATCCGCGCATTGACCGCCGGATCGACCAGCAATTCGCCCGATTCACGGTGCACGAACAGCGCAATCGGCACGCCCCATGCGCGCTGGCGGCTGATCAGCCAGTCGGGCCGCCCCTCGACCATGCTGCGAAGCCGGTTGCGGCCCTTTTCGGGCACGAAACGAGTCGCTTCGATTTCGGAGAGGGCGATGGAGCGGAGCGTGGAGCCCCTTCCCTTGAGGGAAGGGGTTGGGGATGGGTGTTCGGCGTCTGCTGGTAAAGTACCCTCTTTCGAGGTGGGAACCCCCACCCCCAGCCCCTCCCCACCGGGGAGGGGGGTATTCGAAGAGAGGTGCGTGAGCGCCTTGTCAATCGCGATGAACCATTGCGGGGTGCAGCGATAGACGACCTTCGCCTTGGATCGCCATGAATGCGGGTAGCTATGCGCGTAATCGGCACTGGCGGACAGCAGCGCACCCGCCTCGCGCAGATCGTTACAGATCGGGCCTTCGGGGGAATTGAACGGCTTGTTGATGACGCTGCGGCGGCGTTCCTTGCCCTCTGCATCGACATCATCCGCACCCAGCCACAGCCAGTCATCGCGGTACCGGCCATCGCCCATCACGGCAAAAACCGGATCGATGCCGTTCGCCTTGCACAGATCGAAATCATCCTCGCCGTGATCGGGCGACATATGGACGATGCCGGTGCCGCTGTCGGTGGTGACGAAATCACCTGCGAGCATGGGGCGCAGGCGGTCGAAGAAGCCCCTTCCCTTGAGGGAAGGGGTTGGGGATGGGTGTTCGACATCTTCGGATGGTGCACCCCCCACCCCCGACCCCTCCCCCGAGGGGAGGGGAGACAGGCGGCCTGCCATTGGGTGCTTGCACATGGTCCCGGCGAGGTCTGCGCCTTTAATGAATTGTCGTTCGCCGATTGGCCAAAGCATAAAGCTGGCGTTTACTTGCTCGTCCATCCGTTTTCGGAACGCTTCGACAAGATCACGCGCAATCAAGAATTGCCGACCGAAATCATCCTTTCCGAAAGCCTCTTGGACCAACACATACTCAACATCCGATCCATACGCCAAAGCCTGGTTGACAGGGATCGTCCAAGGCGTCGTCGTCCAGATCACCGCATGCGCGCCGACCAGTTCGGGGATCGCGCTTTCGACAATCTCAAACGCCACATCGATCTGCGGGCTGTCGGTCAGGTCCTGATATTCAACCTCTGCATCGGCCAGCGCGGTTTCTTCCACCGGCGACCACATCACCGGCTTCGCGCCGCGATAGAGCTGGCCGGTTTCGGCGAATTTGTGCAGCTCGCGCACAATCGCACCTTCTGCCTCGGGGCGCATGGTCAGATAGGGTTTATCCCACCGGCCGTTGATGCCGAGGCGTTTCAATTGCTCGCGCTGAACATCGACCCATTTCTGGGCGTATTCGCGGCATTCGGCGCGGAATTCCTTTGGCGGAACGTCGTTCTTGTTTTTCTTTTTCTTGCGGTAGAGTTCCTCCACCTTCCATTCGATCGGCAGGCCGTGGCAATCCCAGCCGGGCACGTAAGGCGCGTCTTTGCCGAGCAGGCTCTGCGTGCGCACAACGGTATCTTTCAAAACATGGTTCAGCGCATGGCCGATATGCATATCGCCATTGGCATAGGGCGGGCCATCATGCAGAATGAACTTCTCACGCCCCGCGCGCGCTTCACGCAGTTTTTCATACAGGCCAATTTCATCCCAGCGCGCCTGAATCGCGGGTTCCTTCTGCGGCAGGCCGGCTTTCATGGGGAAGGCGGTTTTCGGCAGAAAAACCGTGGGGCGATAATCGCGGCCCGTTTCGCTGGATGTGTCGTCATTTGGCATAGCGTAGGGCCGTTATCCCAAACTGCCCCCGATGGGAACCGCTTATGGAAACCGCAATAAAACGGGCTTAGTCACAGATTGCGCAGGGTAAGTTGATCATGCCAAAATCATTCGAGCAACTGCTGCGCTGTATTGCAATCACGTTTCATCTGCTGGATCAGTTCCTCCAGCGAGTCAAATTTGGCTTCACCGCGCAGGAAGTGATGGAAAGCAACCTCGATTTCCTGCCCGTAAAGATCGCCCGAAAAATTGAAAAAATACGGTTCAAGCAGTTCCTTGGGCGGGGTGAATTGCGGGCGAATGCCGATATTGGCCGCGCCTTTCAGTTGCTCGCCAGTCGAGAGGATAGTGCCGGTGACAGCATAAATTCCGAATTTGGGGCGCAAGTAACTTTCAACTGACAAATTCGCTGTGGGATAGCCGATCTCGCGTCCGCGCTTGTCGCCGTGCTGGACGATCCCGCGAATGGAAAATGGCCGCGACAGCAAGCGGGCGGCCTCTTGCGGATCGCCGTTCAGCAAGGCCGCGCGTATCCGGCTGGAGGAGACAGCGTCCTCGCCATCCGACACCGGCCCGATAGTGCGCGTACGGATGCCATATTCCGCGCCAATATCGGCAAGCAGCTGCACATTACCGCCGCGCGCTTTGCCGAAGGTGAAGTCCTCCCCCGTAACCACGCCGGCCACGCCCAGCCGTTTGGCCAGAATCTCGCTGATATAATCCTCTGCCGTGGTGGCAGCCAGCGCGCCATCGAAATGGAACACCAGCATCGCAGTGGCACCCGCTGCCAGGTACAGTTCCTGGCGTTGTTCCAGGGTGGTCAACCGAAAGGGTTCAATATCGGGTTTGAAGAACCGTACCGGATGCGGATCAAAAGTCGCGACAATCGCAGGCCGGCCTTCCTCGCGCGCCCAGCGGATCGCCTCGCCAGCGACCGCTTGATGGCCGATATGGAACCCGTCAAAATTACCAAGGGCAATAATTGCCCCGCGCAGGCTGTCCGGGACTGCGTCACGATGATCGAGCCATCTCATTTTGCGCGCCTGCTGACTGTCTGATCGCGTGCGGCCCGCTCATACGTTACGAATGAATATGCTGGCCGCTCGCCCTCGGCGGGATGGTCTTCACGGGCGATGATGTCCCACTCGTCGGCCAGTTCCGGCATGAAAGTGTCACCATCATATTCAGCATGGATCTGGGTCAATTCCACCCGCTGCGCGTCCGGCAAGAACACATCATAGATCGCCGCGCCGCCAATAATCGCGACAGTGCCATCGCCTGCCATCGCCAAAGCCTCCTTGGCGGAGCGGGCAATTTCTGCGCCCTTTGCTGCGAATTTACCATGCCGGGTCAAAACAATATGGCGGCGACCGGGAAGCAGACCGGGCAGGCTTTCGAATGTCTTGCGCCCCATGATCATCGGCTTGCCAGTGGTCAGCGATTTGAAGCGTTTAAGATCGGCCGGCAGCCTCCACGGCAGATCGCCATCTTTGCCAATGACGCCATTGGCCGCACGGGCATAGATCAGGATCACGGTTTGGCTCATGCGTTGCTGCTGGCTGGGCGCACTATCTGTGTGACATGGCCCATCTTGCGCCCATCGCGCGCCTGTTTCTTGCCATATAGGTGCACATGCGTATCGGGCTGTCCCAGCACCTCCAGCGCATTGCTGGCGGCTTTCCCGACGATATTGTTCATCACAACATGCTGCGCGGTGGTGGCAGTATCGCCCAGCGGCAATCCGGCCACTGCACGGATGTGGTTTTCAAACTGGCTCGTCACCGCGCCTTCAATTGTCCAATGGCCCGAATTATGGACGCGCGGCGCCATCTCGTTGAACACGGGGCCATTGGCCGTCGCGAAAAATTCGCAGGTCAGCACGCCAACATAATCGAGACGCTGCGCAATAGCGGCGGCGAGCGCACGTGCGGGCTTGAGCTGCGCGATAATGATGTCGCTCGCAGGTAGGGTCGAATGGGCCAGAACGCCATTCTCATGAACATTCTCCGCGCTATCCCAATAGCGTATTTCGCCATCTTTCCCGCGCACCAGAATAACCGAAAACTCGGCCGAAAATTCGACAAAGCCTTCGTAAATGGCGGGCACATCAAGGGCCCGCAACCCTTCGGCATCGCGAACAGAGCCGATCCGCCACTGGCCTTTGCCGTCATACCCATCGCGGCGGGTTTTCAGGATACCGGGCGTTCCAATCCGTTCGGCCGCGCGCATCAGTTCTTCATGCGTATCGATGGCGGCATAGGCTGCGGGTGTGCCGCCCAATTCTTCGACAAATTGCTTTTCCGCGAGCCGGTCTTGCGCGGTCTCGAGCGCACGCGGGTGCGGCGTAATCCTGTCCGCAACGGGGGCAAGCGGGCCAACCGGCACGTTCTCAAACTCCCAGGTCACCGCATCGCACTGCTGCACGAAAGCGGACAGTGCAGCTGTATCATCCCATGTATTGCAGAAGAAATCACCGCTGACCTTGGCGGCGACGCTGTCCCTCTCGGGTGCGTAAATGACGGTTTGAAAGCCCAATTGGGCCGCCGACATGGCCATCATCCGGCCAAGCTGTCCGCCGCCCAATATGCCGATTGTTCCCCCCGGTTTCAGCATCACGTGTTCTCGATCATCCGATCGGCCTTTCGGTCACGGCGGCGCTGCGGGCTGCGCGCCATGCTTTCAGCCGCTCGGTTAAGCCTGGATCACTCGTCGCTAAGATTGACGCAGCAAGCAGGCCGGCATTGGTCGCGCCAGCCTCGCCAATCGCTAAAGTTCCGGTTGGCACTCCTGCGGGCATCTGCACGATAGACAGCAGGCTATCCATGCCTGACAGTGCCTTGGACTGGATCGGCACGCCAAGTACGGGCAGATGCGTCATGGCGGCGATCATCCCCGGCAAATGCGCCGCGCCGCCCGCACCGGCAATGATGACTTTCAATCCCGCGTCCGCTGCACCCTTGGCGAAACCAGCCATCCGGTCAGGCGTGCGATGGGCGGACACGATGCGGACATCGCTGTCCACGCCCAGTTCCTCCAGCACTTCTGCTGCCTTCTGCATGGTTGGCCAGTCTGACTGACTGCCCATCACGATTGCAACATGCGCCATCACATGTCCTTTAAATAGGCCCGCAGGCCCGGCTGCATGGCATCATCGAATTGGTAAATGATCGGTTGGCCGGTAGGAATTTCCAGTCCGGTAATATCATCATCCGAAATGCCCGACAAATGCTTGACCAGCGCGCGCAGCGAATTGCCATGCGCAGAAATGAGCACGGTCTCGCCGCCTGCCAGCACCGGCAGAATGGCGCTTTCCCAATAGGGCAGAACGCGCTCTATGGTCAGTTTCAGGCTTTCCGTATTTGGAATGTCTATTCCGGCATAGCGCGGATCGGCAGAAAGGTCATACGCGCTGCCAGCCTCCATCGGCGGGGGCGGGATGTCAAAGCTGCGGCGCCAAATATGCACTTGCTCATCGCCGTGCCTGTCGCGCGTTTCCTGTTTGTTGAGCCCGGTCAGTCCGCCATAATGGCGCTCGTTCAATCGCCAATCCTTTGTCACCGGCAGCCATAACCGGCCCGCTTCTTCCAGCGCCAGATTGAGCGTTTTGATCGCGCGGGTCTGGAATGAGGTAAAGGCCGCTGTCGGCAGGATGCCTTTTTTAGCCATCAACGCGCCAGCGGCTTTCGCCTCGGCCACGCCTTTTTCGGTCAGGTCGACATCCCACCAGCCGGTGAAACGGTTTTCCAGGTTCCACTGGCTTTGGCCGTGGCGGACAAGAATGAGTGTTGGCAAGAGCGTGCGCTCCAAAGCGTTTTGGGAGCAATTGGCGTTAGCTTTGATCGCCCCGCTTGGGAAGACTTTCTGTACCGGCTGCGTCTATTTTCCGCGCCTGCGTTTTGCGCCGCCGCAAATTTTCGCGCAGTTTTTCAGCCAGCCGCTCCTCGCGGGTCTTTTTCTGGGAATCGGTAGCCATTGGGAAAGCTATTGCCGCTAAAGCCATTCGGCTCAAGTGGCAGCGCATGTCGCCGCTTGACTTTATCCAGCGGCGCGACAATAGCGCGCCCCTTGAAATGGTACGCTGCTGTAGCTCAGTGGTAGAGCGCGTCATTGGTAATGACGAGGCCGGGAGTTCAATTCTCCCTAGCAGCACCATTTCTGTTCAGTTTGGCCGCTATGCGTAATTGCCGTGTCCTGCCGGGGGGCGGAGCTTTTCACCGACTGGTTGTTCAAGGACTTGAAAGCTAAGCTGTCTCGCGCCCAATCAATTGCGGGGGCAACACCAGGCTTTCTGTATCTTCACCCTTCAACCGGCGTAGAAGCAGGTCCACCATTCCCTTGGCTCCGGCTGCGATATCCTGTTTGACAGTGGTAAGCGCGGGCAATGTTTGGCTCGAGACGGGCAGATCATCGAAGCCCACCAGTTTCATGGCGGCAGGGACTGCAATGCCGCGGGCGCGCAATGCGGCAAGACACGAAACCGCAACCGTATCGGTCGCAGCGAAAATTCCATCAACCGCTCCGGCCCCGTCAGCCGTTCGGGTAAGGTCCTGCACATGCTGCGCGACCTCTCGGGCCATCCGGCCTGGTGATAGATGGGTGGGAAATGCCCGTATCGGGAGGCCCATTTTCTCGGCAATTTGGCTAGCCCCTGCATATCGGGCAGCAAATTCGATTGCATCATTGTCACCCAGAAAGGCAAGACTGGTCGCGCCAGCGGCGATCAAACGTTCGGTGGCCAGTTTACCACCCAGCCGGTTATCAGTGCCCACTACGCAATGCCGCTGGCCCTCTTGATGGTTGCCCCAGACAACCATTGGCAGGTAGCCATCGGCGACATCCTCGATCCGCTCAAATTGATCCGATTGACCGATTACGATCACGCCATCGACCATGCCCGATCCGATGAACCGGTCCAGCCAGTCTTCGTCCTTTTCGGGAATGACGCGGCGAAGCATCAGGTCGTAGCCTTTCTCCGTCAATTCGTCGGCCAGATAGCCGAGCAGCGTCATGAAGAACGTGTCTGAAATCTGCTGTCGGTGGTCATGGCCCAGCGGGATGACAATCCCGACCACCCCCGTCTTTTGGCGGCGAAGCTTGCTCGCCATCTGGTTGGGACGGAAACCGTGCTCGCGCGCCAGCGCCTCTATCCGGGTGCGGGTCTTTGTGTTGACGAGACTATTCCCGGCGAGCGCGCGCGATACAGTGCCCGCCGAAACGCCGGCCAGCCCGGCGAGATCGGCCAGCGTGCGTATACGCTCCTTCGGTTTGTTCGCGCCTTCGGTCTGTCCGGTCATAATGCTGCTTTACAGTGCCGCTTCGGCTTTCATAGCTTTGGGGACCGGACGGCCTGCATCGACAAACATCGTCGCGATCGCCCCGGCAATCATGAGAACACCCCCCAGCATCAGCACATTGCGCGGATCCCCGCCGAGCAACGGACGATAGATGAGCGGCATTGTCAGCGTCTGAATGAGCATCGGGATCACGATGAACATGTTGAAAATACCCATATAGATACCGTTGCGTTCCGGCGGA
Organism: Pontixanthobacter sp.; assembly: GCF_049682855.1. Lineage (NCBI taxonomy): Bacteria > Pseudomonadati > Pseudomonadota > Alphaproteobacteria > Sphingomonadales > Erythrobacteraceae > Pontixanthobacter > Pontixanthobacter sp. The sequence continues at coordinate 208,600 of NZ_JBAUIK010000008.1, read as the reverse complement.
ATCGAATCAGCCAGCATGACATAGGTGTTGCCCATCATGCCTGCCCACCCGATGCCGATGCCCAGCATGAGTACGAACAGTGCCATCGGCGTGTCAACGCCGGGGATAAGCATCATCGCACACCCGGACGCTGTCAGGCAAACCGCGTGAATAATGCGCGCGCCAAACCGGCGTACGATGGGGATCAATGCCAGCGCGCCCAAAAACGCTATGAAGTTGTAGAGCGCGCCCGCTTGCTGGGTGGTCAGTGTTGCCTCACGGAACGCGGCCGTGGCGGGATCGCTGGTGTCATAGATCGCGCGGCCGACAGCGAACGTGATGTACTGCCAATAGGCAAACATCGCATACCACTGGCACAACATTGCAACGGCCAGCTGGCGCATGGGTTTTGGCATTTCGCGGATGGCCGCACCGATATCGCCAAATGTCGATGCGACTGTGAGCGGCTTGCTATCCAGGTCAGCCTTTTCTTCCCCGGTCAGCGGCAGTTCGGGCACGCGCCAGATCGACCAGACGATGGTCGAAATCGACAAGATCGCACCGATGATGAAAGCGATCCGTACAATCACCGGAATGCCATTATCATCGAGCACGTCCTGCGCGACGAAGGCTGTCAGCAGGGTTGGGGCCAGATAAGACAGCGTTTGCGCAAGGCCGGTGAAGGCACTTTGCGTCAGGAAGCCGACCGAGCGTTGATCGGGTACGAGCCTGTCTGCAACGTAAGCGCGATACGGCTCCATAGTGATGTTGTTACCGGCATCGAGTATCCACAGCAGCGACGCGGCCATCCACAATGCACTGGAATACGGCATCAGGAACAGACAGATCGTGCACATGATGGCGCCAATCAGAAAATACGGTGTGCGCCGGCCATATCTGGAATTCGTCCGGTCGCTCATGGCGCCGACAATCGGCTGTATTATCAAACCGGTCATCGGACCAGCAAGCCACAATAGCGGCATTGTTGCCTCATCGGCACCCAGAAAGCCGTAGATCGGCCCCATATTAGCCTGTTGCAGACCGAAACTGAACTGAAGGCCGAAAAAGCCGATGTTCATTTCGATGATTCGTAACAACGAAAGGCGCGGCTTCGTCGCAGTGTTCATCATAAATCCTCTCCATAACCGTCGTATTGCGGTCTTTTACAGACGGCTGAATACACCAAATCAGAAAGTTTGCAAACGATTGCATTTTGGTATTGCAATCGTTTGTAATTTGACTAATCAATATTGCGAATCGTTTCGAGAAGAGGGCGATCACAGCTCATTGGGAGAGTATCCAGATGCAATTACGTTCCATGTTGGCGGCGGGCGCCGCTCTTACAGTTTTCGCTTCACCTGCGCTTGTTACGCCGGTGATGGCCCAGGATGCAGGCAATGTAGATGATGCGGTCAGCGAAGATGACTTCATCGTCGTAACCGGTGTGGCACGCGGTCAGAACCGTCTTGAAAGCTCCATTTCGATCAGCTCTGTCGATGCCGAAGCCATCGGTGATCTGAACCCGCGCTCTTCAGCCGATCTTATCCGTCAAATCCCGGGCATCCGTTCAGAGGCATCGGGCGGTGAAGGTAACGCCAATATTGCCGTTCGCGGTATTCCTGTCTCGACGGGTGGTGCGCGTTACATCCAATTGCAAGAAGACGGCCTTCCGGTTCTTGAATTTGGTGACATCGTGTTCGGCAATGCCGACAATTTCGTTCGTGCGGACCGCAATGTGGCGCGGGTCGAGGCGATTCGGGGCGGATCAGCATCGACTTTCGCGTCCAATTCACCCGGCGGCGTCATCAACTTCATCTCCAAGACCGGCGAGCAAGAGGGCGGCGCCATTCAGGGAACCATCGGCGTCGATTTTGAAACCTATCGCCTGGATTTTGATTACGGTTCAAGCCTGGGTGATGATACATATTTTCACGTTGGCGGGTTCTACCGCACTGGCGAAGGTGTCCGCGATACAGGTTATAATGGTAATAATGGCGGGCAGGTCAAAGCCAGCCTGACCAAGGACTTCGATAACGGTTTCGTTCGCTTCCACGGTAAATATCTGGATGACAGCACGCCAACCATCCTGCCGCAGCCGGTCGCTGTGACGGGCACGGATGGCAACCCGAATTACAGCGCGATCCCCAATTTCGATCCTCGCACGGATTCGCTCTACAGCCGGTTCATCAATACTGCGCTGACACTCGATGGCGGAAATAACCCGACAACGTTCGACATCCATGACGGCTTGTCCGTGCTCACCAAAAGCTTCGGTGTCGAGGCAGAGCTTGAATTCGCTGAAGGCTGGACGCTCAACAACAAGTTCCGCTTTGCTGACAATTCGGGCAGCTTCGTGTCACCTTTCCCGGCCAGTGCTGGCGATGCGCAGTCGATTGCTGACGGTATAGGCGGTGCGGGTTCGAGCATCGTGTTCGCGACCGGACCAAATCAAGGGCAGACGGCAAATCCGGCGAATATCGGTGGCAATGGCCTCCTCACAAACATCGTGTTGTTCAATGTCCGTTTGAACAGCCTGGATAACATCGCCAATGATTTGCGGATTACCAAGGATTTTGACTTTGCCGGCGGCACCGCCACGTTCCAGTCCGGATTTTATTTCTCCCGTCAGGAGGTTGATACTGACTGGTTGTGGACCTCTTTCACGCAAACGGTTGAAGGTGATGGCAATTCGGTTCTCGTGGATATTCTCGACGCTGGCGGCAACCCTGTCACACAGAACGGCGTAGTGGGTTTCGGGGCAAGTTTCTTCGGCAATTGTTGCCGCCGGAACTATGATGTCAGCTATGACACATATGCTCCTTTCGCATCATTGTCGCTCGACCTTGATCGTCTGACACTCGATGGCAGCATCCGGTTCGACTATGGCAGCGCGGACGGTACGATCACCGGCGATGGCCCGGTCACCGATTTTGATTTCGACAATGACGGCAATATCAGCCCTGCCGAAGCGCAGACCAGCATTCTTCCGCTCGGCAATCCAAGCCCGGTCAATTACAACTTCGACTACTTCTCGTTCTCGCTTGGTGCGAATTACCTGATTACTGACGACCTTTCGGTCTTTGCTCGCTACAGCCAGGGCGGACGTCACACGGCTGACCGCAGCCTGTTCTCACCGGCAATCAGCACTGTGGATGGCGGCCTGCCAGGCGGCGACAGCGGCGTCATTGCCGAGGTCAACCAGCTTGAAGGCGGGGTCAAGTACCAGGGTAGCGGCGTTCGCTTCTACGCTACGGCGTTCTTTGCTGAAACCAGCGAGACCAACGTGGAAATCGCACCGTTGCTTCTGACCGATACGGATTATGAAGCGTTCGGCATTGAGGTGGAGGGTTCATACTCGGTTGGGCCATTCTCTCTTTCTGCAGGTGCCACTTGGACTGACGCGGACATTACGCGGTCGCAAAATGCTGCTAATGTTGGCAATACGCCGCGCCGCCAGGCCGATTTCGTCTATCAGGCCTCGGCCCAATATGACGATGATTTCTTCTCGGCGGGGCTTAACGCCATCGGCACGACTGAAAGCTTTACGCAGGACAGCAACCAGCTGGTGCTGCCGGCCTATACCCAGGTCAACGCTTTCCTGGCGGTGCGTCCGCTCGAAAATTTGGAAGTCTCGCTCAACGCGAACAACCTGTTTGACGAGTTCGGCTATACCGAAGCTGAAGAGGGCTCGATTCCCGCCAACGGTATCGTCCGTGCGCGTTCGATCGCTGGCCGTACGATCTCTGCATCGGTCCGGGTAGACTTCTGATCCGCAACGGATAGGTGGCCAGCCGGGATCCTCCCTCTCGACTGGCCACCGATAGTTTAGTAGCTACCTGCTGCCTTGCATGAACTTCAATAGAGCACGCCAGCCTTGAATATGGCGCGCGTTCATGATGCTGGGCATTCTGGCCGGGCGTGAGCGGCGCTGTGATGGGGACTTATGACAGCAATTGACAGCAAACTGCACGATTTCAAACCTACACCCGCGCATTGGTCACAAGAGGTTTTGAGCCGCCTTGCTGACGGTGAGTTTGATCAAGCACCAATCATCGATGCATCGGCGGCACATCCAATGTCCCCCGATCTTGATGTCTGGGATGCCTGGCCGCTGGCAGACGTCTCTGGCAATCCGGTGCCTTGGCGCGATGGGGAGCTTTGGTTTGCTCTGGCCGTTGTGCGATCGGATGATCCCGAAGGCCGTCACCATCTGGCCCGCATCCATCACTTTCACCGCGTGGGCGATCACTTTGAACATCTTGGGCAGACATTGCCCGACGATATTTCTCCCGGTGCGCGGCAGTGGTCTGGCACAGCACGTCTGGAAGGGGAAACCATCACATTGTTCTTCACCGCAACAGGCTATCGCGGTGATGTTTCATTGACATACCATCAGAGGCTATTTGAAACCCATACCGTTCTGGCTGCGGACGGTATTTTCGGCACATGGTCAACACCCGTGGAGGTGGTTGAGGCCGATGGAGCCATTTACCGGCCAGCTGACGAAAACGAAGGCGAGCCGGGCAAGATCAAAGCCTTTAGAGACCCATCGCATTATCGTGATTCAGACGGCCAAGACTATCTGTTGTTCACCGCATCCTCTGCAACCAAACCCAGCCTGCATGATGGGGTAATCGGGGCAGCCGCGATCGATCAAGATGGCGCCGCCCGTCTGCTGCGACCGCTGATTGAAGCGACTGATGCCAGTAATGAACTGGAGCGGCCGCATATCGTCGGGCATGCCGGTCAACTCTACCTTTTCTGGTCGACTCAGCGCGGTGTGTTCGCCCCGGGCATTATTGCCCCGACCGGGCTATACGGTGCCACCGCGAAATCGCTCGAGGGCCCCTGGACTTTCCTGAACGGGCATGGGCTGGTCATCGCCAACCCTGCAGAGCGTCCGACACAGGCCTATAGCTGGTGGGTGCTGCCGAATTTAAGCGTCACCAGCTTTGTGGACTATTGGGGGCCGGAAGATATCGCACAGCCAGAAGAGGCAACGCGGCGGGCGCGCTTCGGCGGTACTTTCGCGCCGTTCGTTCAGATTGCGCTTGATGGTGCAACATCCCGGTTGATCGGCTGAAAATGGCGCGGTCTGGGGATACGGGACTTATCGGCGGGATTGAAGCGGGCGGCACGAAATTCGTTCTTGCCGTTGGTTCTGCGCCGAACGCGATCAAGGCTCGCCACGAGATTCCTACGCGTGATCCCGCCGCCACTCTGGAAGAGGCCGCACAGTGGTTTGAAAAACACGGCCAGATATGCGGCTTGGGAATTGCCACCTTCGGTCCAGCGCAGCTTGATCCGAACTCTCCCCAATGGGGGCATATTCTACAAACGCCCAAACCTGATTGGTCAGATTGCGGTATCGCGCCATTCTTTACAGACAGGCTGGGGGTTCCCGCTGGCTTCGATACCGATGTAAACGGTGCCGCGCTGGCCGAGTATCGCTTTGGCGCGGGCAAAGATGCGGGATCGCTGGCTTATGTGACCGTTGGTACCGGGATCGGCGGCGGTTTGATCATCGATGGCCATCCGGTGCATGGCGCAGCGCATCCTGAAATGGGGCATATGTTCCCGCGTCACAGCGCGGATGATGGGGGCTTTGCAGGCATATGTCCCGCGCATGGAGACTGTTTGGAAGGGGTTGCGTCGGGTCCTGCAATCAAAGCCCGGTGGGGCGGCTCGCTTTCGGACCTGTCTCCTGACCACTCTGCGCATGAGACAGTCGCAGCCTATCTCGCGCAGCTATGCCACACCCTATTTGCCGTTACGGCAGTAGAGACCGTTGTTCTTGGGGGCGGGGTCATGAACACGCCCGGACTGTTGGACCGAGTGAGAGCAGCCTCCGATGGCCTTGGCAATGGCTATTTGCCCGGCATCGGCAAACATCGGATTACCGGCCCTGCTCTTGGTGCCAATGCTGGCATCACCGGGGCGCTGTTATTGGCGCCGCACGGCTGACTGCAAGGCGGCCGCCAGGCAACATGGCGGTTTGGGGTTTCCAGGGCAGGTGAGGCAGCGATCCGGACCGGTTTCGTCAGGATGGGGCCGGACCCGGCACGGTGGCCAGAGATCAAATTTTCCTGACCGCGCTCTGCCTCGTTCTGGTACGGTGCCATAATGCAGCCAGCAGATTGCCGGCGGCGAGTGCTGCGATAATGCTCCAGAATGCAGTATCGAGCTTGCCAGAGGCCAGGCCGATCGGCGAAAATAGCAAATAGGTTGCGGCGACCAGCGACGTTAGCAAAATAGCGGTTGGGATCGCGCCGCGCCACGGCGTCATATCGGTTTTGGGCCCGTTCGCTGGGCTAAGCGGCCGATCGCGGGGGCGGAACTTGGTGCAGAGCGCCATAATGCCAAGCTCAATCACGAACAGCACTGCGTAAAGATGAAGGAAATGTATAGTGATGACATCATCCAGCACGAATTTGGCGAGGCCATAAGCGATCAGGTGAAAAACAATCACCAGCTTCGCCGCGATTGCCGGGACGCGCTGGGTAAACAGGCCGACCAGCACGATGGTGATGATCGGTATGTTATAGAAGCCGGTGAAAATGCGGATGATCTGCCACAACCCATCGGGCGCGAAATAGAGCAGCGGAGCGACCGCGAAGGACAGCAGCGCAATGACCCCGCTGGCCCATTTGGCGGCGCGCACGACGTGCCGTTCCGCAAGCGACCTGCCCCGCATCGCAGGCAGAATGTCGAGGCAGAACAGCGTTGCCGCGCTGTTCACCAGCGAATTGAATGAACTGAATACCGCGCCTAGCAAGACCGCCAGAAAGACGCCCATCAGCCAAACCGGCAGCAGGTCACGCACCAATGCCGGATATGCAAGATCAATCGTGGAAAGACCGGGGCCATAGAGGTGATAGGCGATAATACCCGGGATCATCATCAGGAAGGGCACCAGCACTTTGAAAAAGCCCGAAAGCAGCACGCCTTTCTGCCCCTCTGCCAGAGATTTCGCTGCCAGAGTACGCTGGATCACATATTGATTGGTACACCAGTAGAACAAATTGGCGATCAGCATACCGGTAAAGATGGTACCGAAAGGCGTCGGATCATCGGGCGCGCCAATGGCATTGAGTTTTTCCGGATGGTCACTGGCAAGCCGCGTCAGCCCTTCCATAAAAGTGCCGCCGCCAATCGCGATCAGGCCCAGCACCAGCACCAGAACGCCGACCACCAGCAAGCCGATGCCATTGATCGTGTCGGACACGGCGACCGCTTTCAGCCCGCCGAAAACTGCGTAGACTGCGCCCGTCAACCCGATCACCAGCACCATCATCACGAGCGCCACAAATTCCCCGACGCCAAACAGCTGTGGTACGTCGAAAATCTTCATCACCGCCAGCGACCCGGAATAAAGGACGGACGGGATGGTGACCAGTCCATAGCCGAGCAGGAACAGCATTGCTGACATTTGCTGCACGCCTACATCGTACCGGCTTTTCAAAAATTCGGGCAGAGTGGTGAATGCGCCAGCCAGATATCGCGGCAAAAAGACCAAGGCCATAACTATGGTGGATATGGCTGCGGTCACTTCCCATGCCATTGACGACATATTGTAACCATAGGCTGAGCCATTGAGGCCGATGAGCTGTTCTGCCGAGAGGTTGGTAAGCAGCAATGACCCGGCGATAAAAATTCCGCTCAGCCCCCGGCCTGCCAGAAAATACCCCTCGCTTGATCCTGAACTGCCTCGCGCCATCCGCCAAGATACCGCTGCGACAATTGCCATGCATCCCGCGCAGCTCGACAGTGTCAGCCACAGGCCTGTGCTATCGCTTATGCTGTCCAGTGAATCTCTCCCCAATCGCCGGCATGGTCTTGCCAGCTTTGGCAGTGCGGGCAATAGCGGCACCAAAAGAAATACCGTTTGGAAGGGGTTGCAATAATTTCGGGCTCAGCGAACAGCAACGAGAATTACAGAATGCCGCGCGCAAATTTGCCCGCGCAGAATTGCCCGACCTGGCACGCGAGATTGAGCGCACTGACGAGCCGGTGCCGCCCGATATGCTGCGCCAATATGGCGCGCTGGGTTTTCTCGGCGTTAATCTGCCGGAACGCTATGGCGGGATGGGTCTTAGCCATCTCGATGCGCTTTTGGTGCTGGAGGAATTTGCGCAAATCTCGGTCGCGGTGGCATTCCCGGTGTTTGAGGCACTGACCGGTCCCGTCCGCACAATTGAGCATTTCGGATCGGACGCGCTGAAAGCCAAAATTTTGCCCGAGATTATTCGCGGAGAGAAAATCGTCGCCGTGGCCATGTCCGAGCCTGAGGCGGGAACGGCGCTGACAGATTTGACAACATCCGCCCGGCAGGACGGCGATGATATCGTCATAAACGGCCGCAAACGCTGGAGCTCTGGTGCGGGCCATTCAGAATATTACATCACCTATTGCCGGTTCGACGATATACCGGGCGCCAAAGGTATCGGCGCGGTGCTGGTAGAGAAGAAGCATACGGGCGTGTCTTTCGGCAAGCGCGAGGAATTGATGGGTTTTCGCGGCATTCCGTCGGCTGATATATTCCTCGACGATGTCCGCGTGCCCCGCGGCAACATGATCATCGGCGCGGGCGGTTTTGGGCAGTTGATGAGTGCGTTCGGGCTGGAACGCTGCGGCAATGCGGCGATGGGGCTGGGCGTTGCGGCGGCGGCATTGGAAGATGCGCTTGCCTATACGCAGGAACGCGAGGCATTTGGCAAGCCGATCGTCGATTTCCAGTCGGTGCAGATCAAGCTGGCGGAAATGGCGATGAAAGTCGACGCGGCGCGGCTGTTGATCTGGCGCGCGGCGGCCAATGCCAAAGATGGGCTGCCGACAGCCTATGAAAGCAGTCTGGCCAAATGTTTCTCTAACGAGATCGTTCGCGAAGTCACCCAAATGGGCGTCCAGGTGATGGGCGGCTATGGCTATTCCAAGGAATATCCGATGGAACAGCGTCTGCGCGATGGCTTCGCATGGGGAATTGCCGGCGGCACGACGGATGTGCAGAAAACAAACATCACGGCGGCCATGATCGGGCGGCGGTTTAACCAGCGGACGTGACGGGTATTGCGGCGCCCCGGGCCAGGCAAAAACACGAAAAAAAAGGCCCCGGAGAGTTCCGGGGCCCTTTTACAAGCAATTTACAGACGCTCAATTGGATTTATCTGATCAGTACATCACGCCGTAATATGCATAGATCTGTTCGCCTGCCGCGCGGTCGAAAATATACTCGTCGTTGCGGTGATAGTTCGGCGCGCCTTTCAGACGGTCCTTGTCAATATTGACGACGTATCCGTTCTTGTCGACCGAATAATCCAGCGATTCCCACGGGACCGGAGTGAATTTTTCGCCAATCCCTAAAAATCCGCCAAAGCTCATCACCGCATATTCCACACGGCCGCTGCGCTTGCCCAGCATCAGCTTATCGATGGTACCTATCTTATCACCGTCAGTCGCGAAGACATCTGTACCCTCTACCTTGTCCGAGGCGATGAGGAAGGACGTTTCGTCACGCTCCAGCGGGCGGCTGCGATCAAATTCGCGGCGCTTGTCCAATTGTTCTGTATCGATAGTTTGTGTCAGTGTTTCGGTTGTATTTTGCATGGAATTGCTCCCAATTGCAGCCAATGCGGACGCGGCCCCGGTTGGGCGCTTGTTTGAAATGATCGACCAGCATGTTGCGCACAATATGTTGGCGCGGTGAGGGATCATTGGCATCGAACATCGCGTTGGCCTGTTCACTATACCAATGCCCGTTAGCTATTGTTGTTCCAAGATTTTTCAATCTTTCCATATGATATGGTTGCTCAAGGCGCTCTGGTGCAGAGAGATATGGGCCGGTCCTAACTGCACGAACAACCAGTGACCGAGCCGCCTTTCAATTTGCGCGGCGGAAAGGGCAAATCGCTTGCCAAAAAGCCGCGCATTACCCATGTCATCGGCCATGATCCAAACAGATGCAGAGCTGACCCCGCTTCACCCCAATCACTTGAAAGTCACCCGCATTGTCGCGGCACTTTGTACCGTGCCGCTCGTGATCGGATCGATTGTGTTGGAGGTGGCCGATGTTGCTCCGCTGGGTGTATTTGTGGTTCCGGCAGTGCTGATCGCTGCGGGTATAATCTTCCGGGTGCCGCTCCGCCGATATCAGGCGCGCGGATATGATGTGGGCGGTGACCGTCTGCGGGTTGTGCGCGGTATCTGGTTCCATTCGGATACGGTGGTGCCGTTTGGTAGAGTGCAGCATATTGATGTTGATCAGGGGCCCTTGCAGCGCGCCTATGATATCGCCACGATTACGGTCCATACCGCTGGCACGCATAATGCTTCGGTTCATTTGCCCGGACTGCTGAACGAAGACGCGTTGGCAATGCGCGAACAGATCCGTGCGCATATCAAGCAGGAGGCGGTCTGACCGTGGCCGTGAGCGAGGCCGATATGGCATCCACGATGTCATCTGTGCCGCCGCAGCGCAGCGGGGAGCCATTGCGCAAACATCCGCTCAGCTTCGTTGTGGCAGGCATTGCCGGATTGCAGAATGCGCTGTTCCCGATGGTCGCAGCGTATTTTTCCATGCGCGAGAAATCATGGGCACTGCTGGCCGCTCTGGGCATCGGAACGATCGTCGCTCTGGTCAGTGCCGGATTGGCCTATCTCGGGTGGCGGCGGTTTACCTACCAGATTGGCGAGACAGATATTCGCGTGGATAGCGGAATACTCTCGCGCACTGCGCGCTCGGTCCCGTTTGAGCGGATTCAGGATGTGAGTTTGGAACAGACCCTGCTGCCGCGGCTGCTCGGCCTGGTGCAGGTAAAATTTGAAACCGGTGCAGGCGGCGATGAAGAAATTGCCCTGCGCTATCTGTCGGAAGACCAGGGTGAGACTCTACGCGAGCTCGTCCGCGCGCGCAAGGATGGGGCAGAGGCAGAGGCTGCGGATACTCGTGAAAGCGGCGATGTTCCGGCAAGACACGAAGACGCGCCCGACGTTCTGTTCACGATGGACCAGAAACGCCTGTTGACCTTTGGCCTGTTTGAATTTTCGCTGGCCGTATTTGCAGTGCTGGCAGGCCTGTTTCAATATGTTGAGACATTTGCCTCCATCCAGCTTTTCGACATCAAATTCTGGGAAGAGAACGTCGCTGACACGGGAAATGCAGTGTCAGCATGGGGCCCGGCGGTGCAATTTATCGCAGCGGGTGCGGGGCTCGTGACATTGTTTATCATCGGGTCGGTGACAGGATTGGTGCGTACGGTCCTGCGGGATTGGGGATTTGTGCTGGAGCGCACCGCCAAGGGGTTTCGCCGCCGACGCGGATTATTGACCAAGACTGACGTAGTGATGCCGATCCACCGTGTACAGGCGATCAATACCAGTACCGGTTTTATCCGCCGCCGGTTCGGCTGGCATGCATTGAAATTTGTCAGTCTGGCACAGGATAGTGGCGGATCGAGCCATGATGTAGCGCCATTTGCAAAACTGTCTGAAATCGAACCAATCGCTCGCACAGCCGGTTTTGCAATCAGGCCGCAAGCGGGCGCGCGGTGGTATCGCGGCAGCCGCAATTACCGGATCGATAGCGCGCTTATCGATCTGGCAGTTATGCTCATCATCGCCGGCGGTGTTGCAGCTGGACTGTTCTTCAGCGCGTTTGCCTCGCCGTTTTACGCCGCAATCATTGTGGCTGCCGGGATAGTATTGTCGCTGCGGGAGGTGTTTTTGTGGCGGTATGATTTCAATGCGCTCGATGCAGCTTATGTGTTTGCCAGGCAAGGCTGGCTTGCACCGCATCTTGATGTCGCCTCGCGGGTCAAATTGCAATCGGTCGAGATCGCGCGCGGCCCCATTGCCAGGCGGCGCGGCTATGCCACCCTACATCTGGGACTGGCCGGCGGAACGCTGGCTTTGGAAGGGTTACCGGTGGAACGCGCCAGAGAATTGCGCCGCGCCATTCTGGACAGCATTTCTGGCACCGACTTTTCGGAATTAACTGGCTAAGCCGCCGGGTAAAGGGTCACGCCTTTACATCACTCCATTGGGGGTTCTGTGCAAATTTCCTGGCGACATAGGAACATTCGGGCACGATTTTGAAGCCCTGTTCGCGGGCATCGGCGACCATAGCATCAACCAGCTGGGCCGCCACGCCGCGCCCGCCGATCTCGCGCGGCACCAGAGTATGTTCTGCCGCCCGGGCATCACCGCGCCGGACCCATGTCAGACGGCCTATCGCTTTCGTGCCGTCGATATGTGCATGATATTCGCCGGAACCATCATCATCATCGTCGGCGCGGCGGGTTATCGTAATACCTTCGATTGCCATATGTACTCTCCTTCTTGCAAGTAACGCGGCACTGCGTCAGGGCGTTCCGCGATGACTACGCCCATGCTCTTTATGTCCGACAATGCCGCATCGGTGCATCCCGCCGTGTGGAACGCCATGCGCGCTGCTGATGCACCCGATGCGCCCTATGACGGTGATGCCGTGTCGCAGCAGTTGGATGCACGCTTTGGTGCGTTGTTTGGCCGCGAATGCACCGTTTTGTGGGTGGCAACCGGCACTGCGGCGAATTGTCTTGCATTGGCCAGCATGGTGCCCCCGCATGGCGGCGTGATATGCCACCGCGAAGCGCATATTGAAATGGATGAAGGCGGCGCGCCGGGATTCTATCTCCACGGTGCAAAGCTGATGCTGGCCGACGGCGAGAGCGCAAAACTCACGCCTGATGCTGTGCGCAATGCGATCGACCCCATTCGCGATGATGTGCATCAGGTCCAACCGCACGCGATTTCGATCACGCAGGCGAGCGAGTATGGCTGCGTTTATCGCCCGGATGAAATTGCGGCGCTGGCCAAGCTCGCGAAGGAACGCGGTCTGGGGCTGCAAATGGACGGTGCCCGTTTCGCCAATGCGTGTGCATTTCTGGGCGGCCATGCCGCCGATGCGGCGGGACCAGTGGATGCGCTCAGTTTCGGCTTTGTCAAAAATGGCGGGCTCGGCGCAGAAGCCATCGTGTTTTTTGACACGCAGCTGGCCGATGTCGCGCGCTACCGCCGCAAGCGGGCAGGCCATCTGCAAAGCAAGGGACGTTATCTGGCAGCACAATTGCTTGCGATGCTGGACGGCGATGTATGGCTGGACAATGCCCGCGCGGCCAACGCCGCCGCTGCTGAAATCGCTTCGGTCGCCAACGCCCGGCTGATGCATCCGGTGGAAGCCAACGAAATATTTCTGCGGTGCAGCGCAGCAGAGCGTGAGGCTCTGCGGATGCAAGGCTTCCGGTTCTACGATTGGGGCGCTGATGCCGCGCGGCTGGTCACCGCATGGAACACTCCGCAAGAGCACGCTGTGGCCCTGTCCAAAGCCATCGCCAGCCTATGAGCGCGCAGCTTTCAGAAGACAATCCGCATACATTGCTGCGGCCAGCGATAGCGTTGCCGTTTCTGCTGGTCGCACTGATTTGGGGCAGCACATGGTATGTGATCACTGGCCAGATCAGCGATGTGCCGGCAAGCTGGTCAATCACCTACCGTTTCGCGCTGGCCACACCGGCGATGTTTGTCGTGGCGCTGGCAATGGGGCGCAGTCTGGCAATCGGTAGAGCGGGCCACGGGCTGGCTGTGTTCATCGGCCTTACCCAGTTCTGCCTCAATTTCAATTTTGTCTACCGCGCGGAATTGCATCTTACATCGGGGGTTGTCGCGGTCATGTTTGGCCTGTTGATGGTGCCCAATGTTCTGTTTGGGCGATTGATCCTGAAGCAGCCCGTGACGGCGCGCTTTCTTGCCGGAAGCAGCGTGGCGATTGCCGGTATCGCTCTGCTTCTGCTGCACGAAGCGCGGCTGTCTCCGCTGGGCGGAAATGTGGGGCTGGGTGTGTTGCTCGCGATTGGCGGTATTCTGGCCGCATCCATAGCCAATGTGGTACAGGCGAATGAAACCGGCCGCGCTCTGCCGATGGTCAGTCTGCTGGCATGGTCGATGCTGTATGGCACGATCATCGATTTTGGTCTGGCGTGGATCACTGCGGGGCCGCCGGTCTTTCCGGATCGGTGGGACTATTGGGCCGGGGCCGCCTGGCTGGGGCTGGCCGGATCTGTGGTCACTTTCCCGCTTTACTACACTATTGTGCGCACTATCGGCGCGGGCCGCGCGGCCTATAATTCGGTAATGGTGATTATTGTGGCCATGCTCATCTCCACCTTTGTCGAGGGATATCAGTGGTCATGGCTGGCGGCTGGCGGCGGGGTGCTGGCCCTGTCGGGAATGGTTCTTGCACTAAGAGCCCGCAAAAGTTGACGCCCATTCACAGCAAGGCGCGTAATCCTGCGCGGTAATCACGATAGGCAGGTTGCCAGCCTAAAACCCGCTTGGCTTTGCCATTGGCAACGCGGCGGTTCTCCGAATAAAATCCCAGCGCCATTGGCGACAGATTGGCGTCCTCCAGCGTCTGCAATGGCGGCGGCGCTTTGCCAAGCAGCCGGCTGACTTCCTCGATCACGGTATTTTGCGGGCATGGCAGATCGTCGGCCAGATTATATGCGCCTTCCGGTCCGTCAAATCCTGCAATAATCCCGGCGACGATATCATCAACATGAATGCGGCTGAAGACCTGGCCGGGCAAGTCGATCCGGTTTGCCTTGCCGCTTTTCACTCGGTCAAATGCGCTGCGGCCCGGCCCGTATATTCCCGGAAGACGAAATACACGCGCGCCCGCTTCCAGCCACCGTGCGTCGCACGCGGCGCGGTCTTGACGCCGCCCGCCGCCGGTGGGTGCGCTTTCATCGACCCATGCACCCTCCGCATCACCATACACGCCAGTGGAGGACAGATAGCCGAGCCATTGCGCGCCGAGCGCGTCACCGTATCTGTCCAGCACCGGATCGCTGCCACCGGAGGGCGGCACAGAGGATACCACATGTGTAGCCTTGGCAAGCGCAGCATGGACAGCGCCTTTGTCAGTAAATGCGATATTGCCCGCGCTACCGGTGGCATCGACCGTCCACCCCATCGCCCGCACCGCTTCCGCTAATCTGGCCGCGGTATAGCCCAGCCCGAAAATCAACATATGGCTCATTGCGGGTCTAAATAGCCGTCTTCCGGTACGATCATAACAGGATCGGGCACATTATCGGCTTTCCACTGCATTGACCGCCTCACGCGGTTTTCCCCCGATGGGTGCGTATAGAACAGAAATTCCTCGACCGGCCCTGCTTCAATCTTGCGATATTCGCTCAGGCGCATGGCGGCGCGTGCGAACCCGTCAGGCTCCCTAGCGGCTTCCAATCCAAACGCGTCAGCCTCGTTTTCCTGCACCCGGGTGATCGTGTTGAAAGCCGGTGTTGCGAGCATGAAATACACCGATAGCACAATGCCGAGCACTGGCAGCGAAGCCGGATCACCGACATCGCGCACGCCCCATCGCTCCCCATATTTGCTTATCAGCCACGGCGACATGCGGCTGACCACGAACAATCCGATGCCGATGATCGCCAGCATATAGAGGACACGCCAAAGGCCGTGATTCAATTTGTAATGGCCCAGCTCATGCCCCATCACAGCCACGATTTCTTCCTCGCTGGTGCGCTCAAGCAGATTGTCATTGAGCGAAATACGGATGGTCGGGCCCAGGCCCGACACATTGGCTGAAATGCGTTTGTTCTGCTTCGACTGGTCAAACACATAGATATTATCCGCAGGCACATCATAGGCAGCGGCCATCGCTACAATCCGGTCGCGCAGCGGGCCATCTTCCATCTCAGTATAGCTATTGAACAAGGGCGCGATGAATACCGGTGCGACCATTATACCGATGACCAGAAATACGCCGATAACGCCCGTTCCCAGCGCCCACCAATGGCGCGGAAATTTGCGTATGACCATATAGATGACCGCGAATAAGATCGGCACAATCAGCAGCGATATGCCGAACGACATTATCACCTCGCCAAACCACTCGCCAAAGTTCTGGTCGAGCAGATCATACTCTTTCTCGCGGAAAAAGCCGGTATAGATCGCCCAGGGAAGGCCAAGTACCCACCCCGTCAGACTATAGAGCACAGCTGTCAGCCAGGTGACCGCAAAGGGCCGGCTGAAGACCCGCTCGCCCAGAGCGCGGAACCGGTTGGCGAGGCCAAAATCCAGGATCAGCCAATCGACCAGCACTGCGGCCATAGTGCCAAACAGGATCAACCAGTAACCGCCTTCAAAATACGCATCCGAGCTTGCGCGCGCGGCGCCTTGCAGCGTATCAAGATAGGCACGTGTGGCGGCCTCAACATCAAAAACAGGCGCCGCACTGGCGAGAATCTCAATCATTGACGGGGTTCCTCCTCAACAGCCCGTGCTGCTGCCGGTTTGCGCGGCTGTTTGTCAATGCCGGTGACATGTGCAGGGTGCAATCGGCCGGGCGCGATGCGTTCTGGGGCCGCGGCGAGGACCGGCGCTTCGCAGTGTTCCTACTGGACGCGGGCCCACAAACACCTAGATACCCTATCATGGACATTGCAACCAATCCCGAAATGGCAGACGCTGCCCCGACCCCGCACCAACCACCGGTCATCCGGCGGGAGGATTATACGCCGTTTGCCTGGCTGGTGCCGGAAACACAGCTGGCATTCGCGCTGGGGCTGGACACCACGCGGATTACCGCAACCCTGTCGATCGCCCCCAATCCGGCGGCGGATATTTCATCCACCATCCGCCTGAACGGGGATGGACTGAAGGCGGTTTCGGTCACCGTGGACGGAACGCCGGTCAGCGATTGGACAATCGATGGCGGGGATCTGCTGGTGCCGCTCAGTGCCGCTCCGCATACGCTGGAGATTGTGACCGAGGTCAACCCGTCGGCCAATACGCAATTGATGGGGCTGTATGGATCGGGCGGCATGCTGTGCACTCAATGCGAAGCGGAAGGCTTCCGCCGGATCACGTTCTTCCCCGACCGGCCCGATGTGCTGTCGATCTACACCGTGACTATGACCGGCGCCAAGGATGCATTTCCGGTGCTGCTGTCAAATGGCAATAAAGTGGATGCCGGTGATAATGGTGATGGTACGCACTGGGCACAGTGGCATGATCCCTGGCCCAAGCCGTCCTATCTTTTCGCTCTGGTGGCGGGCGATCTGGTCGCCAACACAGACAGTTTCACCACGATGTCCGGCCGAGTTGTTGAGTTGGCGATTTATGTGCGCGCCCAGAATGATGGCGGCGATTTGCGCCGCACCGATCATGCGATGCGCTCGCTCATCAAATCGATGGAGTGGGACGAGCAAACTTTTGGCCGTGAATATGATCTGGATGTCTTCAATATCGTCGCGGTAAGCGATTTCAACATGGGCGCGATGGAGAATAAGGGCCTGAATGTCTTCAACACCAAATATGTGCTGGCGGATGCCGATACGGCCACCGATAGCGATTTTGACGGTGTGGAAGGCGTTATCGCGCATGAATATTTTCACAACTGGTCGGGCAACCGGGTCACCTGCCGCGACTGGTTCCAGCTGAGCCTGAAAGAAGGTTTCACAGTGCTGCGCGATCAGATGTTCAGCCAGGATATGCAGGGCGAAGCGGTCAAACGGATCGAAGATGTAAGAATTTTGCGCGGCGTACAATTCCCTGAAGATTCCGGCCCGCTTGCGCACCCGATCCGGCCCGACAGTTTCCGCGAAATCTCCAATTTCTACACTGCGACGATATATAATAAAGGCGCAGAAGTGATCCGCATGATGCAGACACTTGCCCGGTTCGAATGCGGGGCAGAAGCGTTCCGCAGCGGGACCGATCTGTATTTTGATCGCCATGATGGGGAAGCCGCCACATGCGAAGATTTCATCGCCGCGATGGAAGATGGCGCGGGTCTTGATCTCACGCAGTTCCGCCTGTGGTATGCGCAGGCCGGCACTCCGCAGATAAGCATCGCGGCGGAGCATTCAGGGGACGCTGTCACGCTGAAGATCAGCCAAACCGTGCCGGACACACCGGGACAGAAAGACAAACTGCCCATGCCCGTCCCGCTCAAGATCGCTCTGTTTGACCGGGCCAGCGGCACACATAATGGTGAGCAGCTGCTGGTCTGTGATGCCGCGCAGCAGAGTTTCACTTTTGCCGGATTTGCGGACAAACCGGTGCTATCGGTCAATCGCGGTTTCTCTGCGCCGGTCACCATCACGCGCGATATTGCTGATGAGGACCTGGTCTTCCTCGCCGCGAAGGACGATGATTCCTTCGCCCGCTATGAAGCGATGCAGGATTTGGTGGTGCGGCATCTGACGGCCGCCTCATCGGGCAGATTGAACGATGCGGATCGTGAGACGGCGCGCCGGGCAATCGGCAATGCGTTTGCCGCGATTGTTGCCGATACCCAGCTTGATGATTCGATGCGGGGCGAGTTGATGATGCTGCCCGGCATCACCTATCTGGCGGAACAACAGCCGGTATCCGATCCATCGGTTATCCATTCAGAACGTGAGGCGCTCAAAGCGTGGCTTGGCAGGCAATATGAAGCGCAGTTAACCGCTTTGCACGAACGCACTGCCCAGATGCCATTCGGGTTGGAGCAAGCTGCGCGCGGGGCTCGCAAAGCCAAAACGCAGGCTCTTGTCTTTTGTGCGGCAGGCAATCCTCAGCGCGGCGCGGACATGGCAGCGGCGCAATATCATGCCGCCGATAACATGACTGACAGGCAGGGCGCCCTGATGGTGCTGACCGGCCTGAACAGCGCCGCGCGGACCAACGCGCTCATTGATTTCCATCGCCGCTATGCAGACAACGCGCTAGTGATCGACAAATGGTTTGCGCTTCAGGCATCGTCTTTGCACCCGCGTGCAATCGACCATGTGAAGGCACTGGCGGATCACCAGGATTTCACTTTGCGCAATCCCAACCGTGTGCGGTCTCTTTACATGGCGTTTGCCGCCAATCCCCATGCGTTTCATGCGGCCGATGGTGAAGGGTACCAGATCATTGCCGATCTGATCATCGCACTTGACCCGATTAACCCGCAAACAGCGGCACGATTTGTGACGCCGCTTGGCCGGTGGAAGCGCATTGAACCAGCGCGCTCGGCCCTGATGCGCGAACAACTGGCCAAAATTGCAGCGGTGCAAACTCTCTCACGCGATACGTTTGAGCAGGTATCGCGCTCGCTAGAGCGCTGATCGGGATGGGCGCGCTGCACTCGGCATTGCTGGCTGCGGTTCCGCACGGTTTCTCGACCCGTGCAGGGCTGGCCGATTTTACCGGTCTTGTCGCTGCACCTTTCGTGACCC
The DNA here is from genome assembly GCF_049682855.1 of Pontixanthobacter sp. NCBI lineage: Bacteria > Pseudomonadati > Pseudomonadota > Alphaproteobacteria > Sphingomonadales > Erythrobacteraceae > Pontixanthobacter > Pontixanthobacter sp. The sequence continues at coordinate 189,356 of NZ_JBAUIK010000008.1, read as the reverse complement.
TGCGTCAGGTGCATTCTGCCGATGTGATTGTGGTACGGGGGCCGTGGCAGAGCGGCGCCGCACCGGCGGCAGACGCGATGGTGACCACGCAGCGCGGATTGCCACTGGCCATTGCCACTGCCGATTGCGCGCCGGTTTTGCTGGCGGATATCGATGCCGGTGTGATCGGTGCGGCTCATGCCGGATGGCGCGGGGCGGTTGGCGGTGTGGTGGAGAACACCGTTTCAGCAATGGAGCAGTCAGGTGCGCGGCGCAGCGCGATCATCGCGGCTATCGGGCCATGTATTGCGCAGGCCAATTATGAAGTGGATGCCGCCTTTCGGGACCGGTTTGGCAATGCCGCATCGCCATTTTTCGTGCCGGGTGCGAAAGATCACTGGCATTTTGACTTGCCCGGTTTTGTCGCAGAGCAGTTGACAGTGGCGGGGGTCGGGCAGGTCGATGATTTGGCGTGCGATACCTATGCGCAGTCCGGCCTGTTTCATTCCTACCGCCGAGCCATGCATGCTCAGGTCAAAAACGATGGGCGGCAATTTAGCTATATTGCCTTGCCCGGTTAGGGGTATGGCGGTTTCGCGCTGCCGCCGCGCGTTGCATGAAATGGAATGGCTGGTGCCAAAAAGGCGGTTGGCACTGGCGTCCAACCGGTCTAGAGGCTGGGCGCAGCCGGTAAATACCGGGTGCGTTTGTGTACCTGGTGCATGCCGCTACAGGGGCGATAATACGGGCAGCCGGCGTTCCCCCTTTCGCGGTCAAAAGATCGGTAATGTATAATAGCTGTACCGCATGTTTAACGGGACAGATTGCAGGCAAGGCAGGCTATAATGGCTGAAACAGAAGCTGAAGACGGTGTACGTCGGCGTGACTTTATTCATATTGCGGCATTGGGCACAGCCGGTGTCGGCGGTGTATTTGCAGTTCTCCCGCTGGTCAGCCAGATGGCTCCCTCGGCTGATGTGCTTGCAGAAAGCAGCACCGAAATTGATGTTTCCGCGATTGAACCGGGCCAGACGGTAAAGGCGATATTCCGCAAGCAACCGCTGTTTGTCCGCCGCCTCACCGAAGCGGAAATTTCTGACGCCAATGCTGTTGATGTTGGCAGTCTCCGCGATCCGCAATCGCTTGATGACCGGACGCAGGCAGGCCACCGGGATATGCTGATCACGATGGGTGTATGCACGCATCTGGGCTGCGTACCGCAAGGCGCGGCCGAGGGTGAGGTGAAAGGCGAGTTTGGCGGATATTTCTGCCCCTGCCACGGATCGCATTACGATACTGCTGGGCGCATCCGCAAGGGTCCTGCGCCAACCAATCTGGTCGTACCGGATTATGCATTTGATTCCGACACCGTCGTAACTGTTGGGTAAGTGAGAAGAGAAGCGATATGAGTTTTCCCTGGGCACGCCAATATGAGCCGGCAAACGGCTTCACAAAATTTCTCGACGAGCGGCTGCCATTGCCGCGCCTCGTCTATAATGCAGTGGGTGCCGGTTATCCGGTTCCGCGCAATCTGAGCTATTTCTGGAATTTCGGTGTGCTCGCCGGATTTTTTCTGGTTACACAGATTGTAACGGGTGTCGTTCTGGCGATGCATTACGCTGCGAATGCGGGCGTTGCATTCGATCAGGTTGAGCACATCATGCGCGACGTAAACTGGGGTTGGCTGCTGCGCTATGCCCATATGAACGGGGCGCATTTCTTCTTCATCGTGGTGTATGTCCATATTTTCCGCGGGCTTTTCTACAGTTCTTACAAAGCGCCCCGTGAAATGATCTGGTTGCTTGGCGTAACGATCTTCCTGCTGATGATGGCGACCGCATTCATGGGGTATGTGCTGCCGTGGGGCCAGATGAGCTTCTGGGGCGCGAAAGTCATTACCGGACTGTTCGGTGCCATCCCGCTGGTGGGTGAGCCGTTGCAAGTATGGCTGGTGGGTGGTTTCTCCCCCGATAATGCCGCGCTAAACCGGTTCTTTAGTCTGCACTTCCTGCTGCCATTTGTGATCCTGGGTGTAGTTATTCTTCACGTTTGGGCGTTGCATATCCCCGGCTCCTCGAACCCTACCGGTGTCGAGGTGAAGAAAGAAAGCGATACGCTTCCGTTTCATCCTTACTATACGGCAAAGGATGGGTTCGGGCTCGGCGTGGTGCTGATCTTCTTTATGGGCGTGGTGTTTCTATCACCGAACCTGCTTGGCCATCCGGACAACTATATCGAAGCGAACCCGCTTGCGACACCGGCGCACATTCTGCCGGAATGGTATTTCTTCCCGTTCTACGCAATTTTGCGCGCTTTCACGGTTGATTTCATCCTCTCTGCAAAACTGTGGGGTGTTATCGCCATGTTCTCGTCCATTCTGGTCTGGTTCTTCCTTCCCTGGCTGGACAAATCACCGGTTCGGTCGGGTCATTACCGCCCGCTGTTCCGCAAATTTTTCTGGTTCGGTCTGATCCCGACAATGGCGATGCTGTTCTATCTTGGAGGCGCGCCGGCGGAAGAGCCCTATGTGATGCTCAGCCAGGTCTTCACAGCCTATTACTTCCTGCATTTCCTGGTCATCTTGCCGATAATATCGTCGATCGAGAAGCCAGTGCCGCTGCCATACTCAATCACCGAAGCGGTTCTGGGTTCGGATGATGATGCGAAAATGCCTGCCGGCGCAGTCAAAGCCTGAGGATAAGAGAGAGTATTAATCATGATCCGTATTGGTGGTATCCTCGTCGGTCTCGGCTTCGCAGTCGTCGTCCTTTTTTCTTTCGTCATTGGCGCTTACAATTTCGCCACCGAGGAAAAGCAGGGCGCGGCGGAGTATGAATTCTACAAGAAACCTGAAAAGGCCGACTTTGCGCATGATGGCACATTGGGAACGTGGGATCTGGCTCAGCTGCAGCGCGGCTATCAAGTGTACAAGGAAGTGTGCGCGGCCTGTCACTCGCTGAAATTTGTTGCCTTCCGCGATCTGGCTGCTCTGGGTTACACAGAAGATGAAGTGAAGGCGCTGGCTGCTGAGTGGCAGGTGCCCGGCATCGATCCCAATACCGGCGAAGACATTCTCCGCCCTGGCTCGCCAACCGATAACTTCCCGCTGGTCTATCCCAACAATGTGGCGGCCGCTGCGGCCAACAATAACGCGATCCCGCCGGATCTGTCCTTGATGGCGAAGGCACGTGCTGATGGCACGAATTACATTCACTCGCTTTTGTCTGGCTACGGCCCGATTCCTGGGGAATTAAAGGAAAAATATCCTGATTTTGAAACGCCGCCAGGTTTGTATTTCAACCAGTATTTTCCCAACCTCAATATCGCTATGGCACCGCCGATTGCGATCGAGGACCAGGTAAGCTACGCGGACGGCACCAAAGCGACTGTCCAGCAAATGTCTCAGGATGTCGCTGCCTTCCTGACTTGGACTGCGGAACCCAAACTGGTTGAGCGCAAGCAATCGGGCCTCCCTGTTTTGGGCTTTCTGATCTTTGCGACCATTTTGGCGTATCTGTCCAAACAGCAAATCTGGGCGGCAGTAAAACCCAAGAAAAAGGGCTGATCTTCATCTGCCGTTCCCATTACAGGCATGCGCGTATTTATCCCGGTGAAGAACAACGCGCCGTACTATGATGGCCGCAATCACCCCTGATGATCTGAGGTCGCTCATTCGTACGGTGCCGGATTTTCCCAAACCGGGAATACAGTTCCGCGATATCACGACACTGATCGCTGATGGCGAAGGGCTGGCTGCGACAATCGATCATTTGGCACGGCATGCCGCAGCGCAGGGGGCGCAGGCTATTGCCGGAATGGAAGCGCGCGGCTTCATCTTTGGTGCCGCGGTCGCGGCCCAGCTCCGGCTTCCGTTCATTCCATTGCGCAAACCGGGTAAATTGCCGGTGGAAACAATCAGTGTTGAATATGCGCTGGAATATGCAGCTGACCGGCTCGAGCTCGACCCGCTATGTGTTAAAACTGGACAGCGTGTTGTAATTGTCGATGATCTTATCGCCACCGGGGGCACTGCGGAGGCCGCGATTTCTCTGCTGCGGCGCGCGGGTGCGCGGGTCGAGGATGCTATATTTGTGATCGATTTGCCAGATTTGGGCGGGACGGCGCGTTTGCATGCTGCCAATGTGGCCGTGACCGCGCTCATGGCCTTTTCCGGAGATTAGTTCTACAGCCACTCAGGCTGCCTTTCAAATCCAACACATCCCAGACCGATAGGCACGGCACTATACACAGGAGGGCGCGGCAAGCCGCATTCAATGCAAGAGCAAGCACTCGTCATCGCACTCGTCGGGGTGCTGGGTATCGGGGCCCAATGGCTCGCCTGGCGTACCGGCTGGCCGGCCATTGTCCTGATGCTGGCTGCCGGCTTTCTGGCCGGCCCCGGCGCAGAGTTTGCGTTTGGCTCGAGCCTGTTTGATCCCGAACATGCCTTTGGTGATCTGTTAGAGCCGATGGTTGCCATCGGCGTTGCCCTGATCCTGTTCGAAGGCGGCCTCAGCCTGAACTATAAAGAATTACGCCATGCCGGTGACGGGGTTTTGCGGCTGGTCATTCTGGGTGTTCCGATCGGATGGTTTCTGGGCGCGATGTCCGCTCACCATATCGCTCTGCTGGATTGGCCGGTTGCCGTCCTGTTCGGGGGAATTCTGGTGGTTACCGGACCGACGGTGGTCATGCCTTTGCTGCGCCAGTCTTCCGTTCAGCCGCGTCCGGCTGCGATTTTGAAATGGGAAGCGATCGTCAACGATCCCATAGGCGCATTATGCGCTGTGATAGCATTTGAATATTTCCGCAAATTGACGGAGATACCCGATGCCACATTGATGCAGGTCGTTCCGCCGATGATTATCGGTGCCATCATTGCGGGTCTGATCGGTTATGCTGCGGCGCGCGCGATTGCATGGGCATTTCCGCGCGGAGCCGTGCCGGAATATCTCAAAGTTCCGGTCCTTCTTGCAACGGTCATCGCGGTGTTTGTACTCAGCAACCAGATCGAGCACGAAGCGGGCCTCGTCGCGGTTACCGTAATGGGTATCGCGCTGGCCAACATGAACGTCTCCAGCCTGCGCAGCATTCATCCGTTCAAGCAGAACATCGCCGTGATCTTGGTATCGGGCATATTCATTCTGCTGTCCGCGTCGCTTGATATTGCCGAATTGAAACCGCTCAACTGGTATATTGTCGCCTTTCTGTTTGCGCTGCTGTTTTTTGTTCGCCCGGCAACAATCCTGCTTAGTCTGGCATTCAGCACGGTGCCCTGGAACGAGCGCCTGTTTCTGGCATGGATCGCCCCGCGCGGGATCGTGCTGGTGGCGATCTCCGGTCTGTTTGCGCTGCGTTTGACCGAGCTTGGCTATGCTGATGGAAGTATCCTTATCGGGTTGAGCTTTGCAGTGGTTGTCGCCACAATTATGGCACACGGCTTTACCGTCGATCTGGTGGCACGCTGGCTCAAGATCAAAGGCGATACGCGCCCTGGCCTGCTGATTGTCGGCAGCACGCCGTGGAGCATCCAGCTGGCCGAGCACATGCATTCGCTGAAAACGCCGGTCATGGTGGTCGATTCAAGCTGGCAACGCCTTGCCCCGGCGCGCAAGAAAGGTCTGCCATTCTATCATGGCGAAATTCTGAACGAAGCAACCGAGCATAATCTTGATCTTGCGCCGTATCAGAGTCTGGTCGCAGTGACCGATAATGAAGCGTATAATGCGCTCGTCTGCAATGAATTTGCTCACGAAATCGGTCGCGATTCTGTCTATCAATTGGGTGCATCGGCGCATGAGGATGACAAGAAGGCAATCCCGCCATCGCTGCGCGGCCGGGCCTTGTTTGAATCGGGCTTCGGTGTCGCTGATGTGGGTGAGCGACAGCAAAACGGATGGATATTTCGTAAGACCACCTTGTCGGACGAGTTCTCATTTGAAGATGCGCAGGCCAAAATGCCGGCCGACGCGCATATGCTGTTGCTGATCCGTGCGAGCGGCACGATGCGCTTTTTCACCCATGCGGCCCGGCCAGAACCGCGATCTGGCGACACGATTGTCACCTTCTCGCCGCCAAAAACCGAAATGGCGCAAACCGATTCGCCAAGCAAGACACAACCAAGCCTTGCACCAAAACCCCAAACACCATGATGAGGACATTGCCTATGATCATGCGTATGAGCACGCTGGCCGTTACCGTTCTGACCGTGGCAGCCTGCAAACCCGCACAGGACACAGAACCCCAAACGCGCGCCGCGGATGCGCCAGAACCGATCTCGATTGTCCGTGCCGATGCCGATATTGACCTGCCCGTACCCGAAGCCGTTCTGGAACCGCTCGAATTGACCGTTCCTTTCGCCGATGGCGGCGATGCACTGAGCGGCGATGCGCGGGAGGTGCTGGACAGGCTGATATCATCGGAGGAGCTGGCGGCGGGCGGCGTGATAACTCTGCGCGGCCACACCGATGCCGCCGGGAGCGATACCGCCAACCTGCGCGCTTCCCAAGGGCGGGCCGATGCGGTGGCAGACTGGCTGATGGAGAAAGGTGTCGCGCAAAGCCGCATCCGGACGATCGCATTTGGGGAACAGAACCCGGTCAAACCGAACGCCTTGCCCAATGGCGAGCCGGACGAGGCAGCCCGCGCTGCCAATCGCCGGGTTGAAGTGATGGTTTCGATCCCCGAGGATGCCACCGCGCAATCCAGCGATCAGGGCGCGCCAACCAGCCTGGTTGAACAGGTTGCGTCGGGTGAGAGCTAGCTCTCTAAAGCACTGACCAGAGCCAGCACCTGCCCAGCCAGTTCCGGGCGGCAGATCAACAGGTCGGGTAGATAGGTATCGCGCTGATTATATAATAAGGGTGACCCGTCTATCCGGCTGCAATGCAGACCATGCGCCCTGGCGACTGCCACCGGTGCGCAGCTGTCCCATTCATATTGTCCGCCAGAATGAAGATAAATCTCCGCCTCCCCGCGTACGACCGCCATCGCCTTGGCCCCGGCTGACCCCATTGGAACCAGTTCGCCGCCAAGCGCCTCGGCCACGGCGACAGCCTCCTTCGCGGGGCGTGTGCGGCTGACCACCAATCTGGGCGGCCCTGAATGCGCGGACGCTGCTGTGCACTGTGCGCTATACAGCACTGTGCCGCCATCATATCCCGGAAGCGCGACGGCCCCTGTATGTGCGGCACCATCAATGGCCAGACCCACATGGACCGCCCAGTCGGAGCGTTTTTCGCCATATTCGCGTGTGCCATCTACCGGGTCGATGATCCACACGCGTGATACAGAAAGACGGTCCGCGGTATCTTTGCTTTCCTCTGACAGCAAACCATCATCTGGCCGCAATGCGCGCAGCGCATGCATCAGGAACTGGTTTGCCGTCTGATCACCCGCTTGACCCAACGCCTTGCCAGAAAGGGCGCCGCTGTCACGCACCGTCAGCAGGATATCTCCCGCAGTCCTGGCGAGATGCCTTGCCAGCTCACTGTCGTTCAGGCTGCTGATGTCAGCGTTCATTGCAGTCCCCACCGGTCACTTAAGCGGCATGATCTGGCTAATGACATAGTCGGCGGCTTCATCGACTGTCATCTCCACCGTATTGACACGGATTTCCGGCGCGGTCGGCGCTTCATATGGACTGTCGATGCCGGTGAAGTTCTTCAGCTCTCCGCTACGCGCCTTCTTATACAGCCCTTTCACATCACGCTTTTCAGCAATCTCGAGCGGAGTATCGACGAAAATCTCGATAAATTCGCACACATCCATCATGCCCCTTACCATATCGCGTTCCGCACGGAAGGGGCTGATAAAGGCCGTCAGCACGATCAGACCGGCATCGGTCATCAATTTGGCGACTTCGCCCACGCGGCGTATGTTTTCGATCCGGTCGGCTTCGGTGAAGCCAAGATCCCGGTTCAGCCCATGACGGACATTGTCCCCGTCCAGCAAGAATGTGTGCCGGTTCATCAGGTTCAACCGCTGCTCCACGGCATTGGCGATGGTCGACTTGCCCGAGCCGGACAGCCCGGTGAACCACAGCACGCGCGGTGTCTGGTTTTTGATATCGGCATGGTTGTCACGCGTGATCGTGGTGGCTTGCCAATGGACATTTGATGCGCGGCGCAGGCTGAAATTCAGCATTCCTGCGCCTACGGTTGCATTGGTGATCTTGTCGATCAAGATAAACCCGCCCAGCGAGCGGTTATCGGCGTAAGGTTCAAAGGTGATCGGCCGGTCAGTGCGAAGCTCCGCCACGCCAATGGCATTCAGCGCGAGCGTCTTGGCAGCCAGCTGTTCCATCGTGTTGACGTTGATTTCGTATTTCGGTTCCTGCACCGATGCGGAAACCATCTGACTGGCCAGTTTGAGCCAGTAACCGCGTCCTGGTTTCAGCGCGTCTTCATCCATCCACACGATGGTTGCCTCGAACTGATCGGAGGCCTGGGGCGGGTCATCTGTTGAAGCGATAACATCGCCGCGACTGCAATCCACTTCATCATTGAGAATAAGAGTGACCGATTCGCCCGCCACCGCTTCGGTAAGCTCGCCATCGAATGTCACAATGCTTTTCACCGTACTCGTTTTGCCGGAGGGAACGATGCGCACATTATCGCCCACGGCGACCGTGCCGCTGCCGATCAGGCCACAGAACCCGCGAAAGTCGAGATTGGGCCGGTTGACCCATTGCACGGGCATACGAAACGGTTTCTGCTGGGCCGCGGCATTGGCAATCTCGATTGTTTCGAGATGCTCGATCAATGCAGGCCCGGTAAACCACGGGGTGTTTTCTGATGGTGCGGCGGTAATATTATCGCCCTTAAAACCAGAGATCGGGATGGCGGTAAAGCCTTCGATCCCGATGCTCTTTGCAAACGCAGAATAGTCGGCCACAATCGCGTCAAAAGCCCGTTGGTCATAACCGACCAGATCCATCTTGTTTACCGCCAGCACCAAATGTTTGATGCCCAAAAGATGCGCCAGATAGGAATGGCGCCGCGTCTGCACCAGCACGCCCTTGCGCGCATCAACCAGGATAATCGCGCAATCAGCGGTGGATGCGCCGGTCACCATATTGCGGGTATATTGTTCGTGCCCCGGCGTATCGGCAACAATGAACTTGCGCTTGTCCGTCGCGAAAAACCGGTAGGCCACATCAATCGTGATGCCCTGTTCGCGTTCTGCGGCCAGCCCATCGACAAGCAGCGCGAAATCAATCGCCTGCCCCTGCGTACCGATTTTCCTGCTGTCGCTTTCCAGCGCGGCCAGTTGATCATCAAAGATCATTTTAGAATCGTATAGCAAGCGCCCGATCAGAGTGCTTTTTCCATCATCAACGCTGCCGCAGGTGATAAAGCGCAGCAGCGATTTGTTCTGATGCTGATCGAGATAGGCATCAATATCACCCGCGATCAATGCGTCGGTTCTATAGGCGCTGTCGCCAGGCGTCTGGGCCATCAGAAATAGCCCTCTTGCTTCTTCTTCTCCATCCCGGCACCGCCTTCATCGTGATCGATAACCCGGCCCTGGCGTTCGCTGGTGGTGGTGAGCAGCATTTCCTGAACCACGTCGGCCAATGTGGCCGCTTCGCTTTCTACCGCGCCGGTTAGCGGGAAACAGCCCAGCGTCCGGAACCGGACGGACCGCTCGGTAATGTGCGGCTTATAGCCCATAACCCGTTCGAGCCGGTCCAGATCATCGGCCATAAACAGGCCGCCCTCATATTCGAATGTCGGACGCGGGGCGGCCAGATATAACGGCACGATTTCGATAGTCTGCGCCATGATGTACTGCCAGATATCCAGCTCGGTCCAATTGCTCAGCGGGAATATGCGGATGCTTTCCCCCTTGGCCTTTCTGGCGTTGTAAAGATTCCACAATTCCGGCCGTTGCTGTTTGGGGTCCCAGCCGTGATTGGCGCTGCGGAAGCTGAAAATCCGTTCCTTGGCGCGGCTTTTTTCCTCATCACGGCGTGCGCCGCCAAATGCAGCATCAAAGCCGTAATGATCAAGCGCCTGTTTCAACCCTTGCGTTTTCCACATATCGGTGTGAATCGCCCCGTGATCGAACGGATTGATCCCGCGTTCCTGCGCTTCGGGATTTTGCCAGACAAGCAACTCCATCCCCGCATCAATGGCTGATTTCTCGCGCAGTTCATACATGTCCTGAAACTTCCAGGTCGTGTCAACATGCAGCAACGGAAATGGCGGCGGCGCGGGATAGAAAGCTTTTTTGGCAAGATGCAGCATGACGGCGCTGTCCTTGCCAACGGAGTACAACATGACCGGCCTGGTCGCCTCCGCAGCAACCTCGCGCATTATGTGAATGCTCTCGGCTTCTAACCGTTGCAGATGAGTCAGGCGGCGCATGGCGTATTATCTGTCCAGCTATGGGGGATTGTATCGGCCCGCTCCCGATAAACGGTTGCGGCGGCGGATACCAACCCAGTTTTGCTTTTGACAGATAAGGGCAGGCTGTTGACCGGCCGCGGAACGGCGCAGCTTATTTTTGCTACTGATCAAACCAAAGATTGACGAATCCGCATGGTTAGTGGCAAGCGCGCATACTCACAGAGCGGGCGGGTATAGCATAGTGGTAATGCTCTAGCCTTCCAAGCTAGCTAGAGGGGTTCGATTCCCCTTACCCGCTCCAAATACCCCATCGATCGGGGGCCCTTCGCAGTTGCACAAAAAGAGCAAGCCAAATGGCGTTGTTATGTGTATGGGCGGAGTTTATCCGCTGCGAGGTGCAGCCAACCGGATATGCTGCAGGCAGTCTGTCCAGACATTGCGAGACTCATGAATTTTTCCCAATTGCCGCCAATTCTTGGCGAGGCACTGGCCGAACGCGGCTATGAAACCCCCACCGCTGTGCAGGCGGCTGTTACCCAGGATGAAGCGGCTGGCCGCGATCTGATTGTCTCGGCCCAGACAGGATCGGGTAAAACCGTCGCTTTCGGTTTGGCGATGGCTGATCAACTGCTCGGCGAGAACGGCCAAATTGCATACGGTATCGCGCCCATATCGCTGATTATCGCGCCAACGCGCGAGCTGGCGCTGCAGGTTAGCCGCGAACTGGTGTGGCTCTATGGCAAGGCAGGCGCACGGATTGCAACCTGTGTTGGCGGAATGGACGCATCAAAAGAGCGCCGGTCTTTGCGCGGCGGTGCGCAGATCGTGGTCGGTACACCGGGCCGCTTGCGCGATCACCTGGAGCGCGGCGCGCTTGACCTGTCGGACCTCAAAGCCGTTGTCCTCGATGAAGCGGACGAAATGCTCGATATGGGCTTTCGCGATGATCTGGAAGCCATTCTGGACGGCACGCCGGAAGGCCGCCGGACCTTGCTGTTCTCGGCCACCATGCCAAAATCCATCGTCTCGCTGGCGCGGCGGTATCAGGACAATGCGCTGCGTATCTCCACGGTTGGTGATGATCGCGGGCACGGCGATATTTCCTATCAGGCAGTCACTATCTCACCGTCTGAAATTGAAAATGCGGCGGTCAACCTGCTCCGTTTTCACGAGGCGGAAACGGCCATTCTGTTTTGCGCCACCCGCGATGCGGTGCGCCGTCTGCACGCGACATTGCAGGAACGCGGATTTGCCGTGGTTGCTTTGTCGGGTGAACATTCGCAGCAGGAACGCAACCAGGCGATGCAAGCCCTGCGTGACCGGCGCGCGCGCGTATGTGTGGCGACCGATGTTGCCGCCCGCGGGATCGATTTGCCCACGCTCAGTCTGGTCATCCATGTTGAAGTCCCGCGCGATGCGGAAGCTTTGCAGCACCGTTCTGGCCGGACCGGGCGCGCCGGCAAGAAAGGTACGGCGGTCATTCTGGTACCATACCCGCGCCGCCGCCGGGTCGAATCAATGCTGCGCGGTGCCAAGATCCAGGCGGATTGGGTCGATGCGCCGACACCGAAAGATATTCGCAAGCAGGACCGCGAGCGGTTGATGGAGATGCTGCTGGCTCCGGCAGAGATTGATGAGGAAGATCGCACTCTTGCAACGCGTTTGATGGCAGAGAAATCGCCAGAAGATATCGCGGCGATGCTGGTCCAGGCGCACCGTTCCAAAATGCCGCAACCGGAAGATCTTATTCCCAACACACCCGAAGCGCGCAAAGACGCGCAAAAGGAACGCCACCGTCCCGGCTTTGAAGATATTGCGTGGTTCCGCATGGATATTGGCCGCAAGCACAATGCCGATGCGCGCTGGATCTTGCCGCTCATCTGCCGCCGCGCCCATGTCACGCGTAATGAAATTGGCGCGATCCGGATTGGCGGGAACGAGACGTTTTTCCAGATTCCCACCAGGCTGGCGGACAAGGTTGCAGATGCAATCCAGCGGACAGCGGCGTCCGAAGATCAGGAACGTCCGGTGTTTATTGAACGCTCCGATCACGGCCCGCGTATGGAAGCGCGGCAAAACCGCAAGGGCGGACCCGGCGATCATGCCGGTGGCCGGTCTGACCGGAAACCTTACGGCAAGCGCGGGGGTTCAAATGGCGGTTTCGGCGGGGGCGCCGGTGATAAACCGTTCAAGAAAAAGCCGTATAAAGCAAATGATAGCGGTTCCACGGGTGAAAGCGGCCGTGAGAGCGGAGGCGACGGCGCCATTCGTCCCGGAAAATGGGACCGTGATAAAGCTGGCGGTAGATCATCTGGAAAACCGGGCGGAAAAAAGCCGGTCAAGCAGCGCGGCCCGCGGGTAGAACGCGGCGCGGCTGGCAAAGCGGCCCCCAAGAAACATCGCAAAGGCGGTAAGCCCCCTCCGCGATCTAGTTAGGCCCCGCTCAGATTAAGCCCGCTCTGATTAAGCCCGTCCAGACTGGGCTCGTTCAGACTGGGCTTTTCCGGCCGCCATATTGTCGATGAGCCGCGTGCCACCAATCCGCGCTGCCACCAGTAAGCGGGCGGGGCGGCCGGTTAATGCATCGAGCGGATCCAAGCTTTTGGCATCTGCCAGGCTGGCATAATCGACTGACTGGAAGCCTGCGCTAATAAGCGCAGCTTTCAGCGCGGAGAGCGCCTCCTTAACCGGATGTCCTGCTTCGATTTTTGCGATCGCCGCTTTCATGGCGTTGGGCAGTGTCACCGCTGCGGCGCGGCCTTTAGCCGTTAAATAGCGGTTACGGCTGCTCATGGCCAAACCGTCTGCCTCACGCACGGTGGGCACGCCGATGATGGTGTCCGCCAGAGGAAGCGTGAGATCAAGATCACGCGCCATTTGCCGGATCACGGCCAATTGCTGCCAGTCCTTCTCGCCAAAAAATGCAAGGTCCGGGCGCACCTGATTGAACAATTTGCATACGACTGTCGCCACCGCGTCAAAATGGCCGGGCCGGTCTGCCCCGCACAACCCGTCGCCGATATGCGCGACATGGATGCTGCTGGCAAAGCCGTCAGGATACATTGCCTCCACACTGGGTGCCCACAGCGCGGCTGTCCCTTCTGCGGCCAGCATCGCTGCATCCTCGGCCAATTGGCGCGGATAGGCGTCCAGATCTTCATTCGGGCCAAACTGCGCCGGGTTGACAAAGATGGTTGCGATAACGTGATCGGCGCGTGCTTTTGCGGCGCGGACCAATGTCAGATGCCCGTCATGCAGCGCGCCCATCGTCGGCACGATGGCAATGGTTTCGCCGCCCTTGCGCAGATCGCTGACGGTTGTTCTCAACATGTCCAACTGACTGATAATTTGCACGCTGCCCAACCCTCCGGTATCAAATGCGCGATCGTCTGTAGCGCCGCAACAGGCCGCTAAACAACCACAATACGGGATTACAGTTTTGGCTGATATTCAACCCCACCGGATCACTTTCGCCAACGAAAAAGGCGGAACGGGCAAATCGACCACGGCGGTCCATGTCGCGGTGGCGCTCGCCTATAGCGGGGCGAAAGTGGCGGCCATCGATCTTGATCCGCGCCAACGCACCATGCATCGCTATTTTGAGAACCGGGCCGAGACGCAGGCGCGCCGGAGCATCGACTTGCCGACTGCCCGCTGCGAGGTGTTTCGCGGTGAAACCATTGCCGAATTTGACGCGATGGCCGCACAAGCGAGTGCCGGAATGGATTTCCTGATTATCGACACGCCGGGCCGCGATGATGAATTTGCACGCCATGCCGCGACGGAGTCGGACACGTTGGTGACACCCATGAATGACAGTTTTGTCGATTTTGATCTGATTGGCCAGGTTGATGCGGAAAGTTTCAAAGTCCGGCGTCTGTCCTTCTATGCTGAACTGATCTGGGAAACGCGCAAAACGCGCGCGATGCAGCGGCGCAAGGAAATTGACTGGGTGGTCGTGAGAAATCGCGGCGGTCATACCGAGGCGCGCAATATGCAGCGGATCGAGAAAGCCCTTCAGGAACTTTCCAAACGCGCCGGGTTCCGCGTGGCAAAGGGGCTGTCGGAACGGGTGATCTACCGCGAACTGTTTCCATCGGGTTTTACATTGCTGGACAGGGGGCATCTGGGGGAACTGGGCACAAGCCATCTGGTTGCCCGGCAGGAAATGCGCTCGCTTTTGGCGAGCCTCAATCTGCCAGCCAGCGTGGCAGCGGAACCCAGGCTGGAACTGGCGTAAAGAGGGGCGATGCGCGGATGCTGAAGTTTCTGTTATTCGCAGCTCTATTGTGCGGGGCCTGCCGAATGATATTCGGCAAATGGCCGTGGCAGCTCGCCCAAACGCACAGCACCCGCTCGCAGGCCTTGCGTCACGCCAGAACGCTGCTCGGCGTTCGCAAGAATGCCACACGTACCGAGATATTACGGGCTCATAAACACTTGGTTGCTATGGTCCATCCGGACCGCGGCGGAACCAGCACCCAGGTGCATGAAGCCAATGCCGCGCGCGATATGCTGATAGATGAACTGCCCAATCCATCCCCCCAGGATGATGGGCCAACCGGTAGAGACAGATAATATGAGCCACACTTTCGATCCGACCGTCCTGCGCGAATACGATATTCGCGGTATTATCGGCGAGACTTTGGGAGTGGAGGATGCGCGCGCTATCGGGCGCGGTTTTGCAACCCTGCTCACCCGTGCAGGCGGAAGGATAGTGGCGGTTGGCTATGATGGCCGCACCAGCTCACCCATTTTGGAGCAGGCACTGGTCGAGGGGCTCAATGCCAGCGGCTGCGATGTCGTGCGTGTGGGCATGGGGCCAACCCCGATGCTGTATTACGCCGAAGCCTCAGACGAACAGGTGGATGGCGGCATTCAGATAACCGGCAGCCATAACCCCGCCAATTATAACGGCTTCAAAATGGTATTTCAGGGCCGCCCGTTTTTTGGGGAGGATATTCTTACGATCGGCAAAATGGCCGCAGCCGGTGACTGGGATGATGGAACCGGCACATCCAAAACCCGCGACATTATGGGCGCATATATCGACCGGATGCTGCAGGGGCTGGAGGGGGTAGACCTGTCGGCCATGTCCAATCTCAAAATCGCATGGGACAATGGTAACGGCGCGGCGGGCCCCGCTTTGGAGGCTCTTGCGGCGCGCCTTCCGGGCGAACATCATTTGCTTTTCACTGAAGTTGATGGAAATTTTCCCAATCATCACCCTGATCCCACGGTTGAGGCCAATCTGGAGGATTTGCGCGCTGTGGTCGCGGAAAAGAACCTCGATTTTGGTGTAGCTTTCGACGGTGACGGCGACCGAATCGGCGCAATTGACGGGCAGGGCCGCGTGATCTGGGGTGACCAGTTGCTGATGATCTATGCCGAGGATCTGCTCGCCCGCATGCCCGGCTCCACCATTATCGCCGATGTGAAGGCGAGCCGCGCTTTGTTTGATCACGTCGCGCAGCATGGCGGCAAGCCGGTAATGTGGAAAACCGGGCACAGCCTGATAAAGTCCAAAATGAAGGAAACAGCATCGCCGCTGGCCGGCGAAATGAGCGGGCACGTATTTTTCGCCGATGACTATTACGGTTTCGATGACGCGCTATATGCCGGCATCCGGTTGCTGTTGGCCTCCGCCCGGCTGGGCAAATCGGTAACCGACCTGCGCAGCGCGATGCCGGAAATGATCAATACGCCCGAAATGCGCTTCCAGGTGGATGAAAGCCGCAAATTCGCCGCGATTGACGAGGTCAAGGCCCGTTTGGCAGATAGCTCTGCGATGGTGGACGGTACGGACGGCGTCCGTGTGACCAATGATGACGGGTGGTGGCTGCTGCGCGCATCGAATACGCAAGATGTGCTGGTCGCGCGCGCAGAAAGCGAAACTGAGGCAGGTCTGGACCGGCTGATGGCGCAGATTGATGAGCAGCTGAGCCTGTCGGGCCTTGAACGCGGAGAGAATGCGGGGCACTAACCAGTTGGATATTCTATAGGGGCTGACAGCATGATAAGAACACTCACCGCATCGATTGCCGCCGTTACATTGACGTTTGGTCCGCCCGTGGCCGCCCAGACCGGATCAGAAACGAATGAAGCGGCGGAAGTGATGGCCCTGCTGGGCGATATGTTTCAGGCTGATCCTCTGACGGCAGAGCAAGAGGCGCTGTTGCCGCTTGCGCTGGTCACGGTTGACCAGGTGTTTCCCGAAGGGACTTACCGCACGCTCATGGAAGAAACCATGCAGCCGATGTTCGACAGCATGTTTGGCACGATGGGCGAGTGGCCGGTTGCCACATTCGCGCGCATCGGAGGTTTGCCGGATGATGAGGTTGCCGGTTTAGGCGACACAACCTTGCAGGAAATAACCGAGATCGTTGACCCTGCCTTTGGAGAACGGACGCGGTTGAGCGGTCAGGCTGCGGTCGAAATGATCACCAATCTGGTGGATCAGATCGAACCGTCTTACCGTGCCGGGCTGGCGCGGGCCTATGCGGTTCGGTTCACCCGAACGCAATTGACCGAGCTGAACGCTTTTTTTGAAACCCCCACCGGCAAGTATTACGCTGGCCAGTCGATGCTCATTTATGCCGATCCGCAAGTGATGGCGGCAATGAACGAAATGATGCCCGCGATGATGGAAATGTTGCCGGCCATGATGGCAGAGATGGAAACACGTACCGCTGCTCTGCCCGCGCCGAAAACCTATGATGATCTGACTGCGGACGAGCGCACGCGCCTGTCTGAATTGCTGGGAGTGAGCGAGGGGGATCTTGAGCATAATATGCAATCAAACCACAGCGTCATCGATACCGTGGTTGAGGATTCCGCTGACGAACAGACGGATAGTGGCTCCGAATAGGTCTGGTCGCTTATTCGTGCATATCGGTCTTTCCTAATCGCGGTAAAGCTGCTCAGATCGGGCGGTTATGCAGCATGCGATCCCAGACTTTCAATCGGCCGTTTCCATTGGGTGTGCGGGCAGATCTGACGTCTCGTGTTTGTACTGTGTCCCATGTGTCCCTTTCCTACAGATAAATCCGCCTTATGACGGGTGAGAAACGCATTCCTGCAGAGATTGAGGCGTGGTTTGCGCGGCGCGGTTGGCGCATTCGGGACCACCAGCGGGATATGTTCGCGGCATCTGTGGCTGGCCGCCATGCAATGCTGGTCGCCGATACGGGGGCAGGTAAGACGCTGGCCGGTTTTATTCCGACTCTGGCCGATTTTTGCCCTTCGGCATTGGGCGATGACAGCCTTTTGCAGGACACTTTGCACACGCTTTATATTTCTCCGTTAAAGGCGCTGGCGCATGATGTGCAGCGCAACCTTGTGGCTCCGGTGGAAGAGATGGGGCTGCCGCTGAGGATCGAAACGCGTAGCGGCGACACGCCGTCTGATCGCAAAAAACGGCAACGCAGCAAACCGCCGCACATATTGCTGACGACCCCTGAGTCGCTTTCTCTGCTGCTATCTTATCCCGACAGCTTTCTGATGTTTGCCGGTATGAAGCGGGTGGTGATTGACGAGGTGCACGCGTTTGCAACCGGCAAGCGGGGGGACCTTTTGGCTCTGGCGCTATCCCGCTTGCAGGCCATTGCGCCTGACATGAAGCGCGCCGCCTTGTCAGCGACTGTCGCGCAGCCATCTGCCTATCAGTCATGGCTGGCCCCGTGGGGCGATATAGACAGTGTCGCTCTGGTTGAAGGCGAGGCAGGGGCGCAGCCGGAATTGGACGTGCTGTTGCCGCTTGCGGAGCGGGTGCCGTGGGGCGGCCATGCGGCGACCTGGGCCATCCCGCAGCTGATCGAAACGATCACCGCCAACCGGACGACCTTGATCTTTACCAACACGCGCTTTCTGGCGGAATTTATCTTCCAGAGCCTGTGGGACGCCAACGATGCCAACCTGCCGATTGGGGTTCATCACGGGTCACTCAGCGCGGAGGCGCGCCGCAAAGTAGAAGGCGCGATGGCGCGCGGTGAGCTCAGAGCATTGGTGGCAACGGCCAGCCTCGATCTGGGTGTCGACTGGGGGGATATTGACTGTGTGGTGCAAATGGGTGCGCCCAAGGGGTCATCGCGGTTGCTCCAGCGTATCGGACGCGCCAATCACCGGCTGGACCAGGCAAGCCGGGCCTTGCTGGTGCCGGGCAACCGATTCGAATTTCTGGAAGCGATGGCGGCGAAGGATGCGGTGGAGGCGGGCCAGCGCGATGGCGAGGATTTTCGTGATGGCGGACTGGATGTTCTGGCCCAGCACGTGATGGCCTGCGCCTGTGCCGGTCCGTTTGACGAGGATGCTTTGCTGGCGCAGGTGCGCTCGTCGCTTCCCTATGCGTGGGTCGACCGGGATATCTGGCAGCGCGTTTTACGCTTTGTGGAATCGGGGGGGTATGCGCTGCGTGCCTATGACCGGTTCAAGCGTATTGTGCGCGACCAGGATGGTATATGGCGGCTCACCCATCCCGAGCACGCGGCGCGGCACCGGTTGAATGCGGGTATCATCATTGATGCAGAGATGCTCAATGTCCGGTTTAAGAACGGGCGATCGTTGGGGCGCGTCGAGGAAAATTTTGGCGCGGCGTTGGCAGCGGGCGATACGTTTTTCTTTGCTGGCACCAGTTTGGAAGTGGTGCAGATCAAAGATATGGATCTGGTGGTGCGGGCATCATCCAAAGCCGCGATGATACCTTCATATGGCGGCGCGCGGATGCCGCTGAGCACGCATCTGGCGAACCGCGTTCAGGCACTGCTGGATGATCGGGCGGGCTGGGGGCGTTTTCCCGACGATGTGCGTGAATGGCTGGAAGTGCAGGATTATCGCTCGGTCCTGCCCAGGCCGGGACAGTTGCTGGTGGAAAGCTTCCCGCATGCGAAGCGGCATTACACGGTCTATTACACGTTTGAGGGATGGAATGCGAACCAGTCGCTCGGCATGCTGATTACCCGCCGGATGGAGGATCGCGGGCTTCAGCCAGGAGGGTTTGTCGCCAATGACTATTCGCTGGGGGTGTGGGGGCTGAGGCCGGTGAGTGATCCTGCGCCCTTGCTATCGCCCGATATCTTGACCGACGAATTTGTGGATTGGGTGCAGGAATCGCATTTGCTGCGGCGGGCTTTCCGCGAAGTTGCGGTTATTTCAGGCCTGATTGAACGGCAGCATCCCGGCAAGCGCAAATCGGGCAAGCAGGTAACATTCTCGACTGATCTGATTTACGATGTGCTGCGCAAGCACGAGCCGGATCATGTCCTGCTCGAGGCGGCTTGGGCGGATGCCCGCGCGCGGATGACCGATGTTGGCCGCCTGGCAGATCTGCTCGAACGATCAGCACACCAGCTGCATCACGTCACGCTGGACCGGGTCAGCCCGCTTGCTGTGCCGATCATGGTGATGATCGGCCGTGAAACTGTCCCGCAAGGTGCGATTGATGATGCTCTGCTGTTGGAGGCGGAACGTCTCGCAGATGCGGCGATGGAGGTACGGCGCACCAGACCCGAGGATTAGGCGCCTTCGACCCCGTCTCACGATGGAATGGATGCGGATGTGGAGGAAAATGTAGATGTAAGGCACAAAAAAGGGGCAGATCGCTCCGCCCCTTTTCAGATAGGAATATCTACGCTTATTGTGCGGGAGCAACGCTTCCGAATGAGCGGTATTTCTCGTTACCGACGAAGCCGAATTTCGACACGCCGGAAATCTTGATCACATTCAACACCCGAATGGACAGGTCGTAACTGGCACTCGGCTCAGGTTCAAACTGCAGCTCCGGCTCTGGGACGATCGTTTTGGTGATGTTGAGATTGCGGACCAGTTCCGACTGATCGATAGTATTACCATTCCACAATATCTGATCAGTCTGCGTAAGAACGATCTTGTTTTTGATCGGATCAATCTCATTCTCCGGCGGAGGGTTGGGATTGGGTTGCGGAAGATCAATATCCACCGAGTGCGTTGCTACGGGAATCGTAATGATGAACATGATGAGAAGAACAAGAAGGACGTCGATAAGCGGCGTCGTATTCATGTCCATCATCGGCTCGCCATCGTCTTTGCCGCCTGACATTGCCATTGTGGTTTACTCCTGAATTACTTGCGTTCCGAAACCGATTACCCGTTGGGGTCAACCGGATTGGAAATGAAGCCTACGGTCGGATAGCCGGCCGCCTGCACGTTGTAGATTGTACCAGCAACACAGCGCCACGGTGCATTGACATCACCGCGTATATGCACCTGCGGGATAAGCTCCGGATTATCCATGATCGCATCCACCCCGCCAGCACTTTGAACGATTGAATCGAGACGCTGGAAAGCTTTGTCATACAATTCCTGCGAGCTGACAGGTGTGATATTGTTGAAATATACCCGGCATTCGCCTTCGCGGGTTGCGCCATCAAACGCTGTATCGACAGTGTCCGCCGTACGGCCCGCAGCATCGGTAGTCGTCACGGTAATGAGCAAGTTTTCAACTTTATCTTTGGACTCAGTGGTTTCCAAAACCGGAATCTTGAGTTCTTCGATATTCTGGATCGCGACCGGAACCGCGATCAGGAAGATGATCAGGAGAACCAACATCACGTCCACCAGGGGCGTGGTGTTGATGTCTGACATGGGGCGCTCTTCGCCGCCGCCGCCGCCTGCTGAAATAGCCATAACTAAATCCTATCTTTGCTATTCGTGTTCAAGCCGGAAAGACAGCCGGGCGGATGTGCCTCTTGGCCAGCCCGCCCGGCACAGGTCTTATTTCTTGGCTTGCACACCGCCAGCCGTTGTCGCTGGTTTCGCAGGAGCAGGTTTCTTGGCGGGCGCTTTCGCAGTCATCACTGCCGGCTTCACTTTGCCGCCGGAATTGATGTTTGCGAGAAGATCGGTCGAAAACCCGCTGAGCATCCCGGAGATGCGCTTGTTACGGGCAGACAGCCAGTTGTAAGCAAGAACCGCAGGAACAGCCACAAGCAGACCAATAGCGGTCATAATCAGGGCTTCACCAACCGGACCGGCAACCTTATCGATCGAAGCCGAACCAGCGAGGCCGATATTGATCAGCGCGCGGTAAATACCGATAACGGTACCGAGCAGACCAACAAATGGCGAAGTCGCACCAACCGATGCGAGGAACGGCAGACCGCCAGCCAGCTTGGCGTTGATCGACGCTTCGGAACGCGCGAGTGAACCGTGAAGCCAGTCATGCGCCTCCAGGCTGTCTGTCATTTCACCGTGCTGCGCATTGGCGGCGAGCGCATCATCGACCAACTGGCGCCACGCGCTGTTCTTTTCCAGTTTCGCGGCCCCTTCCTGGAGCGAACCCGCACGCCAGAAATTAGTGCGTACGGCGTCATACTGTTTCATCACCTTTTGCTGCTCAAGCAGCTTTGTGATCAAGATGTAGAACGAACCGATCGACATAATCACAAGCACAGTGAAAATTGACCAGGCGATAACGCCGCCCTGGTTCATGGCTTCCCAGAAGCCGAATTGGTTCTTTACGTCGGCTGCTGCCGCTAGAAGTTCGATAGTCATTGCGAGTTTCCTCTCAGAAAGAAGCGTAATTTAAGTAATGAATAACTGGACCGACCCCTTGCCGGCCCAACTGAGTATTATTCCGGAATTTCCCAACGCACGGCGCTTGACCATGTGCCAGCCACTTCCCGATTATTGCCGTCGGTAGCGGCATTGAAACGCCCCCGGCGGGTGATGAGGTTACAGGTCGTCTCGTCCAGATCGCTGTGTCCGCTTGACCCGGTGATCTGGCAGTTGGAAACGCGCCCGTCAGCAGTGACGCTGACACGGAACCGGGTGACGCCTTCACGCTCTTCCCGTAGCGCGCGTGACGGATAATCACGCGGGCTGGCCCACCGTCCAGGATTGCCACGCGGGGTGGGTTCCTTGGGCTGGAATGCCGGCGGCGGCGGCGGCGGTGGTGGTGGCGGTGTCCCAACCGGGGCTGGCGGCGGCACGCGTACTGCAACCGGCGCTGGCGGTGGGATAGTAGGCTGTGTCCGCACAGTCGGCGGAGTTACCGACACATTGATTGGAGGCGGCGGCGCAACGATTGGCGGCGGCGCAGTTTCCGGCACTTCCTCTGGGGGTGGTGGCTCTTCCTCCGGTTCCGGTTCTGGTTCCGGCTCGTCAATATCCACTGTCGTAACGCGCTCGACAACCTTCTTGATGCCTTCATAGGCAAGTCCGGTTACGAGGACATATCCGATAGCGATATGGATCAGCGCCACGATGATTATGGCGATAATCTTGTTACCACTCATCTGTTGGTCAGCATAAGCCATTCAGTCGCATCACTCCATAATATCAGCGCCAGGCAAAGCCCGGCTGTTTATCCCTTGGCACAATTTCCAATCGTGCCAGAGTCTAATCCTGCTTGTCCACCCCAACCGGTCATCAAGGTTTGGCGGGCGTTTGGCCTACCGGATCCCCAAAGACCCGGTTTGGGCCAGCTGACGGGTATTATTTTTTATTTTCCGTTGCTGTGTCGATCTTTAGCTATGATGCGAAGCAGGGGCAATCGCTTTATCGGTTAACGCACAATTCACAGATTGCTCCGCTATACAGACGTAGCCAGAGTGTGATGGCTGCGCGAATAAAGGTCTATAACAGTTTGAAAATGAGATATAAATTGGGAAAATACGCGGTCGTGCTGCTGGCGTTGATCGGCGGGCCGTCTGCATTTAGCGCCGCTGCAGCACAAGAATATAATCAGATGCAAATTGCAACCTATGCCGATCTTGTCGATCTTGCGGACGAGGCTGACCTGGTCGTGCGTGCACAGATTCGCAAACAGGCCGAATTGGAGCCGGAACGGGCCCCCAATGTTCGCCCGGGATTTACGCGTCTGTATATAGAGGCGGAAACCGCTGCCCTGATCAGCGGCTCCGTTCCGATCGGCGAATCTCTGCGTTATCTGGTGGATGTGCCCCTTGACGCGAAAGGGCGCGCGCCGAAATTGCGCAAGCAGGAGGTCCTTTTGTTCGCGCGTACTCCGGCCGCACGGCGCGGAGATATCCAATTGATTAATCCCACTGCCCAGCTTGCTTGGAGCCCCGCGCTTGAAGCGCAGTTACGCCCCATCCTTGCTGAACTTGCGGCATCCCAAGCCAAACCGGCCATCACCGATATTCGCGATGCCCTGTCAATTGCCGGCAATCTGGCGGGCGAATCAGAAACGCAGATATTCCTTTCAACCGTCAATGACGGCCTGGTTTCGCTGACCGTCATCCGGCGCCCGGGACAGGCGCCGATGTGGGGCGTGTCCTGGTCAGATATCGTCGATCAAGCCGCGCGCCCTCCGCAGAAAAACACGTTGGAATGGTACCGGCTGGCGTGCTTCCTCCCGGCAACGCTGCCGCCTTCGGCCAATCTGGCCAGCGATTCGCAGTCAAAAATGCGCGCCGAGGATGATTATCGCTTTATCCTTGAGCGGCTGGGCCCATGCCCGCGTAACCGCGCTTAGCCCCCCCCCCCCCCCCTTCCAGACCGCCGCTCCAGACCCCCGCTCCAGACCGCCGCTCAAATCAACGCTCATCATCGCTCAGGCCACCGGCCAGATTGTCTGGTCATATTATGGTGATAGCCAGCCAGAGTAACAGCTAGAGTAACAGGCAGAGTAACAGCTAGAGTAACAGGCAGAGTAACAGCCACAATACCAGGCAGGATAACAGGCGGGGTAACAGGCGGGATTGAGCGCGCAGAGATAGTTTGGGGGCAGCCAAAGAATTTGTGGTTCCGCAGCGCCTGCTTCCCGGTCTAAGAGGCGCATATGCCTGAATGTTTCACTCACCGTTTCCGTGTCCGTTATGCAGAACTTGATCCGCAAGGCGTGGTGTTCAATGCGCGTTACCTTGAATATGCCGATCTGGTGATCACCGAATATTGGCAGGCCCGCAATATTCGCGCCTTTGGGGACGGCGCTCTGCAATTTCATGTCGCCCATGCGTCGGTGAATTTCCGCAAACCGATCCGTTCATTGGAAATAATCGAAGGGCGTGCGCGTACCACCCGCTTCGGGCATAGCAGTATGACTACGGCCATTGAGCTGCATGGGACCACCGGGTTGCAAGACATGCATAGCTGCGAAGATGACCTGCGGGCTGACATTGAACTGGTCAACGTGCATGTCGATCTGGCGACCGGTCACTCTCTTCCCATTCCCGATTCCGTCCGTAACGCGCTGGCATAATTGTATATCTTTCAAAGGAACCCGTCGTGACCCATCACTCTAGCGTTGCCCCGCTGCGGATTGGCCTGGCCGGTATCGGTACGGTTGGCGCGGGTGTTATTCGCCTGCTGAAAGCCAATGCCGATCTGGTCGCCGCACGTGCCGGCCGGCGGTTGGAAATCGTTGCAGTCAGTGCGCGTGACCGGAGCCGCGATCGCGGTGTCGATTTGTCTGGCTATGCCTGGGAAGATGATATGACCGCTCTGGCTGCGCGCGGCGATATCGATGCGGTGGTGGAACTGGTGGGCGGGTCTGATGGCCCTGCGCTTGCTCTGGCGCGCGGCGCCATCGCTGGCGGAAAAGCGCTGGTCACGGCCAATAAGGCGATGGTCGCCCATCACGGGCACAGCCTTGCGGTTGCAGCTGAAAATGCCGGGACTGCGCTAAAATTCGAGGCCGCTGTGGCGGGCGGAATTCCCATCGTTAAAGGTTTGCGTGAAGGGGCTGCGGCCAATGCCATTGAGCGGATTTACGGCATTCTTAATGGCACAGCGAATTATATCCTGTCGGCAATGGAGCAGACCGGGGCCGATTTTGGCGCGACCTTGCAAGAGGCACAGGCGCTTGGCTATGCCGAGGCTGATCCAACCTTTGATATTGAAGGGGTGGATGCGGCGCATAAATTGTCGATACTGTCGGCGATTGCCTTTGGTACACAGATTGATTTCGCTGCGGTCGACTGCGCCGGTATTTCTGCTGTGCGCGCAGCTGATATCGCTCAGGCGGATGCGCTGGGCTATGTGATCCGGTTGATCGGCATGGCCGATGTGGACCGCACTGCCGACGGGTCTGCGGTATTGCTGCAGCAGGTAAAGCCATGTCTCGTGCCCAAGGGGCACCCGCTGGCGCATGTCACTGGCGCGACGAATGCCGTGGTTGCAGAGGGGAATTTTTCCGGCAGGTTACTGTTTCAAGGCGCTGGTGCCGGAGACGGTCCAACCGCGAGCGCGGTGGTGGCTGATCTGATCGACATTGCCCGCGGAGAAGCCGGTAGCCCGTTCTCCATTCCGGCCGAGCAACTGATCCCGATGCAGCCCGCGCAATCGGATCACCGGACAGGGCAGGCCTATCTGCGCTTCACTGTAACCGACCGGCCCGGCGTTCTGGCAGAGATCACGGCGGCGATGCGCGATGCCGATGTTTCGATTGAAAGCCTGATCCAGCAAGGCCGCGCGCATGATGGCGGCGAGGTACTGGTCGCAATGGTCACGCATGATGGGCCGGAGGGTAATATTAGCAAGGCCGCCGAATTGCTCAGTGGTTCGGCCAGCCTGACCGCGCCGCCTTTGATTATGCGGCTGCTGGGGGAGTAGTATTGCTCCCAATAGCGGAACTTTGGTCGCCTCAGGGAGAAGGTATTTCGCCCTTGGCAATTTTGTCAGCGTCTGATCCCTCCGGCGCCTGAGGCAAAGCCGTCACGTCGATAATAAGTGCGGGCGGCGGCGGAGCGCCAAAGCTGAAAGAGGGCGGTCCTCTGAAAATTCCCGGCCCGGCCACATCGGGCGCACGCGGCAGGCCGTCGTCAAGCGCCTCTTCCGAGGTGGGATCCAATTCGGCAGTGGATTTGACGCGAAACGCGGACTGGTCTCCATCATTGTCTGCGCATACGACAATTTCATCCCCGTTTGCAGGATCGCATTTTTTGTCTGGTTCCGGCGGGCCATAGGCGGCCTCCGCATTGGCCAGCGCGTCTTCTGCGGTAATCTGGCCCTGATTTTGCGCCGTCGCCTGGGCGGCCGCAGCCGACAGCAGCAGCATTGATAGGGGGACACCGCGTAAGGCGCTTCTCGACATGGTAACACTCTCTGGTTAAGCGCATTGTACGATTTACCCACAGCAGCCCAAAGGGACTGAATTCGACATGAACGACAGCAAAATTTCACCCAGCAAAACTCTCGACCGGGTTCTTGTACTGGAAATGGTCCGGGTGACTGAAGCAGCCGCAATTGCAGCCTCGGCAGAGATCGGCCGCGGCGACGAAAAGGCCGCCGATGCCGCTGCCGTAGAAGCCATGCGGCGCGCCTTTGACGAGCTGTATATGGACGGGACGGTCGTGATCGGCGAAGGTGAACGCGACGAAGCGCCCATGTTGTATATTGGCGAGAAAGTGGGCGGCGCACCAGGCAAGGGCCCCAAAATAGATATCGCTCTCGACCCGCTGGAGGGGACAACGATAACGGCCAAAGCCGGACCAAACGCGTTAGCGGTGCTGGCTGCTGCCGAGGAAGGGTGCCTGCTCAATGCGCCCGATACCTATATGGACAAGCTGGCAGTCGGACCCGGCTACCCCGAAGGTATTATCAGCCTCGAAAAAAGCGTCACCGAAAACGTAACTGCGGTTGCAGATGCCAAGGGTGTGAAGCCTGCGGAGATCATCGTATGTGTCCTCGACCGTCCGCGCCACGCGGATATCATCGCCGAGCTGCGCGGTATTGGCTGCGGCATTCACTTGATCCCCGATGGCGATGTGGCAGGTGTTATTGCCACCACCGATGAAGACACCACCATTGATATGTATATGGGCCAGGGCGGCGCGCCGGAAGGCGTTCTGGCCGCGGCTGCGCTGCGCTGCGTGGGTGGACAATTTAATGGCCGCCTGTTCTTCCGTAACGAGGATGAAAAAGCGCGCGCGCGCAAATGGGGTATTGAAGACCTTGACCGGATTTACAAGCTGGAAGATCTTGCCAGCGGTGATTGTATCTTCGCTGCAACCGGCGTGACCAGCGGATCGCTGCTCGATGGTGTGAAGCGCCGGCGAAGCGGTGTTATGACCACCCAGAGCGTAGTGATGCGGGCCAGTTCGGGCACGGTCCGCTGGATCAGGGGTGAGCACCGCGCCATTTAAGAGAGAGCCCGATGGGTCAGGCACCCTCGCCGTCCTTGGGGAAAGCCCGGCCGCCCTCTGTTGCAATGCTGATCCCCTGGGCTAAGCCCTGATGTATGAGAATCGCCAAAAGTGACTGGCGTGCTGTGGGGAAATTTGCATGAAAATTATGGCCGCCAATTCCAATCTCCCGCTGGCGCGGGCGGTTGCTGCATATCTGGAAATTTCGCTGTGCGATGCCAGCGTGAGGCGGTTTGCAGATGAAGAGATTTTCGTGGAGATTCACGAGAATGTCCGCGGCGAAGATGTGTTTGTGGTGCAGTCCACCAGCTATCCAGCCAATGATAATCTGATGGAATTGCTGATCTGTATTGATGCTCTTAAACGGGCCTCTGCGCGGCGTATCACGGCGGTTATTCCCTATTTCGGATATGCCCGGCAGGACCGGAAACCCGGCCCCCGCACACCAATCTCTGCCAAGCTGGTGGCCAATCTTATTACAGAAGCAGGTGCAGACCGCGTATTGTCGGTCGATCTGCATGCTGGCCAGATTCAGGGTTTTTTCGATATTCCAACCGACAATCTTTATGCCGCACCGGTCATGGCAGCCGACATCCAGGCACGGTACGGCGATCAGGATCTGATGGTTGTTTCCCCCGATGTCGGCGGTGTGGTTCGCGCGCGGGCATTGGCCAAGCGGCTGGACAATGCGCCGCTTGCGATTGTCGATAAGCGGCGTGACCGGCCCGGCGAATCCGAAGTGATGAACATCATCGGGGATGTGAAGGGCCGCCACTGCATTCTGATTGATGACATCGTCGATTCGGGCGGCACTTTGTGCAATGCCGCCCAGGCCTTGCTGGACCAGGGCGCAAACAGTGTCGCCGCGTATATCACGCACGGCGTTCTGTCGGGCGGAGCGGTTGCGCGGGTTAACGAATCCGCCCTTACCGAGCTGGTGATCACTGAAACGATTCTGCCATCTGACGCGGCGCGAGATTCGGATCGGATCAGGATTTTGACGATAGCGCCGCTGGTGGGTGAGGCCGTTCGCCGGATTGCGGATGAAAGTTCGGTCAGCTCGCTGTTTGATTGAGCGCGCAAAATATCAGGCGGCCTGAAAGGGGTCGCGCATCCACGGACGTATCGCGCCTGGATCAATCCGGTGCAGCAGTTCCAGCCGGCGCGCCTGGCGGATTTCCAGGCTGAGCGTCAACAAGGCCTGCCGGCTGGTCAAGAATTGCTGCGGCGTCATGCCAAAAAAGGCGACAAATTCGCGGATCTGGTGCGATTGATCAAAAAAGCGGAGATACATGTCTTCCTCCTCTGCCTCATCCGCGACGCCGCAAATCCTTGCCGCCAAATCCAGCGTACGGGCGCGGCGCATGATCTGTTTGGGTGTCAGACCAAAGTCACGCTTGATAATGCGTTGTAACGTACGCGGTGTCACCGTGTTTGCGTCCGCAAATTCGGCGATAGACTGGTTCGGATCGGCAAAGGCAGCCACTTCAAATCGCTGTGATATGGCATCGGGCACGTCGCAGCAACGCCGCTCAATCGTACCGCGCAGCCAGTGTTCCATTTCAACCAGCCATTCAGCAGGTGTCATTTCCGGATCATAAATCCGGGTCAGCGCCGCATCGTCAAACCCGATATATGCAGCCGGTTTGATCCGGTCGATCAATGTCCCGTCATCGACATTCCAGATCGATCGGATCGCGCCGGGCCGCAACATGAAACCGGCGACTTTTATTCCGCCCGCGAAGCGCAGCGGCATGGCTTTTGAATGCTGGCCGCTGACAAAGGTTTCGTCGCGCAATGCAATTGTACCATCAGCAGTCTGCACCGACCAGTCGGCACCAATCGCCGTGCGGACATAGCTTGCATCATTGCATAATAAGCCGTGCGTCACCTGTTGATTATCAAGGGTGACCACGGCCACCATCATTCGGGAAATCCAGGGCTCCAGATCTTCAGCAGGCGGCCGGTTGAGCGATAATGGAATGCCGTCCCTCGACATGCCGGTTTCAGCGCCCCCTTCCTTTGACATAGGATGCGTGCCAATCCCAATTTTCACATGACCGGGAGAGTTTACATTGCCCATAAAGCCGATTGCGCCCCTTCGTGGCCATTTGGCCGTGTGATTTCGATCCCGCTTATTTGTAACATAGTTTATGCTGACGCAGTTTTTTGGCAAGACCGCTTGCCAGAGTATGGATCAAAGCGTCCTTGCGGGAATCCGGGGGTGATCTCTTGCTATGCAGCCACTAAGGGTGCGGTATGAACCTTTCAGACGATATCACGCTCGCGGCACATTTGGCGGACATCGCCGGCAGTGTGATCCGCCCCTTATTCCGGTCTGACTTTGAACAGAGCCGCAAGGCCGACCGCAGCCCGGTGACAGCTGCTGACAGGTCGACGGAAGCCGCCATGCGCGCCATTCTGGAGGCGGAGCGCCCCGATGACGGGATCATTGGCGAGGAATATGGCAAGCATAATGAAAGCGCCGGGCGCCAATGGGTGCTTGATCCCATAGATGGCACAATCAGCTTCATGGCGGGGCGGCCGATTTTTGGTACTTTGATTGCTCTGATGCAGGATGGCTGGCCGGTGCTGGGTGTGATTGACCAGCCGGTTGCACGCGAACGCTGGGTTGGCCAAATCGGCGGCGGGACGACTTTCAATGGCGCGCCCGTCACTACTGCGTCTTGCCGCGAATTGGCCGAAGCCAAGCTGGCGACCAGCAGCCCGCATTATTTCGGTGCAGATCAGGCCGAAGCCTATATGAGAGTTGCCGCGGCTGTCGGCGGTAATGAACGGCAGGGCATGATTGTCTATGGCGGGGACTGCTATAATTACGGGCTGCTGGCATCCGGGCATATCGATATTGTCTGTGAAGCCGGATTGGAGGTGTATGATTACGCCGCGCTTGTCCCTGTGGTGGAGGGGGCTGGAGGGACCATGTCGGACTGGCAAGGCAATCCGCTCGATGCAGACAGCAATGGCGATGTGCTGGCACTAGGCGATCCGGCGCGGCTGGACGATGTTCTGGAAGCGATGGGCTAAATGCCGCTTGCCTTTGACTGTCCTACATGGATGGGCTTTGCTAGGTTGCGGCAGTTCTTTGAAATTGTAGTTGTCTGTCTGCTTGAGGCAAACGATGTTCGCAGGCGCATCCTGGACCTGATTGCTCTGGACGCGCGATGAAGCCTTGCATCCCCGTCCGTCCGCTCGCTTGACGGGCTATATTGTCGCTGAAATCCAGTGCTTTACCGCCAAGATGTGAAAGTGACACGGTGTCACCTTTGTCCGCTTTTTGCGACGCGATCGTCTCCCCCTGTGTTTGCACTGCCTGACGTGCCATCCTACCGGCAGCTTTGGCATGGCTCAGCAGGCTCAGCAGGCACAGCGGTAGCACGCCAATAGTGGCGATTCCGCTTGCAATTGCGGCACTGCCGCCGTATTCGGCCCGCTTTCACCGACACGTGATTCATCTTCCGGTCTGGCCGTTAGGGCTGCCAGGGCTGGTTGGACGTGTTCTTGACCCGACATCCTTTTGAGGAGAATGAAATGCCCAAGCTGAAGACCAAAAGCGGTGTGAAGAAACGCTTCAAAATCACCGCAAATGGCAAAGTGAAGCATGGTGTTGCTGGTAAGCGCCACCGTCTTACGCACCACAATGCCAAGTATATCCGCCAAAACCGCGGCACATCCGTGATCTCTGACCATGATGTTAAGACGATCAAGAAATGGGCCCCATACGGCCTTAGCTGAGCCGGTTTTTGGAAATTTAGGAGTACTTGAAAAATGCCACGCATCAAACGCGGCGTCACCACGCGCCAAAAACACAAAAGATTACTCGATCAGGCCAAGGGCTATCGCGGTCGGCGTAAAAACACGATTCGCGTCGCCCGTCAGGCGGTCGAAAAAGCGGGCCAATATGCATATCGTGACCGCAAAATTAAGAAGCGCAATTTCCGCGCCTTGTGGATTCAGCGGATCAATGCCGCAGTGCGCGCAGAAGGTCTCACATATTCGCAGTTCATGCACGGCGTAAAACTGGCCGGTATTGAGCTTGACCGTAAAGTGATGGCTGATCTGGCAATGAATGAAGGCGCGGCTTTCAAATCCATCATCGAACAGGCGAAAAAAGCCATCCCGGCCTAATTCGCGCAAATGCTAACGCGCAGCAATGCGCGAATGAGGGCGGCCTGCGGGTCGCCCTTTTCTTATCGGCGCAGCGACCGCGGTCTGCTTCATGCGGTTGCGCGGTGTACCGAATGGCCGGGCCGGGTGAATTGCCGCTTTGCTTTGCACCGCAATTGGCGCTAGCGCGCCTCTCATTATGACAGATCTGACGACACGACGAGATGACACTCTGGCCGCGATTGCCGCTGCCGATACTGCTGACGCGCTGGAGGCTGTGCGGGTCGAGGCTGTGGGCAAGCAGGGCTGGGTCAGCGCACTGCTCAAAACACTCGGCAAGATGACGCCTGACGAACGGCAGGAAAAAGCACCTGCGATCCAGCAAACCCGCACCGCCGTGGCTGATGCGATTGCTGCGCGTAAACAGGCGATGAATGATGCAGAGCTTGACCGCAAACTGGCGACCGAGACGCTTGATCTGTCGCTACCGTCTCCGGCGCTGCCAAGGGGTACAGTCCATCCAGTCAGCCAGGTGATGGACGAGCTGGCAGAAATTTTTGCCGATCTGGGATTTGCTGTCAAAACCGGACCCGAAGTCGAGGATGACTGGCATAATTTCACCGCGCTCAACATGGATGAGAACCATCCTGCGCGGGCGATGCATGACACCTTTTATTTCCCCGATAAAGACGGCGAAGGCCGGTCCATGTTGCTGCGCACACATACCTCGCCAGTGCAAATCCGCACGATGATGGATGAAGGCGCGCCGGTGCGGATTATCGCGCCCGGCCGGGTCTATCGCTCCGACAGTGATGCGACACACACGCCGATGTTTCATCAGGTTGAAGGTCTGGTGATCGACAAGGATATTCATCTCGGCCATCTGAAATGGACGTTGGAGACCGTCCTCAAAGCGTTCTTTCAGCGGGACGATATTGTTCTGCGTCTGCGCCCGTCCTATTTTCCCTTCACCGAACCCTCTGTCGAAGTCGATGTCGGTTTTGAAGTCGTGAAAGGGCGCCGCATACTCGGCGGATCGGGCGATGCGCCGGGCCATGCGTGGATGGAATTGCTGGGCAGCGGCATGGTCAATGCCCGCGTAATCGCGTTTGCCGGGCTTGATCCGGCCGAGTGGCAGGGCTTTGCTTTTGGTGTCGGCGTCGACCGGCTGGCCATGCTCAAATACGGGATGGATGATCTGCGCGCGTTTTTCGACGGGGATATACGCTGGCTGCAGCATTATGGTTTCAGTGCCTATGATCAGCCAACCCTGTCGGGCGGTGTAGGAGCGCGCGCATGAAGTTCTCTTTGACATGGCTCAAGGACCACCTTGAAACCGAAGCCAGCCTGGCAGAGCTGGCAGCGGCAATGAACCGCATTGGACTGGAAGTTGAAGGGATTGAGGACCCGGCAGAAACGCTCGCCGGTTTCACGGTGGCGAAAGTCCTCACTGCGGCTCCGCATCCCGATGCAGACAAGCTGCAGGTGCTGACCCTCGACACGGGCGCCGGCGATCCGTTGCAAGTCGTATGCGGCGCGCCCAATGCGCGCGCTGGGATGATGGGCGTGCTGGGCCT
Source organism: Pontixanthobacter sp. (assembly GCF_049682855.1). Lineage (NCBI taxonomy): Bacteria > Pseudomonadati > Pseudomonadota > Alphaproteobacteria > Sphingomonadales > Erythrobacteraceae > Pontixanthobacter > Pontixanthobacter sp. Next base: position 156,242 of record NZ_JBAUIK010000008.1, on the reverse strand, counting down.
GCCCGGTGCGGTCGTTCCCTCCAACGGGATGGCGCTTCGCAAAAGCGCGATCCGCGGGGTCGAATCGAATGGCATGATGTGTTCGGTGCGCGAGCTGGAGCTGGGCGAGGAGCATGACGGCATTATCGAGCTGCCTGATGACGCACCGGTTGGCCACAGCTTTGCCGATTATCACGGGTCCAGCCCGGTTTTTGATGTGGCGATCACGCCCAACCGGCCCGATTGCATGGGGGTCTATGGCATAGCGCGTGATCTGGCGGCGGCCGGCATGGGCACGCTGAAACCGATCGCCTTTCCACAGTTTGAAACATCTGGCGATTGCCCTGTGGACATCCGTACTGACGACCCTGAGGGGTGCCCGGCATTTTATGGCCGGGTCATTACCGGTGTCAAAAATGGTCCGTCACCTGACTGGCTGCAGCAGCGTTTGCAGAGCGCGGGTCAACGCCCGATTTCCTTGCTGGTCGATCTGACCAATTACCTGATGCTCGCCTTCGGCCGTCCCGCGCATGTTTACGATCTGGCCAAGCTGACCGGAGCGGTTATTGCCCGCCGTGCCAAGGATGGCGAACAGGTGGTTGCTCTCAACGAGAAAACCTACACCCTCGATAGCGGCATGACCGTTATTGCGGATGATAGCGGCGTGCATGACATTGCCGGTATTATGGGCGGTGAGCATTCCGGCTGCAGCGATGACACCACCGATATATTGCTCGAAATTGCCTATTTTAATCCTGACCGTATTGGCCAGACCGGCCGCAAGCTCGGCCTCGCCTCCGATGCGCGGACGCGGTTTGAACGCGGGGTTGATCCTGCGTTTCTAGATGATGGTCTGGCGCTGCTTACCGGGCTGATTACTGAACTGGCAGGCGGTAGCGCATCGCAAGCTGTACACGCCGGTGCCGCGCCTTCGGATGCCCGGACGATCGCTTTCGATCCTGGACTGACGCAAAGACTGGGCGGCGTGTCGATTGAGATGTCGCGCCAGCAGGCCATTCTTGAATCGCTGGGCTTTGCCGTGGACGCGTCCTTGGACAGATGGACAGTAACCGCACCGTTGCGCCGCCATGATATTGAGGGGCCAGCTGATCTGGTTGAAGAAGTGGTGCGTATCTACGGCATTGATGACATTGCCAGTGCCCCGTTACCGCGCGCTGAAGGGGTGGCAGTTCCTACCGCATCGGCAGAGCAGAAACAGGAACGCCGTGTGCGCCGCGCAGCCGCTGGGCGCGGGCTGAACGAGGCTGTTACATGGTCCTTCCTGCCAGTGCCAGAGGCGGAGCACTTCGCGGACGGTAGGACGCTGTGGGTTCTTGGTAATCCGATCAGTGAAGATATGAAGGTGATGCGCCCTTCGATGATCCCCGGATTGCTGATGGCCGCAAAACGCAATGCGGATCGCGGCGCGACCTCTCTGCGCCTGTTTGAGATTGGTCGGCGATATTTCCGCAGTGCAGATGGTTCGAGCAATGAGCAACCGACCGTTGGCGCCGTGCTGGTAGGCGAGAAAACACCGCGCGGCTGGGTGCAAAAGGTAAATGGCGGCAAGGCTGTGCATTTTGACGCTTTCGATGCCAAGGAAGAGGCACTGGCCCTGCTGGCAGAGGCCGGGGCACCGGTCGACAAGCTGCAGATTATGGGTGAGGCAGGGGAAAAATTTCATCCGGGTCAATCGGCAACTTTGCGGCTTGGTCCAAAGAACATTCTTGCGCGCTTCGGCACTGTGCATCCCAAAACTTTGGCAGCTTTCGATATTGATGCGCCGGTGGTGGCACTCGAGATATTTCTCGATGCAATTCCGGGTAGAAAGGGCGCCGGCGGCTTTGGCCGGACCGCTTATGCCCCGCCAGCATTGCAATCCGTGATGCGCGATTTTGCTTTCTTGGTGCCTGCCGATCTGCCCGCCGGTGATGTCCAGCGGATGGTGAAAGGCGCAGACAAGGCCAATATTATCGATGCGCGCATCTTTGATGTATTTGCAGGACAGGGCGTGCCGGAGGGCAAAAAATCCATTGCGGTCGAGGTCACGCTGCAGCCAGATGGAAGAAGCTATACTGACGAGGACCTGACAGCGATCTCGGACGCGATAATCGCTGCCGCGCGGAAATTGGGCGCGGAGCTGCGGGGTTAGATCATGGCCACCAATTCACGCCGCACTTTCGCGATTATCTCGCACCCTGATGCCGGTAAAACCACGCTGACCGAGAAGCTGCTGTTGCAGGGCGGCGCAATTCATCTGGCGGGCGAGGTTAAAGCGCGCGGCCAGGCCAGGCGGGCACGCTCTGACTGGATGAAAATAGAGCAACAGCGCGGTATCTCCGTCACCTCCAGTGTGATGACATTTGAGCGCGATGGTGTGACCTTCAACCTGCTTGACACGCCGGGTCACGAGGATTTTTCCGAAGACACTTACCGAACGCTCACCGCAGTCGATTCCGCGATCATGGTGATCGATGCGGCCAAGGGCATTGAGCCGCAGACACGCAAGCTGTTCGAAGTGTGCCGGTTGCGCAGCGTGCCGATCATTACTTTCGTCAACAAAGTCGATCGTGAAGGCCGTCCGGTGTTTGAATTGCTCGATGAGATTGCCGATATGCTGGCGCTGGATGTTTCGCCGCAAATGTTCCCTGTCGGCATGGGCGGTCAGTTTGAAGGCATCCTGGATTACGCCAGTGGATTGGTGGCGCGGCCGGAGGGGCATTCCAAGGAGTTTTTGGGCAGGCGCGATGCAAATGCGGTTTTGCCGCAGGAATTTGCCGAGGAAGCCGAGCTGGCGAAGATCGGCTATCCCGAGTTTGATCTGGAAGCCTATCGCAATGGCGATCTCACGCCTGTTTACTTTGGCTCTGCGCTCAAGAATTTCGGCGTTACCGAACTTATTGAAGCGATTGCCCAACACGCTCCGCCGCCGCGGCCGCAGCCCGCCGGTGATGCACATGTCAACCCCGATCATGACGAGGTGACGGGATTCATCTTCAAGGTTCAGGCCAACATGGACCCCAATCACCGAGACCGGATTGCGTTTATGCGGCAAGTGTCGGGGACGTTTAAGCGCGGTATGAAACTCACGCCGTCGGGTCTAGGCAAGCCGATTGCGATCCACTCGCCAATTCTGTTTTTTGCGCAGGACCGCGAAATTGCTGATACCGCCCAGGCGGGCGATATAATCGGTATTCCCAATCACGGCACGTTGCGGGTGGGAGACACTCTGAGCGAACATAACACTCTGCGGTTTACCGGCCTGCCCAATTTTGCACCCGAGATTTTACGCCGGGTGCAGTTGAAAGACCCAACCAAGACAAAACAGCTGCGCAAGGCGCTGGATGATCTGTCTGAAGAAGGCGTGATCCAAGTATTCTATCCAGAGCTGGGCGCGAACCATATTGTCGGCGTCGTCGGCCAATTGCAGCTCGAAGTGCTCATTTCACGCCTTTCGGCTGAGTATAAGGTGGAGGCAGCGTTGGAACCTGCCCCCTTCACGACCGCGCGCTGGGTCAAAGGCAATGATGCAGCATTGGCCGAGTTTGAAAGCTTCAACCGGGCCAATCTCGCCAAAGACCGCGATGGGGATATGGTGTTTATGGCCAAGTCGCCGTGGGATGTCGGGTATCAGGAAGACAAGCATCCTGATCTTAAATTCTCCGCGACAAAAGAGCGTTAGGGGGTCTTGGTTGGTTGCACAACGCCATGAAGGACGCTGCCATTGCGGCGCAGTGACATTTGCTATCACCGGCGAATTTGCTGAAATGACGACATGCAATTGCTCCATCTGTCGCCGCAAAAACGCGGTTATGGTGAAAGTGCATGAAAGCGGTTTCGACCTGCTATCAGGCGCGGATGCTCTCACTGAATATCAGTTCAACACCCGTACCGCGCGGCATTTCTTCTGCAAGATATGCGGGATTTATCCGTTTCACCGCAAACGCATAACGCCGGATTATGTCGGAGTGAATGTGTATTGCCTGGACGCATTTGATGGCGCCGGAATTCCGGTCCGTCCCACTGATGGTAAAAGCATGCGCTAGCGCGCTCCTTGTCGATTGCGCAAACGTACCTTAGGCTTGAAAAATCATGGCTGAATTTTTCGATACACTCTGCGCCAAGCACATTGATATGATAGCGGCGCAGCCTGTCTTTTTTGTGGCAACCGCCGCCGCTGATGCGCGGATCAATCTCAGCCCCAAAGGGTATGATGCCTTTCGGGTGCTTACCCCTGACAGAGTCGCATATCTCGATCTGGGCGGATCGGGTAATGAAACCAACGCTCATTGTCTCGCAGACGGCCGGATCACGATAATGTTTTGCAACTTCGAAAACCCTGCGATGATTCTGCGCATATATGGCCGCGCTGTGCCGGTTTTGCCGAAGGATGCGGAATGGGATGCGCTTGCCAAACATTTTACCATGATGCCTGGCACACGGCAGATTTTCGACATTGCCGTTGACAGCGGGCAGACCAGTTGCGGCTGGGCCAGTTGCGGCTGGGCCAGTTGCGGCTGGGGCGTGCCGGTAATGTCTATGGAGCATGAGCGACCGACTTTGAAAAAGGCGCATGCCCAGTCAAATCCGCTGGAATGGGCGGCCAAGATGTCGACCCGGATTGCCAGCATTGATGGTCTGCCTGCGCGCGCCACGGACCGTTACATCGCTGGCGATATATGATCGCACGCGCGTGATACTGACATTCGCCAGTTATAACATTCACAAGGCTATCGGCAATGATATGCGCCGTGATCCGGCGCGGATTATCGCGGTCCTTAGGGAAATAGACGCAGATATTATCGCCTTGCAGGAAGCGGATTTGCGGATCGGCCAGCGGGCCAGCGTTCTGCCGCGCGCGCTCATTGATGATACCGATTGGAAAATCGTGCCGGTGGCCACTCGCCCCCGAAGCATTGGCTGGCATGGCAACGCAATACTGGTGCGCCGCGCAATTGAAGTATTGAACGCGCAGGCAGTGCATTTGCCGAGCCTCGAGCCGCGCGGCGCGGTACGTACTGATCTATCAGTCGCGGGGTCACACATTCGTGTGTTCGGGGCTCATCTTGACTTGTCCGGTTTGCGGCGCCGCGCCCAGATCAAAGCAATTCTTGGCGCCAATGACGCATTGCCAGCCAATTATCCGGCTGTGATTATGGGTGATTTCAACCAATGGGGCCTGCACACTGGTGCGATGCAAGAGTTTGGGCCGGCCTGGCAGTCGCTGCCTCTGGGCAAAAGCTTTCCCAGCCGCCAGCCTTTGGCGTGCCTCGACCGGATTGTGGCAAGCGCGGAATGGCGCTGTTCGGCATCAGGTGTGCATCATAGCGCGGCCGCAGCACAGGCATCTGACCATTTGCCCGTTCTGGCGCAGCTACACCTGCCTATTTAATAAGCGGTGCTGAATAATTAGACGCGGCGCACTGCGCGGCCTGTGCGCCCTCCTGTCATCGCGCTTAGGGATTCGGTAACTTTTCGATTTTGGCACGGTGTTTGCTGCGCTTGCGAAGTCGGCGCTCGTCCGGCGCTCGTAATGTAATTGAAGGGGGCACCGTTGAAATTCATCATCGCTGTAATAAAACCGTTTAAACTGGACGAGGTCCGCGAGGCGCTCGGCGCCATTGGCGTGGCCGGTATGACCGTGTCCGAAGTTAAAGGCTTTGGCCGTCAGAAAGGTCAGACAGAAATCTATCGCGGGGCGGAATACTCGACAAACATGCTTCCCAAAGTGAAGCTCGAAATTGCCGCCAGCGACGAAATCGCTGCGCAGGTTGTCGAGACCATTCAGAAAACTGCTAGCAATGAAACAATCGGAGACGGCAAAATCTTTGTGCTCGATCTGGCCGACGCGACCCGCATCCGCACCGGCGAGACTGGGGAGACGGCGCTATGATCCCGCAAATCGAAATGAAGGACACTTCCATGATCCGCACAACTTTTGGCGGCTTAGGCACGCTGGGTTTGTCGCTCCTGGCGGCGGCGCCCGCATGGGCACAAGAGGCAGCAGAGGTTGCCGAGCCCGTTGCCAACCCCGGTAACAACGCGTGGATGATGACAGCCACAATTTTGGTTCTGTTGATGATAATTCCTGGCCTGACACTGTTTTATGGCGGGCTGACCCGTTCCAAAAACATGCTTTCCACCATGACGCAAATCGGCGCGACAGCCAGTTTGGCAATGCTGGTATGGGTGATGTGGGGCTATTCACTGGCGTTTGGTGACACCACCTATGAGGGCGCTCTGGGGCTGTTTGTCAGTGGTGGCAGCTATTTCCTGTCCGGCACAGATGCAAGCAGCACGGCAGCGACTTTTACCGATGAAGTTATCAGCAAATATGTCTTCATCAGTTTCCAAATGACGTTTGCGGCAATTACTGCGGCGCTGATTCTGGGCGCAACAGCAGAGCGGATGAAATTCAGCGCGGTTATGGCTTTCGTGCCCATCTGGCTGACTATCGTCTATTTCCCGATTGCACATATGGTATGGGCAGGCGGCGGATTGCTGTTTGAAGATGGTGCGCTTGATTTTGCGGGCGGCACAGTGGTGCATATTAATGCCGGTATTTCCGGCCTCGTGCTCGCTTACCTTCTGGGCAAGCGCCGCGGATATCCGAGCGAACCGATGCCGCCGCACAGCCTGACCATGACTATGATCGGCACCGGTCTGTTGTGGGTTGGTTGGTTTGGTTTCAATGCCGGCTCCGCTCTTGAAGCAGACGGCTCGGCTGGCCTTGCCATGATCAACACATTTGTCGCAACCGCTGCGGGTGCTTTGACCTGGATGGTGATTGAACGCATGATGGGCCACAAAGGCTCTGCTCTGGGCTTTTGTTCGGGCGTGATTGCTGGCCTTGTTGCCGTAACGCCTGCGGCGGGCAATTCCGGCCCGTTCGGTGCGATCCTGCTCGGCATTGTGTCCTCGGCTGTGTGTTACTTCTTTGTTGCCAAGGTCAAGGCCAAGTTCGGCTATGACGACTCACTGGATGCTTTTGGTATCCACGGTGTGGGCGGCATCGTTGGCGCGATCGGTACGGCGATTGTGTATCAACCCTTCCTTGGCGGCCCCGGCGACGGTTCGGTTGGGGTTGGCGCGCAGCTCGGCATCCAAACCTACGGCGTGCTTGTTACAATTGCATGGGCCGGTATCGGCACTCTGGTTGCTGGCCTGATCGTCAAAGCTCTTATTGGTCTGCGCGTTAGCGAGGAAGTCGAAGTCGACGGCCTCGATATCTCGGAGCACGGCGAACGCGCCTATAATTAGGGCTCAATCAATTCACCAAGTTCGGCGGGGCCGGGAGATCCTCTCCCCTCCCGTTCCCGCCGCACGACGTTCCTCCTGCGAACAACACTTTTACGGGCCGGGGCTTATTGCTCCGGCCTTTTTTTGGGGAGGTGAGTTTTCGGGTTGCCTCAAGCGATGGTTCTTTTATCCAGTCGCTTGAATTACCGCGCCAGCCGCGTGCCGCCGCTAGGCGTAGCCAAGCCTGCGGATACGAGCGCCCGGCGTTTGCGGGTCGAAAACAGAAAACTCTATTTTCGAGATTCCTTCACAAAATCTGCACAGCGTTCGCCAATCATAATAGATGGCGCATTTGTGTTTCCGCTGACGATTTTGGGCATAATGCTGGCATCGGCAATCCACAGGCCGTTGACCCCGCGCACTTTCAACTTGGTATCGACCACGCTGTTAGCGTCTGCGCCCATTCTACATGTACCCACCGGATGATAGACAGTGTCAGCCCGCTTGCGGATCAAGGCGTCCAGTGCTGCATCGTCATTCAGATCAACCGGATGGCGATCCTGCGGTCTGTAATCCGCCAGCGGTGATGCCTCGACAATACGGTGCGACAGGCGGATGCCCGCGCGCAGGGTCGTGATATCGCGGGCATCATCAAGGAAATTCGGGTCCAGCCGCGGTGCATCGGCAGGGTCCGCGGAATTGAGCCGCACCGTACCGCGGCTCTCGGGGCGCAGAACGCAGGCATGGAGCGAGAAGCCGTGCCCCTTTACTTTCTCGCGTCCGTGATCTTCCAGCATCGCGGGCACGAAATGCCACTGGATGTCTGGTGCAGGTGCATCAGGCATCACGTTCCAGAATCCGCCAGCTTCGGCATAGGGCGTGGTCATAATGCCGGTGCGGCTGCGGCGATGTTCGATGATCGCTTTAGCCATACGGACTGTACCTGCCAGACTGTCACCGATTGGATCTTTCGATTGTGTTTGCCAGCTGGACACATAATCGATGTGATCCTGCAATTCGCTGCCTACGGCGGGGGTATCGGCCACGACATCAATGCCGTGTTCGCGCAGGTGATCGGCAGGGCCAATACCGGACAGCATCAGGATTTGCGGACTGTTAAAAGCACCTGCCGACAGCACGACACCGCCGGTTGCAGAGATAATCTCCCTTTTGCGTCCGCGCTTAATCGCGACGCCGGTAACCAGGCCATTTTCGATCACCAGCCTCTCAACCAGAGTGCGCGTCAGAACAGTCAGATTCTGTTTTTCGCGCGCTGGCTCGATATAGGCGCGCGCGGCCGACCACCGCTCGCCGTCCTTTTGCGTCACTTGATAAATGCCAAAGCCGTCCTGGCGTTCTCCGTTGAAATCATCATTACGGCGCAGCTGCAGCGATTCGGCGCTGCTGACAAAGGCGCGGCTGGTCGGATTGACCCAGCCCTGGTCTGCAACCGCCAGCGGCCCGTCGCCGCCGTGGTACTTATCCCCCCCTCTGACGTTTCCCTCGGATCGTTTGAAATATGGCAATACATCTTCATATGACCAGCCATCGCAGCCCATTTCGGCCCAATTGTCATAATCCCAGCGGTGCCCGCGAATATAGACCATTGCGTTGATGGCAGACGATCCGCCCAGACCCTTGCCGCGTGGCTGATATCCGATACGGCCATTCAACCCCTTTTGCGGGACAGTGTCGAAGCGGTAATTGGCATTTTTCAGCAGGAACGGCATCATGCCCGGCGTTTTGACGAGAAAATTGTCGTTCTTGCCGCCTGCTTCCAGCAAGCAGACACGGGTATTTCCATCTTCGGCCAAGCGGCCTGCCACTGCGCTGCCCGCGCTACCGCCGCCGATAACGACTATATCAAACTGCTGCATACCCTCTCCTATTCATGGCAAGGGTTAGGCGGCTGGATCACTTACGGCAATTGCCTTATTCTCACCTGCCGGGATTGCAGCGACTGATTGATTACCGATCGCGCCCATGCGTGCCAGCCACCGCGCCCGGATCATGTCGGAGGTTTCGCGGCTGTCATCATGGGTCCAGCCGGGCGGGCGGAACAGATAGGACAATTTGTGCCGCCACGGCGCGCGTTTGATATCGTTCAGCATGCCTGCCCATTCATGAAAGACCGCCCATAGCAGATTGAAACTGCCGAGCTGTTTGACAATGCCGTACCGAATGCGTTCCTCGGCTGTTTCTTCCTGAAATGTCCCGAACATCTTGTCCCAGATGATAAACACCCCCGCATAATTGCGGTCAAGATAGCGCGGATTGGTCGCATGGTGGACGCGGTGATGACTGGGGGTGTTCATCACCGCTTCGAACCAGCGCGGCATCCGGTCAATCGCCTGAGTATGGATCCAGAATTGGTAGACGAGGTTAAAGCCCCCCGCGATGGCAATCATCGCCGGGTGAAATCCCAACAAAACCAGTGGTAGGGCGAACAGAAAGCCAAGCGTGAAAGAACCTGTCCAGCTTTGCCGCAGCGCGGTGCTGAGATTGTAATGCTGGCTGCTATGATGATTGACGTGGCTCGCCCAGAACCACCGGATGCGGTGACCTGCGCGGTGAACCCAGTAATATTTCAGGTCATCGAGCACAAAGCAGAGCGGCCATGCCCACCACACCAGCCACCATTGTTCCCCCAAATCGAACAGGCGATATTGATAGGCCCAAAAGAACACTATGACCGCCGCACCGCCAAACAGTGCGCCCGAGACGGTGCTGCCAAGCCCAAATGCGAGCGAGGTCAGGGTGTCGCGCGCCTCGTAACTTTCGGGGCGTGTTCGCCAAGCCCAGACCATCTCCATCATTATCAAAAGCAGAAAGGCTGGAACGGCATATTCAGTAGGGCTGAAATCAGGGGGCAAGTCAGGCATTGCCAGGCTCCAACCGGCGCAGACTCGACGCCCAGATGGCCGCATCCTGCCCCAGATTGAGCGTCACTGCGCCAAACCAATTATCGTCCGGACGGATAGTCAGCTGATGCTGATCAAGCCGCGCATCAGGACGGCGCGTCATGACCCGCCCGGCAAAGTGAGTGCCATGCTGGCGCACTATCAATATGCGGCCATCCGCATCGCGCATCAACGCGCCATATCCTGCCATGTCGATGGTAATATCAACTGGCGCGAACCCGCTTTCCACTTCATCGGCCAATTGGCGCGCATGTGCCTCGCCTGTAATCCGGATATCACCGCCGAGTTTCATCCGGCGCACCAGCCAGACTACAGCCAGAATGGCGGCCAACGACCCGCCGAGCTGAATCAGATAATCCATCCCCGATCTTCTGCCATAACGGGCATTATCCGTCGAGACTTTACGGCTATCCTAACCGGCATCGTTGCAGAGTTTTTACAGCCGAACTTCGGCATTATCCGCTCATTCCGTCTTCGCAGCAAGCGCCTTCATGGCCTGATGGACAGGCGATACATCATAGCCTGCAGATTTTGCAGCGGCCGCAAGCGCATCTGGATCTCTCCCCTGGTGTGCCTGGGACAACGCCCACAATAAAGTCGACCGCGTTCCTGACCGGCAATAGGCAAGGACACGGCCATCGGCACCGTGAAGCGCGCTCGCCATCGCTGCGACCTGCGCATCGCCAAATCCCGCATGTCCGACGGGAATCGATAGATAGGTGATTCCCGCGGCACAGGCGGCGGCTTCCACCTCCGCACCTGTTAACTGGCCGGGGTCTTCATCATCCGGCCGGTTATTGATGATAAGCCTCACCCCTTGCGCCTTCGCGGTATGAATATCGGATAGGCTGATTTGCGGGCTGACCATAATATGATCATCTAAATGACGGAAATCACTCATATTTATCTCTAAAAATTTCCATTGTTTTATCGTGAGTGGTTAATGGCACAGCTTGGCCCGCCGCGCAAAATTTGCGCAGAATAGTGCAAAAAACAGCATCGTATTCAGCACTCGAACGCCGCATATTCTATTGCCTGCGTGCGCAGTATACAAAATCATTCGCGCATCGGCGGTTTTTGCGCTATGTTTTATTTGTATCGGTTTGGCGTGAATCGTTTTCTGCCTGACCCCTGCTTGGAACGTTCACCGTTCGCGTTGCCAGCATTGCAAATTTCGGGGCGGTGACGAAGGTACGTGTTAGATTATGGGTTATGATAGAGGGCGTCGGGGCCGGGGCCGCGATAAGCGCGATGGTTTTGGTGAAGACAGTTTCGATCCCTTCGGCGGCGGCGGTAATTTCGGCGGCGGTGATACTTATGGCGGCGGCGGCGGCGATCGTTTCGGCGGCGGAGACCGGTATAGCGGCGGCGGCAATCGCGGCGGCGGCGGTGGTGGCGGTTTCCGCGGCGGCCAGGGCGGCGGCTCAGACCGCATGCCTGCCCAGGTCGTTGGTACGGGCAAAGGCGTCGTAAAATTCTTCAATGGTGAAAAAGGCTTCGGCTTTATCCAGCAAGAAGGCGGCGGTGAGGATGTGTTTGTTCACATTAGCGCAGTAGAGCGCGCCGGTCTTGAAGGGCTCGCCGAGGGTCAGGGTCTTGAATATAATCTGGTTGACCGGGGCGGCAAGACATCCGCCCAGGACATTCAGGTTGTCGGCGATGTGATCCCGGTCGAGAAACGCAGTGGCGGCGGCGCAGGTGGTGACCGCGGCGGTGCGCCGCAGCGTGAACTCACCGGTGACAGCGCGACGGGCACAGTCAAGTTTTTCAACGCAATGAAGGGCTTTGGTTTTCTTGTACGTGATGATGGCCAGCCCGATGCATTCGTGCATATCAGCGCGGTTGAACGGTCCGGTCTGACAGAGATCAACGAAGGCGAACGGTTCAAGTTTGACCTTGAAGTTGATCGACGCGGCAAGCATTCGGCGGTCAATCTCGTCCCTGCGGACGCGTGACAGCCGCATTTGTAATTATACGGTCCATGCCGCAATACGGCTTTCCTGATTGACCGGTATAGTTGCAGATGAATATACTTCATGGATGGCGGCCCCGATGGGGTCGCCATTCATTTTTGGCGGCATTTGCAACGCCGATCGAACTTAGGAATTATCGTAATGGCCATTACCCCGCTCATGCCTGTTTACCCCCGGTGCAGTGTCCGCCCCGTGCGCGGCGAGCACTGCCATTTGATCGATGAAAGCGGCACCCGCTACCTGGATTTTGCCAGCGGGATTGCGGTAAATCTGCTCGGCCATTCGCATCCTGGCTTGATTAAGGCGATTCAGGAACAGGCAGAAACATTGATGCATGTGTCCAATCTGTATGGCAGCCCGCAGGGCGAGAAGTTGGCGCAGATGCTGGTGGACCATACATTCGCCGATACAGTGTTCTTCACCAATTCGGGTGCCGAAGCGGTCGAGACAGCAATCAAGGCTGTCCGCGCCTATCACCAGTCGCATGATAATGATCACAGGCACGAGATCATCACATTCACCAACGCTTTCCACGGGCGGACGATGGCGACGATCAGTGCGTCTAACCAAACCAAGATGCATCATGGTTTCATGCCGCTGCTGGAAGGCTTCAAATATGCCGAGTTTGACGATCTGGCATCAGCCAGGGCGCTCATTGGTCCAAACACAGCGGGCTTTCTGGTCGAGCCAATTCAGGGCGAAGGCGGTATTCGCCCCGCGTCCGACGAATTTCTGCAAGGCTTGCGTGCGCTGGCTGACGAGCATGATCTGATGCTGGCACTGGACGAAGTCCAGTGCGGCGTTGCCAGGACCGGCACACTCTATGCGTATGAACAATATGGGATCGCACCCGATATCCTGGCGACCGCCAAGGGCATTGGCGGCGGGTTTCCGCTGGGGGCCTGTTTGGCCACCGAAAAGGGTGCGCGGGGAATGACGTTTGGAACACATGGGTCAACCTATGGCGGGAACCCGCTTGCTATGGCGGCGGGAACCGCGGTTATGGAGGCGGTCGCGAATGAGGATTTTCTTGCTTCGGTGCGGGAAAAGGGTGAACGTATCCGCAGCCGTCTTGAACAGTTTATCGGCAATTATCCCGATTTGTTTGAACTTGTCCGCGGCAAGGGCTTGATGCTTGGCCTGAAAATGAAAGTCGAAAGTCGGCCGTTCTTCATGCACCTGCGCGATCATCATCAGCTATTGATGGTCGCAGCGGGCGACAATACTTTGCGCCTGCTCCCACCGCTCGTGATCGGTGATGCCGAGATTGACGAGTTTTTCGAGAAACTGTCTGCTGGTGCAGCCGATTATACAATCCCGCAGGCTGCGTGATGGCGCTGGCGGGCGGTCTGCACCATTTTCTCGACCTGGCTGACGCGGGCGGTGATACCATCGCCGCGATGATAAGTGGTGCGCAGGACCGCAAAGCTGCGCGCGGGAGCTGGCCAAAAGGCCAGGCGGATAGCGACGCGCCGCTGGCAGGGTTCGTACTCGCGATGATTTTTGAGAAAAGCTCGACCCGGACCCGCGTCAGTTTTGATATGGCGATGCGGCAATTGGGCGGCAGCGTGATCATTCTTGAGTCAGCTACCAGCCAGCTTGGCCGGGGCGAAACGATAGCGGATACAGCTCGCGTGCTAAGCCGGATGGCCGATGCCATCATGATGCGTACAGATGATCACGCCAAAATCACCGAGATGGCGCAGCATGCGACCGTGCCGGTTATCAATGGCCTCACCGATCGATCGCACCCGTGCCAGATCGTAGCTGATTTGCTGACCATTATCGAGCATGGCAAGCCCTTGCCGGGTCTGGAACTGGCGTGGTTCGGGGATGGTAACAATGTGTTGCATTCGCTGCTGGAGGGCGCTGGATTGTTGAAATTCAATGTCCGGATAGCGACGCCTTCAGGATATGAACCGGACGATGAATTCATCAATATGGCGCGTGCCGGCGGCGCACGGATTGATGTGACGCACAATGCAGCGGCGGCGGCCAGCAATGCCGATATATTGGTGACGGATACCTGGGTATCGATGGGCCAGACTGATGCAGAGGAAAAGCTGTCAGCTATGCGCCCGTTCCAAGTCAATGATGCACTGATAGAAGCCGCAAAACCAGACGCTTTGTTTTTGCATTGCTTACCCGCTCACATAGGTGATGAAGTGAGCGAAAGTGTTTTTGAAGGCCATCAGTCGGTTGTGTTTGACGAGGCAGAAAACCGGCTGCATGCGCAAAAATCGATCCTGTTGTGGTGTTTAGGCAAGCTGTAAATCTTGCAGTGCTGGCTTTCCTGGCGGCGCTGCCCATATAGTGGCCATGAGCCAACAATCCGAAATATTCACCGACCAGATCCTCAATTTCACTTTGCCGGCCCGCGATGCCCGCGGAAGAGCGGTGCGGCTGGACTGCGTACTCAATACGGTGTTGTCGGCACACGATTATCCTGCACCGATCCGGCATTTATTGGCAGAGGCTTTGGTCCTCGCCGCCCTGATTGGCGGCCTGCTGAAAGATGCTGGCGCGCAAATGACCATGCAAGCACAAACGCAAGACGGCGTGGTGAAGCTGCTGGCCTGTGATTACCGCGCCGGAGAGGTACGCGGATATGTCGATTTCGATACCGAACGCTTGGCTGGTCTGGGCTCCAATCCGTCACTATTCGCATTGTTTGGGCAAGGGTACCTCGCCATAACATTTGACGGCGTGGGTGGCGGTGAGCGGTACCAAGGGATCGTTCCGCTAGAGGGCGAATCACTAGCCAATGCTTGCGAAAATTATTTCGTACAGTCAGAGCAAGTGCCGACCTTGATCCGGCTGGGTGTTCGCAACGATCCCGACGGATGTGTTGCAGGCGGAATTCTGATCCAGCATTTGCCCGATGGGGAGGATGGCCGCGACCGACTGCATGCCCGGCTCGATCACCCGCACTGGGAACACGTTTCCATAATGGGCGGTACAATCCGGCATGACGAACTGCTGGATGAGGAGCTGTCTCTGGAAGCGATTATTTGGCGCTTGTTTCACGAGGAAGACAGCATCAAAGTTGAACCAGGCGCCCATGTGATACGCGGTTGCCGCTGTTCAATTGCGCATTACCAGTCCGTGCTGAACACATTCCCGCCTCAGGAATTGAACGAAATGCGTGACGATGATGGGGTGATAAAAGTCGATTGCGCGTTTTGCTCGCAGGTTTTCCCTATCGCCATTTAACGGCTTTTATAACCGCGT
This sequence comes from Pontixanthobacter sp., assembly GCF_049682855.1. Lineage (NCBI taxonomy): Bacteria > Pseudomonadati > Pseudomonadota > Alphaproteobacteria > Sphingomonadales > Erythrobacteraceae > Pontixanthobacter > Pontixanthobacter sp. The sequence goes on along the minus strand of NZ_JBAUIK010000008.1, from coordinate 140,899 downwards.
CTGGCACAATCGTCTTGCGCAGATGCAACAGTGATTTTCATTCGCATAATACTATGATAGAGTAATTTTATGAAAAGGATCATTGCCATTGTGTGTCTGGGTGCCGCGACCGTAGTCGCACCTGCGACGGCGCAGGCTCCGGCCACTCCAAATATGTTGCAAAGCCTTGATCGGGGGCAATGGGAAGTTCGCTTCCGCGATGGTACTGGCTCGGTTCAGCTGTGTGTCCGTTCAGGCTGGGAACTGATCCAGCTGCGCCATCGCAGATATTCATGTGGCCGAACAATTGTCGAAGACGGCCAGAGCCAGGTGACAGTGCAATATTCGTGCGGAAATAACGGCTATGGAAGAACGAGCATACGCCGCGAGACTCGTTCGCTCTTGCAGATTGACGGGCAGGGGTTGGTTGGCTCCTCACCTTTCCAGTTTAGCGCCGAAGCGCGGCGCGTCGGAGCATGCAAATAGTTTGTCTCAGGCGCGCTAAGCTAGCGCGTTGCCTAAAATACTATTACCGACTAGCCCGAAGGCGATGACATATTCTTCTCAAACTTCGGGCACATCAGCGGTTGTCTTGCTCTCGGGCGGGCTGGATTCAATGGTATCTGCGGCACTGGCGAGGGAAGCGGGATATACGCTCTACGCGTTGACTATCGATTATGGTCAGCGGCACAGGATTGAGCTGGAATCCGCCAAACAAATCGCCGAGCAGTTGGAATGTCAGCGGCACGTCATTCTTCCCCTCGATTTGCGAGCCTTTGGCGGGTCGGCCCTGACAGATGATATATCCGTGCCCAAAACCGGTGTAAGCGGCGATATTCCCGTGACCTATGTTCCTGCGCGTAATCTGGTTTTTTTATCGCTCACGCTGGCATGGGCCGAAGCCACCCAATCGCGCGATGTTTTTATTGGCGTGAATGCTCTCGATTATTCGGGCTACCCCGACTGTAGGCCGGAATTTATCGCCAGCTTTACAGAAACTGCGCGGCTCGGCACCAAGGCTGGCGTGGAGGGGCAGCCTTTCACTGTGCACACGCCGCTGCATAATATGACCAAGGCCGAGATAGCGGCAGAGGCTCACAGGCTGGAACTTGATACAGGGATGAGCTGGTCGTGCTATGATCCGACAGATAAAGGTTTCGCTTGCGGTAAATGCGATAGTTGCCGATTGCGGATAAAAGGCTTTGCGGAAGCCGGTCTTGAAGATGGGGTAATCTATGCAGAATGACAGCGACATCCCGATCACTCAGGCTACGCCCCCCGCTGACGATAGCGTTCCGCCCTATAGTTGGTACGCATTGTCGGTTCTAGTTGTTATATATGTTCTGAATTTTATCGATCGGCAGATAATGTCGATCCTGGCTAACGATATTAAGGCGGATCTCGGCATTGATGATGCCTATCTCGGCTTTTTATACGGGACCGCTTTTGCCATTTTTTATGCGCTGTTTGGCATCCCGCTGGGCCGCTTGGCGGACAGTTGGAAACGGGTCCGGCTCATGACGATTGGGCTGACTTTATGGTCAGCCATGACAGTCATTTCCGGTTTCGCGCGTGACGCCGCGACTTTGACATTCGCCCGCGTTGGTGTGGGCGTGGGTGAAGCCTCTGCCAGTCCGGCGGCCTACTCGCTAATCTCCGACTGGTTCCCCGCGCGGATCAGGGCGACCGCTCTGGCGATCTATTCGTCGGGTATTTACATCGGCGGCGGACTGTCTCTGTTTATCGGCGGTGTAATCGTTGAAAGCTGGAACAACGCCTATCCTGGCGGCGGCCCCTTGGACCTTGTTGGCTGGCAGGCAGCTTTCATCGCGGTCGGTCTGCCGGGTCTGCTTTTGGCATTGTGGGTTATCACGTTGAAAGAGCCGGTTCGGGGTGCGACGGATGGCATACATACCGAAGAAGATCCGCACCCTTTCCGCGGTTTCTTTCAGGAAATGATGACGGTCATTCCGCCATTCACGATTCTTGGCGCCGCAAAGCGTGGCAAGCTGGCACTGGCGATTAATCTGGCGGTGCTGTCCGCCCTGTTCGTAACGGCCATAGCGATCACCAATGTGCTCGCTATGGAGCAGGGCCGGATCCTGGGATTGATCACAGATACTATAACGATCGCTGACCAATGGTTGTTCATGACGATCGGCTGTTACGCTGTGTTTTGTTGGGCGACGAACCTGCGAGCCCGCGATTTGCCAACGTTTAAACTCACTTGGGGCTCGCCAGCGTTTCTCTGCACCATTTTGGGATATGGCACGGTGGCATTTATTGCCTATTCTGCATCGTTCTTCACTGCCCCATATGCCGAGCGCGTATTTGATATCAGTAAGGCTGATTTGGGATTATATGTCGGCGGGCCGAGCGCCGTGGCAGGTTTTGCAGGCGTTGTTCTGGGCGGATGGATGGCCGACGCGTTGGTCAAGAAATATCAGGCCGGCCGAATTTTTGTAATTTTATTTGGTCTGTTGTCGCCCGTGCCGGTGATGATGTGGCAGTTTTCGACCAGTGATCTCACGACATTTCTGATCCTCGCATTTTTCTCAGGCGGTCTGGCCTCTTCGGCGCTCGGCGCTGCTGCGGCATCTAGCCAGGCGTTGGTTCTGCCAAGAATGCGGGGCGCGGCAACCGCAACATTTTTCTTGTCAACAACATTGGTGGGCCTGGCTTTGGGACCATTTTTGGCTGGCTATGTGTCTGCGCAAAATGGCGGGGATCTGGCCAAAGGTGTTACGGCGACACTGTGGATTGCTCCTGTGGGCCTATGTCTGCTTCTCGCGGCGATCAAGCTGGTCCCGCAAGCTGGAAAAAGCATGATCGCCCGCGCGAAGATGGCTGGCGAAAGCGGCCTCTAGTCAGGGTTATCACTGACGCGTAAAATACCACATGCGAGGCGGCTGCCCGCATTGCCGGTCGGATCGGTGATGTAATCATCGGCATCGACGTGGATCATAACAGCCGTGCCATCCTCGTCATGAAGCCAGGTGGTCAGCTCATCGGTGCTCCCTTGAAGCGGGGCGTTAAGTGTGCCGGTACCGTCCTCTGTGATATCAAGGTTTGGCAGGTCACCAACATGGCTGCCGTCTTCAGAAAGTGAGCCATGAGTTTTGTCGAGCGGGTTGAGGTGCCCACCTGCAGACGCGAAATCGGGCGCTTCACAGCGTCCGGTTTGATGCAGATGAAAACCATGCGGGCCGGACGGTAGGTTTTTTGCGTCTACAGTAAGCGTCACGGCACCATCATCAGTTAGGATAGCAGCGGTGCCCGCAGACGTTCCGTCCGCCAGAAAAAGGTCGGCTTTACCAATTTGTGTGATTGACGTTGCCGTGTCGGACGCAGGCAAATTAGAAGCGGGTCCGCTACAGGCAGACATTATCGAAAGAACGCCTAAACCGGCAAGCGCGCGTAACTGTATCATTATATAAGCCTCCGTTGAAATACGGCCTGCATAACAGAAAAGGGGCCGGATTGCTCCAGCCCCTTTCAAGATTTGAACGTTTAAGAGAACTTACATGCCCGAGCCTGGACCGTAAGTTACTTCAACGCGGCGGTTCTGCAATTCACGTACACCATCAGCCGTTGGTACACGCAGAGCAGTTTCACCGAATGCTTCGCTCGAAATGCGGCCCATTGGAACACCGCGACCAGCGAGATAATCCGTGACCGATGCATTACGACGTTGGGACAGACCCACATTGTAGGTTTTCGTACCGGAAGCATCCGCGTGACCGGCAAGCATTACCGAAGCCGAACCGCAATTTGCGTAGGCCGACACAGCGTTATTCAGAATGGTAGCAGCTTCCGGAGTAATATCCGACTGATCCCATTCAAAGAACACGATGTAAGGGCCTTTATTGCACTCAACCACTGCTGGTGGAGGAGGCGGTGGCGGAGGTGGAGGAGGCGGTGGTGGAGGTGCTACAGGCACTGGTACCGCTACCGGCTCCGGCGCTCCGCCGAAATTGTAAGTCAATGTGCCGAGTATGGAGTGTGTACGAAGCTTGGTTTCAAGACCGCGTCCATAAGCATCGACAATGTTAATATTTTCGTGGGTAAACATGCGATAACGCAAGCCAGCGTCAATATTATCTGTGATCGGCGCACGGATACCGGCGACAAGTTGCCAAGCAAATCCAGTGTCCGAATCATTTAAAGCAGTGAACGGGACGTCTGGGTTAACAATAGCCTCAAGTTCAGTCCGAGCAACACCAACGCCGCCACCAACGAATCCCTGAGCCCCATCATCATCGCCAAAGTCGACCAGGCCGTTCAACATGAAACTTAGAGAATTTACATCGCCAACTGCTACCTGGTTCCCAAACGCAAGCGAAGTTGACGAACCCGAAATCGGTACGTTCGCAGCTTGGGACCGAAGCACATCAATATCTGCCTCACGCCAGCTGGCTTCTGTCTCAAGACGGAAGCCGCCGAAATCGTACCCGACAATACCGCCGAAATCATAACCATTTCTTGTGTCAGCGTTTATTGTTCCTGTACCATTATCCAGCTCTAGCGCAGGATCTTCAACGATCATCGGGCCACCATTGGCCTCGACATACCATTGTCCATCACGTGCGAGGCTTGGCGAAGCAAGGGCCGTTGAGGCCATCGCCATTCCTATGACGAGTTTCCGCATTATGTAGTTCCCCTTATATTAAGCGAATTTGAGCCACCGAATTGGTAGTTTTCTAACTTTTCCTCTTAGGAGTAGCAAGTGAACAATGATGCCAAACTGTTGCAAGAATGCCTCTTTTTCGGCGCTATTGAACCAAATCCCTGCCATATTCCTTCGAGTGAACTTCCAGAACCATGTCGCAACCCAAATGTTCCAACTATGTCGCTGTAAGAATCTTGGCTTCCTTAAGCCTTTCGATCAGGTCCGTAAAGGCCTGTCGCAATTCAGTATCCTGCGTGACACCTGTTACCGGCATGACTGGCGTAACCGGCCGTACCCATATTCCATCAAAATGGATCATTTGCCGCGACGATTGATCGAACACGCGCATACCGATTATCGGGGCTACCATGATCCATACGCCGCCTTGATAGCTTGCCAGATAGCCTGTTTTGCCCGCCCACACGCTGCCGGCATTTGCGGCAATGATATAGCTATCCCCTTCCGCAGGCGCCGCCGGTGGATCGGCTCGTTCGGCAATGACCGAGGCATGCATTAACGCATCGGTCATTGCGGTCGCCTGATTGACGGTAAATTCTTTCTGTGCCTGCCCTGCGATCAGAAAGGGCAGGCCGAATCGGGCAGAGGTGGAGGTAAAGGCAATAGAATCTGTCATTTGGAAAACTCCGCGATCAAGAGGGGGCTGGTTCGATTAAAACGGATCAAGTTGAAACGGATCAAGGAAGTGCACCTAAATATAGCGGCGCGGATTTTGCGTGTGCGCCAACCTGCTGCACCCAGACATTGCGGCCAGAATGGAGCCGAGCCGACTCGTCAGGCAATTCGAGCAGCGGGCGCTCTGTTTCCCAACTGAATGCCGGCGCATCAGGGGAGCCGGCACTGACGCAATATAATTCCCGTTCTTCGTTCAACGGACTATCAACCCCGTCCAGCCATCTCCAGGCCCCTCTCGCCCGGCGGACCCAGCACAAGGACACGCCTCCGCCAGTATGCTGCGTCAGCTGACCATGCACAGGGGCCAGCGGCCTGAGGCCAAGACCGGGATTTTCAATGATGGCGGTAGCAGGTTCAACATCGCCTTTGCCAATTGCGGCGATGCGTTCGGCCATCGCCGGGCTGAAGCCACCGCTACCGATTGCGATCAGATTACGGTCAATTAACGTTATTGGTACGCCGGGCTGATGCGAGGTACGGGCCATCGCTTCGGTGCCGCCGCGTCCTCTCAGCAATCCTCGTAAAATCCAGTCGCGCGTACCGATTTGCTCTGCTGTTGCGAACTGGAGCAGCTCCGGTCCCACCAACACAGTGTTATTTCCCGCAGACAAGCCGTCCAGTCTGTCGGAAACAAAAGTCATCTCTGCGCTGTGGACCGTAACTGCGAGCGCCGCATCCGGTTCGAACAGAAGGCATGGAGACGGCGGGAGTTCAGCCGACAGCGTTCCGCCGATGGCTTGCGCTGGGCCCGCACTGCCGACCGGATCAAGTCTGCCGCCGGTTTCGGAAAACAATGCCGCTCCGCTCCACGCAGCAGGGGGTCCATTATCGAGGGCAGAGCCCGCGACAAATACTGTGCGCTGAGAGGGTGAGCCATTGCCGTCCCACGGCAATTCAAACGCGCGAAGCGCAGTTCGCGGCGTGACGGCAATTTGCCGCCGCATGATTGCGCCGCCGTCACCAGCTGCGGACCCCGAAGTGCTGGGTAATAGGCTGATAAGTTCCAGTTCTATGCCATTTTCGCGCCATTCGGACGATTGGATAAACCACTTTCCTGCCCGTCCGGGCACCGTTACCACGCAGCCGGGTTGCAATTCAGGATCAAGTTCGACCATTCGCCAGCGGATTGTCGTCTGCCGCCCGATATGGCGCAGCCGCCGCGCCTCGATCAAAGCCCTGGCATTATCCGGCGCGAGAGCCCCCGGGAACTGGACGAATGTGTCGCCCGAATTGATCGCCCGTCCTGCCGTGCGCTGTACGCCCGGCAAGTAATCCCGCTCTGTATCATAATATCGCAGCGCATATGACGATGTCTCAACCGCAGTGTCACGATTTGCGCCAAGGCCGGTGAGGAGGCCAAAATCGCTTTCATCAATCCCGCTGACAGCCTCAGGCAGCGCGCGCGCAACGCTTTCAAATACTGGTGACGCATCGATATTCAAGGCCGAGCGGGCCGCGGTCGCAACCAGCGGAAATAGGGAGTCCACAACCTCAAGCTTCTGCCTAACCGCCCCTCCATTATCTGAAAAGCCTGCCAATTGCGGCAATGTGATCCGGGATGTCGCTTGGGACAAGCGCGATGACACAATATCGCCAATTGCAAATGGAGTATCGTCTGCGATCACTTCAAATGTCAGTGCTGGAATACGGTTGCCAAATTCCGCCAGTTGCAAACTTTCAAAAACAACATAAGCGAGCCCCCTGAACGCGGGAGCAGCAGATCCTTCCTGTGACGCAATCAGCGCATCTGGGGCCTGGTCGCCATAGCCCCGGTAAACCCGCATCATGCCGTCAACGGTCAGCGCGCCATTTGCACCGCGCAGCAGCGTACCATTGGCCCAGATCCGTCCGATGCCAGCGATCGGCCGGCTTGATACCGCCACAGCGAATGATGTTGAATAGCTGTAGGTCGTTGTTTTTGGCTGTCCCTTTCCGCCGCTCGTTTCGCTGCTTTCGGATAACTCGGTTGCCCAGATGATGCTGCCGGCGCTGCGCATGAGACCAAAATGTCGGGGTATCGCGGTGCCATAGCTGGACGTCGAAACGGTCAGTTCATCCAGCCGGGGTCCTTCTCGGCTGCCCGTTCCGAAAATTTCATTATCAAGCGCCCTGCCTGCAAATGCGCCAATAGCTCCGCCAAGCGGTCCGCCCAGCGCCGTTCCGACTGTCGTCAGTAGAAGAGTCGCCACAAGCTTATCCCCTTTCAGTAAATCTAAAATGATGCACAACAGGCCACATTATCGGAGTGGCCGACCAGACGACCTTTCGCTGGCTCGCATCGGCATGGACCAACAGATCGCGGCCAAGAGCAATCACGATATGCATTTGCCCCGCTCCTGGAACGGCGCAGAGACAATCGCCGCGCCGCATATCATCGGTGACAGCTTCAAAACCTGCGGCTTTCGCCAATGATGGGAGATAATCATACCGTGTATTTCTGAGGCCGTATCGCGGGGTGCCAGGCACCGTGCCGCACGATGCGCGCAGGGCGTGAAGAAACAGGCCGACACAGTCGAGGCCAAATGCAGGGTCGCGGCCATATAGCCGGTACTGCACGCCCACGCATTGTTCGGCAGCTATGGCGAATGCCTCTATCCGGCTATTCACCGGCTTTCCGGTACGCGAACCAGCAGATCATTCCCCGGCAGGAACGGCTCTCCCCTAAAATTGACCGAATTGCCAAACCGGGTGTTGCATGTGACGTAGCGGTGATCGCACCCCTCGCGCAGATATATATGCGCGCCGATGATGCGTTCATCCAATGCGGGCGTGTCCAATAGGAAGCCGGTTTCCGAAGCACTGATTATACCGCTGCGCTGGCCCGCCAATGGTCCGTCAATCCAGCGAATAGTGCCGCCGACATGGTCACTTATGGTGGCTGCTTCTATGGTAACGAGGCCGCTGCCTTGATCAAAGCCGGTGATCGAACTTATTTGCGTAAATTGTGCGTCGGATAAATTGCAACCGGGACCGCAAAACTGGGCACGGCACGTGGGACTGGTGCGCGGGACGATGTCTGCCTCAAGTTCGAATTTTGCAGATTGCAATTCTGCGGTAAACTGACCGTCATTGGTCGACATCCGGCCCAGCTGGCCTGCATATAGCAGCATATTGTCCAGGCTTTTCCAATCGGCGACGCCGATTTCAATCCGCGCTTGATCATATCGTCCGCTCAGCAGATCGGTGTCGTTAATTGCATCGTGGGAAAGTGCGCCCGACACTTCGGCACTGTCTCCGGTGAGCTGTACGGTGTGGCGAATTGCACTGGGAACCATTCCGGGAGCGGAGCGGTGCGCTATCCCGTCAAACCACAAATCGCGGTCATGCGCTGTGAAACCAAGCGTCACTCCATCCGTGCGAAAGATGCGCCAATAGGTGGTCACGGTTTCCAGCTCGGACCGAAAGAATACGCGGCTCATACAGCCTCGCGCACTTCTATGAGCGGTACCGAAGCGGCTTCCCCGGCTGCGAAGCTGGCACTGTTTATGTTGAGCCGATCTTCGGCAAATCTGACCGGCACATCAAACAGAAAGCCGGCAGTAATATGCGCGCCTTCCGGCGGCGCTGCGGCAAACGTAATCGTGCCTTTGCCGCTATGCTGCCAGTCCGTAATCCGCTCACCGTTCACGGCGATCAGAATGGTTTCTTCCCGTGGCCGCGTGATACGGCGAATTTGGGGATTTTCTGCGGTGCCGTAAGCTTTAACCAGCGCGAATGCCGCCTGCAAACCATCGCCTGTACCAATATGCTGGTCATCGGGGGCGGGCAGACCCGTCATCTGGTTTGAACTGTAATCAAACGGGTCGCCAATGCGGAATCCGCAGGCCGCACCGCGCCGCGCGCGAAAAAAGGCAATGAGCGTTCCCAGCTCCTGCTCCGAGCGGATTCCGGGACCAACATCGAAATGCAGCCGCGCGTCTGACCACTGCGAATTACGCCGTTCATGGCCCGAGGCGGTGACGGCAATGGTGGTGGCAAATTCCGGGCTGACAGCAGCATCGCTGCCAAACGGCAGAGGGTAGAGTACATCGTCAAAGGCAAGCATGTCAGTGTCCTTGATAGGGGGCAGGCGCGTGTAACCATCGCGAGCGATCTGCGGCTGGGCCCAAACATAGCGAACCGTCACGCCGCGCTCCGCAGCGTCATCCAGGCCGCGATCTATGCGCCGCCAATAGAGGTCTGCATCGGTCTGATTGAGAACAAATCCGGACAGATAATCCTGATGAGCGGCAGGGTAACCCAACCTTTGGTCAAACGCCGCATAGGCAGTTTTGCGCAACCCATCCGCGCCGTCTGTCAGCCAATCATAATCTTCGAGCTGCAGCCGGTCGAAAGCTGGCCAGGCCCACCCGATCGGTACATTGGCGCGCACCAGTTCAGGGGTTTTGGGGTCCAATATTGTCGGCGTGAAAACAAGCAGCGATATCTCGGCTGAAGCAGGTGCCGCATCGCGCACCGCCTGCGCCAGATCGAGCGTCGACTGTGCCAGGACGGCGCCAGCCCAGTCGAGGAAAGCCGTTTGCGCCAGATTCAGGTCGCTTTGTAACGTTTCGATGACGGGTGGTTCGGTACCAAATTCCGCCGTGAAGGCCGCTGTTGATGCGGCATCATACAGGCATGGTTTGGATCCATCGGAAATCCACCACCACGGCTCCCCGATCTGGAATCGGACCGGCAATCCCGCGGCGCTTTGGAGCCCGATAAAATTACCCGCCACAGAGCGAAGCCATGCCATCGCACTGTCATTGGCGGGCGACAATAGTGCCGATGGCGGCTCCCATCCGGTTCGGCCAGCTTCACCATCGAAGGCCACTTGTTGCCATGCTTCGGGGCAATGTTCTGCAAACAGCTCGTAAGACAGCGATATCACCACGTCATATCCGGCGGCTTTTGCCTCGGACAGGAACGAGTGATGCCATCGCAGGGCGGATGCGCAGATCTGGCCGTCTGCGGTTGCTATCAGCCGGCTTCCGCTCTGCTCCAGCTGGAAGAAATGGCTCATGCCGACATAATGGAGCAAAGTGTCACGGTATCCCAGCGCAAGTGCTTCGCGAACCAGCCGCGCCGGCGTTTGGTTATAAGCATCGTCATAGGCCGTGGCGATCCGTTCACCATGCGGCGGCACCATGACATCACCGATGCCCAATAGCGGCTTGTCCCCGTCGCACGAAATTGCGCTGATCATGGCCCTGCCTCGCCGTCTGGCCGGCAATAGCTGGTCACTTCCTGCGCGGTAATTTGGCGGAACCAGAGAAATGAACATCCGGTCGATATCCGCCATAGGCACCGGCTCTCCCGGCAGAGAATAGCCGCTTTCAAGATCGGAAAAAGGCAATGTGATCTGTGCGTTGGTTGGCGACCCTTGGGCATAATTCCACAGCCGGACATACCAGACGCGCTCTGCACCCGTATCATCGCGGCCTTCAATGGTCAGCGTGGGGCCGTTGGGCTGGTCAAGGGGAATTAATCCCGCAGACTGCCAGTGAAAGCGCAGCGTTGTTCTGGTATAGTCGCGCGAGGTTTCGTAACGCAGCAATGGGTGGCTAAGCGTATCTTCGCTGGTCCAGATCAGTCCAGCCAGATCGTTTTCTGAGTAGAAATCGCAATCAATCCGTAGCGAATCAGCAGATATGGTCGTGACCGATCCCATCATCGGGCGCGGAAAGTTCATTGTCCAAAACCGCGGGTCGAAGCGTTGGATGTAGTCGCTATCCTGCCCGTTTCTGCCTCGGGCGAGCCAAAAAGCCATAAGGCGTTCCTTCTGTGTGGGGCTGTGTGGGGTAACTGAGCGGTTCAGAAATTCAGGCTGCGGCGAATGGCGCTGGCGATCTGCCGTGATGACCGCTGCATCGCTGATGGTGCGGATGTCCCGCGCGGGGCTGCGATCTGGATGGCCACTTTCACATCGCGCGCGGCGCCGGATGGCGGCATGCTCGCCGCGACCCGGCCCGAACTGGTCGGCACAAACAGTTCCGGCCCGCGCTCGCCAACCAGATACCCCCGTCCGGGCGAAACCGGCCCGCCCGTGGCGCGCCCCGGCAGACCGAATAATGCTCCGACAGAGCCAATCAGTCCGCCCAGACCGGCATTGCCTTGGCCAGTGCCGCGACCAAATATCTGATCCAGGCCGATCTGAAGTGCCTGCGAGGCAATCTGGTCGAGCACCTGCGTTGCGGTACGTTTCAGATCATCAAACCCCAGACTGCCTTTCTGCAATGCCGATAGCAGTCCTTTTTCAAGGCTCATCCCGGCTTTGGCAAACCCATCGACCAGCTGCGTATCCACGCTGCTTCGCATGGCTGCGATATCGGCTTCAAAACCGCTGGTGCTGGCCCGTACATCGATCAGTAATTCATCAATTTCAGCGTCCATTGCCATCTTGCTCCAGTAAAATATTCAGATCATGACGCGTGAGTGTATCGGCAGAGCGGAGCGGCGTGCCGAGTGCCGCAGCGAGTTCAACCGGAGTGGCACTCCAGAATTCCTGCGGCCGCCAACCGAGCGCACGTGCAGACAGGCTGGCGAGTTGCAATGCGGCTTCGCCAAAGGTGCCCGTCACCCTGCGCCTCTGAGGATTTGGCCCAGAATTATTCGCAGCGGCGCCGCGCAACCGCTTAACCCCAGAGTGACAATGGCTTGCTCGACATCGGCACGGGCAAGCGGACCCGGGTCAGACAGACAATGCCAGAACAGACCGGCCAGGTCAGCGAGCGCGAGCTGACCGCCGCCCGCCCGTTCAACCAGGGCAAATAGCGGGCCGAGCTCCTCCTCGGCCGCGACGAGCGCACCAAAGCTGGGGCGCAGGACGTAATCCTGGCCAGCGATGCGCAGGAATGCCTCTCCGCGATGCGGATTGGCCCTGCCTGTGTTTGCGCCCGAAACTGTGCCAGTATCTGGGCCTGTCTCGGTGCCCGGGGCAGCAGCGGCGGGGCCGGTCATGCCGGTACGATCGCGCCGGAGCTTTCCAGCTGCATCGTGTAATTACGCTCGCCATTGAAATCACCCGAATAATCAAGCCGCTGGACCAGGAACCGCCCGCGCAATTTTTCGCCATCTTCGAATGATAGTTCATAGTCATCAAGGGTTCCGGCCAAGGCGTGGCTGCGGATGAGTGCCTCAGCGGTGCTACCCAGAAAAATTCCGCTCGCGCTGACCGAGACGGAGCGCGTTCCCGCGCCCGACAACAAGTCGCGCCAGCCGCCCGATTCCTTGTGCGTTACAACAACTGTGTCGCCATTTACCGACATTTGCGTGGTGCGCAGCCCGGCAACGGTTTCATAGCCAGGCGGCTGTGCGCCATCACTGATTTTAAGAAGGAAGGCAGAGCCTTTTTGTGCAGTCATAACGGTTCACTCCGATGGGGTTTGGAACAGGCGGAAGCTATATTCGAGCAAGACCGCGCGTTGATTGCGTGGCAGCCGCTCGGTCCGGGCGCGCAGAAAACGGGTATTGATGATGTCAAAACCGTTTTGGACGCGGGGCAGATCGCTGATGCGTTTTTCGATTCGACGCACCAGCTCGCCATCAGCCGCCGCATCATCACCGCGGGTCGACAATTGCACCGCGATGCGAATTTCGCGGCCGCAGCGGTCTTTCGTACTCCAGTCGGCCGCCGCGCTGGCGGCGATGGTCAGAAACGGCGCGCTCGTGCTGGCAACATTGTCCTCGCTGATACTGTTGAGCTGGCGCGAGAGATCAGGAGAGGCATTCAGCCATGTGAGCAAAGCCGCCCGTAATGCATGGTCCATAGGTACTTACCCCTTGCCCAATAGAGGCCACAGCAAGCCGGGCTTGTGCCAATGCGCGGTGCCCGCAGAGGCGCGAAGCCCGCGCCGCTGGGTTGCAGCGGTCGCAATCCGTGCCGACTTGGCCGTCAGGCTGTCTGCAAACGCGCTTAACGGGCCTGCTACACGCGCACGGATCATGTCAGGCGCGTCCGGCGCCAGGGTCGCCACAGCGCGGATACGGCAGCGGGCGGAGAGACGGCATCGCCGCCGTCTCGCTGACGGTAACACTGCGCCGCCATGCGGATTATGCCGCGGCGAATGCCGTCCGGCAGCGATCCCCAGCCAGGCGCCAATCCGGCCACCAACCGCACAGCGACCGCGGCGTCAGTGCTCGGAGCGAGAACCCGGACCAGGCCGGTACCATCAGCGGCAAGATCAATCTCATAAGCAGTGACGGCCAAGGCGTAGCGCGGGCGCCCTGCAGGAATGGCCTCCACTCCGGTAATGGCGTGAACCGGGCGGGTGCTCAGCGGGTGCCAGCTGCGCGTGGCGGGTATGATTTCCTCGCACGTCGCCGATAAAGGCATGGTGCCGGTGAAGGCTTCGCATAAATCCGCAGCTGAACGCAGCAGACCGATCAGCATGGCGTCCTCTTGCGAGGTCTGGATCGCAAGCCATTGTTTGAGCTCGCTCAAGGCGGCCCCGCCCAATTCGGCCGGAGCCAGGATCACCCGTCTCATGGGCAGTCTCCCGATTGTAAAGATGAATGCGCCCGCGCGGCCAGCACCGGGAAGGGATGCGGCTGCGCGGGCGCGGGGTCCGGCGGTGAGAAGGGGGCTCATGCCCGCCGGGAACTGGTCTGGTAATTACAGCTCGATCTTGAGCAGTTTGATCGCTGCGCTATCGAGCACTTGCCCGCCAACACGCTTGGTTGCGTAGAAATGTACAAACGGCTTGTTGGTGAACGGATCACGCAAAATCTGCGTCGCGCTCCGCTCGGCAATCAGATAGCCGCTGCGAAAATTACCAAAGGCGATCGGATAGGCACCGGTGCTGATATCGGGCATATCCTCTGCCTCAACCACCGGATAGCCGAGCAGACGATCGGGCTGCCCATCGACCATGCCCGGCTGCCACAAAAACGCGCCATCATCTGTTTTCAGCTTGCGGACTTCGGCAAGGGTGGCGGAGTTCATGACGAAGCTCGCCCCCTGCCGATGGCCGGCTTTCAGCGTATGCACCAGATCGATCAGGCGGCTTTCAGGCGCGCTGCCAAATCCGGTATCATCGCCCGAACCGATATATTGCAGCGATCCAAACGGCCGGACTGAATCCTCCGCAGTGGAAGTCGCCGCAGACAGGAAGCCTTCGGGCTGGTCGCTGCCGGTGCCGGTGATGAAGGCCGCCCCTTCCGCGCGGGCAAATTCCATCGCAATCTCGCTCGCAAGCCAGCTTTCCAGATCGAAGCCGGCATCATCCAGCATGGCCTGGCTGGCCGCAGGGTTGGCGTAAAGTTCGCCCGTGGGTGGGGCGATTTCGGCAAATTGCGGCGTGTCCGTTTCGGGACGGGCTGCGGTCTCGCTGACCCAGCCGCTGGCGGTGCCGCCGGTTGAAACGAGCTTGCGATAGCCTGCCGTGCCGGTTTGCACGACTTGGGCAATGGCGCGCATCGGGCTGATTTCGGTCAATTCGCGGGCGATCACCGCATCAATTTCACGCGGCACGGCATAGCTGCCATCCGATGGGCTGTTGCCGGAGAGTGACTTGATTTCCGTCTCGCGCCCCCGGCGCAGATATCCATCGACAAAGCCTTTTACTTCGGCAGTGCTGGATGAGGTGCCGAGGGCAGGGCGGGTGGCAGCCTTGGCGACTTTGTCGAGCCGGGCCTTCACATCGTCGACATCGGATCGCAGTGCGGCGACATCGGCTTCGGTTTGGTCCTGCCGCGCGACAATGTCGAAGCTGGCTTCGAGCTGGTCTGGAGTGGATGCGACCGGGGTGGGTGTGGTTGTGGTAGGCGCAGGTGTATTCATCAGGAAGATACCTTTCAGTGGGCAGGTTGGGGGTTGGAAATTTTGACAAACTGGTCCGGCGTTCAGCACACCATATGCACCCGCGCACCATGCTGGAGCGGGTGCATGACGAGGCTGATTTCAAACAGGTCGATATCGAGCAGCACTCTGCCTTGCGGGCGCCGGGTAAATTGCCGCGCGCGGTAACCGAAGGACAGGCCGCACAATGTGCGCTGTGACAGCAAAGCGGCTGGGCGCCCGTGCGGATTGTCGATCTGGCCGATAACGCGCAAACCGCGCGCATCCTCGGCAATGGAAGTAATCAGCCCAAGCGGCTGGTCGGGCTTGTGCTGCCAGAACAGGGGCACTGCGCCGCGCCGACTGGCCAAACTGTGCACAAATGCACCGGGCACGATAATGTCCTGCGCTGCATCGGGAACACCGAACAGAGCGGCATATCCGGCGAAATTCACCGCGATGCTTCCGGGGCCGGCGCTTCGGGCATGGTGGGCGTCGGCATCCCCAATGCCGGTAGCCCCAACAGCGTGCGTTTTTCGGTATCCGACAGGAAATCTGCGCCCGACACTTGCGACCACAGCCGTTCGCGGTCTTCGGACAGCGCCGGTATCTGGTCGAGATCCACGGTCAGTTTGCCATCCGCAAACCAGGCGTTCAGCCCCTGCTCCAGCCCGCTCAGGATTTTGCGCGACAATGGCAGCAATGTCAGCCTCCACAAGGCGCGGTTCGCCTCGCGGTAATTGGCGTATGTGTTGTCGCCCGGCAGGCCGAGTAGCATCGGCGGAACACCCAATGCGAGCGCGATATCGCGCGCCGCCGCTGCTTTCAGAGTGGCAAAATCCATATCGGCAGGGCTCATCGACATGGCTTTCCAATCCAGGCCGCCTTCCAGCAGCAGCGGCCGCCCGGCGTTTGATCCGCCCGAATATGCATGCGCAAGTTCCGATTTCAGCCGGTCAAACTGGTCGCTGGTCAACGCGCTGCCTTCGCCTGCGTCAAACACCAGCGCGCCCGATGGCCGTGCCGCATTTTCGAGCAAAGCCCGATTCCATTCGCTCGCCGCATTGTGGATCGCCACGGCCTGTTCCGCGCAGGCCAGACTGCCCGCGCCGTAATGGTCGTCACCGGGATGCAGCCCTTTGATATGGATGATATTGGGCCAGCCATTTTCATCCTCCAGCGGGATGGTGCAGCTGCGGTCTGACAGGCGGTAGGTGTAAGCGGCGGGCCAGCCATCTTCACCCGCCACCACGGCAACCCGCTCTGGCCGCAAAGCGAACAATTCCACCGGCTGGCCCGCTGCGTCCTTGATAATCTGGACGAAACCATTGCCGTGCAGCAACACGTGCAAAGCCAGCGTTTCGATCAGGCTTTGCCCGGCACTCGATGCGCTGACCAGGGACAGCAGATGTGGGTTGCCCGACGTTACCGGCGCGTTGCCGACCCCCTCGGCGACGATACGCGCGGCCCGCTGCGCCACGGGATTTTCCACAAAGCTGCGCCGGACAGCATTTCCGTAATCAAATGGCGCACGCGCGCTGCCGCCATCAAATGCGGTCGCCCAGGGCGAGATAAACCCGCGCGCAAGCGGCACACGGGCAGCGCCCCCGCCTTTGAAGGCAGAGGCGATATTGGACAGGAAGGACATAGGATTTCCCCAATGAAATGAGCGTGTAGTAAGACGGCGTATTTCTAAATCTGGGCGATGCGCGGCTGCGCTGTCCTGCCCAGCATCAATTCACTTAAAGCCCAGACCAGCGCATCGGCGCGGTCGGGGCTGCGGCCGGGGCCTTCATAGGTGCCGCCGGCCATCAATCCGCACAGCTGATCCTCCAGTTCGGCGAACATCCCGGCATGTTTGACACGGCCTGCCTCGTAAAGCGCGGCAACCGGTTCTGCCCGCGCGACCTTGCCCCGGCTGGCGTGAACCAGCTTGACCGGCAGGTTGATATTGGCCGCGCGCAAGACGCTGGCGACCATCGCGCCGCCTTGATTGGCCTCTGCCACCACGCGGTCAGCAGACCAGGCTTCTGACGTGTCAGCGACGGCGCGCGCCCAGCGTTCGGGGCTGGCTTTGCTGACCGAGCTATCGGCCAGCACGATACCGCTGCCGCCTTCATCCAGTGCGGCAACCACAATTCCGCACTCATCACCATGCGCGCAAGCGGGTGGATCAACCGCCACAACCACCCTTACGGGCGGCAGATCAGGGCCGGAGATACGGCATTTTTCTAGCAGCGATCTGGTCCACAAAGCGCCTTCGATATCCATCAGCATTTCACCGCCGAGTTCCTGCCGGGCCAGTATTGATCCGCCAAATTCACGGTCCATTGCGCCAAGGAAAGCAGGCGGCAAATTGGCGGCGTTCTCCTTCGTTGCACCGCCGCTGACGACAGTGTCTTCGCTATCCAGCAACCGTTTCACTAACGCGGTACTGCGCGGCGTGGTGGTGGCGGTGATGCGCTGGTCTTGGCCCAGCCGCATTCCCAGCATCAGATTATCCCAGCACCGCGTCGCGCGCTGATGCGACTGTGACCATTTGCCGATCTCGTCACACCAGGCGTGGCTGTGCTGCGGCCCGCGCAGGCTTTCTGGTTCGCTGGCCGAATAGAGAAACGCCTGCGCGCCATTGGGCCAGCGCAGCCGGTGAAGCGACGGTTCAAATCGCGGCGTGCTGTCAGGCGGAGAACATGCAATCACGCCGCTCTCCCCTTCCACCATAACGCTGCGCGCTTCGCCCAGCGTCGTCGCCACAAGTGCTATACGCGCATAGGCATTGCCTTCAGCAATCGAGCAGACCCACTCTGCCCCGGCGCGTGTCTTGCCAAATCCGCGCCCGCCCATAACCAGCCATATGCGCCAGTCACCTTTGGGAGCCACTTGTCCGGGGTGGGCGAAATTTACGAAATGACCATCCCAATTTTTGAGTAACCGGTTGGCGTCTTCTTCATCCAGCGAATTGAGCGCAGTTTCAATGTCTTCACGCTTTGCGCTGACAATGAACTCCATCGGATCATAGGGTGCGTCGGTGGTTCCGCTCACTGAATAGTCTCTCCATTCGCGTCTCGCCGGGCCAAGACACGTTGGCGCAATTCATCGAGCTTTTGATCAATGAGCGCACGGGCAGAAATCACGTCCAGATTGCGTCGTTGTGCGTGCTCCAACGCCATTGTATCGCGGTGCAGGGCGAGCAAACGTAGCGCCGCGCCATTATCGAATTTTGGGCCTTCTTTCGCTTCACCGGAACGAAGCCTAGCTAGCAAATCGAGCTCGAGGTGCTCATATCCTTCTACCAATGCGGTGTGCCATTGGCGGGCAAAGGCCTGTTCTTCGCGCCGGACTTTGTAGGCGCGACTCGGATTAACTCCGGCAGCCTTGGCCGCTTCGCTGACATTCGATGTTTCGGCCAGCTTATCAAGAAACAGGCCGCGCCAGTGGCGGTTTAGCTTATCCTTCTCACCAGTCTTTAGCGCGCGCTTGATTTTGGTCCGGGACCCGCGGGGCTTGGTCATAATTGTACCTTATTCAATTGTGGGTCAGCACATTGACGCAGCAACGCAAAACGGGCGAACCCAATTAAGGGCCGCCCGTTTCGAATCGGTCTGTTGCGATGTTCCGTACCTCTAACCAAAGAGCGTCACGATGTCAATAAGAAAGTACCATATAGGTTATTATTATTCGATTGCACGCGGTGTGCAGGTGCCGTAATCGGGCGGAATTATCGGGGAACATGCGATGAATGTGCTGCGCGGCCTGTATGATTGGACAATGGACAAGGCTGCGCATCGCCGCGCCGTGTGGTGGCTGGTGTTTTTCTGTTTCATCGAATCGAGTTTCTTCCCCATCCCCCCGCATCCGTTGCTGGGCCTGATGTGCCTTGCCGAACCAAAAAAGGCATTGCGCTTTGCCGCTATTGCCACTGCGGCATCGGTTGCCGGGGCTTTGCTTGGCTATGCGATCGGATGGGGCCTGTATGACAGTGTCGGCGGCTGGATTATCGGTATGCTGGGGCTGGAAGAGAGCTTCCCCGTCGCGGCCTGCACCTTGCGCGAATATGGCGCCGAGGCGGTCATTCTCGCGGCGACCACCCCGGTGCCGTTCAAATTGCTGACCATCACCGCCGGCTTTATCGAGATGGATCTGGTCACCTTTTTTTGGGCCAGCTTGACCGGGCGCTCGATCATCTTCATGTCCGTGGGTGTGCTGTTTCAGCTGTTTGGTGCGCCGATCAAGCGGATCATTGACCAATATCTGGGCATGGTGACTGCGCTGTTCGTTGTTCTGGTGGTGGGCGGTTTTCTGGCTCTCGCATTTCTTACTGGGGGTACGAAGGAAACCGTCGACAAATGCGAGCGAGAAGCCGTCCAGATTGAGGCGGATTGATACAGGCGCCCCTGTCTGGCGTGAAAGCGGGCATTCAGCCGGTAAGTGGCGGGTCGCCCGTCTCTGCATCCGCAGCCATATATGCAGCAGCCCAGCAATGAGGCTGTCGGCGCGGATTATGCCGTGCCGGGTATTGATGATGGGTTTCCCGCATTATTCGAGCCG
Source organism: Pontixanthobacter sp. (assembly GCF_049682855.1). NCBI lineage: Bacteria > Pseudomonadati > Pseudomonadota > Alphaproteobacteria > Sphingomonadales > Erythrobacteraceae > Pontixanthobacter > Pontixanthobacter sp. The sequence continues at coordinate 121,253 of NZ_JBAUIK010000008.1, read as the reverse complement.
GGCCGTCGCACGGCGTACCATTTTGGTTAGATCGCAGGTCGCGCCTTGACCGGCTACCGCGCGATAGAGCTGACGGCTGCTGGATAATGGCCAGTCAGGGTCAGATAATTCCGGTTATTTTTCCGGCGCGTTCGAACATATCCAGAATGGTCCCGACTTCCTCGTCGCTATGTTCTGCGCATAGGGAGCAGCGCAGCAGCGTCATATTGGCCGGTGTCGCCGGGGGGCGGGCGAGGTTGACGTACAGGCCTTCCTCCAGCAGCGCCTCCCACATCGCTGCGCCCTTGTGCAAGTCGGGCATAATGACGGCGACAATCGCGCTTTGCGGTTCGGCAGTACCCAGTTGAAACCCCAGATCCGCCAGACCCTTGTGAAGCCGCTTGGAATTCTCCCACAAATGCGCGCGCTTATTATGGCCGTGGTGCAGCTTGCGGATGCTGGTCGCCGCAGTGGCAACCACGCTTGGCGGCAAAGACGCGGTGAACACATATGGACGGCATACCAGCCGCATGATCTCAAATTTGGGATGGTTGGAGACACAAAATCCGCCGACGGTGCCCACGCTTTTGGAAAAGGTTCCAATGATGAAATCGCACTCATCAATAATCCCGGCCTCTTCGCACACACCGCGGCCATTCTCGCCGATGAAACCCATCGAGTGCGCTTCATCAACCAGCACCATCGCGCCGTATTTCTTGGCGATTTCAACCATTTCTTTCAGCGGCGCAACATCGCCGAGCATCGAATAGACGCCCTCCAGGATAACCAATTTGCCAGCGCCATCCGGGACGCGCTTCAGGCGTTTCTCCAACGCTTCGACATCGTTATGTTTGAACGGCACAATTTCCGCCTTGCCCATAGCGCAGCCGTCCCAGATGCTGGCATGGCTGTCGATATCGAGGATGATATAATCGCCTTTGCCCGCGATGGTCGAGATGATGCCGAGATTCGCCAGATATCCCGTCGAAAAGACCATAGCATGATCCATCGCGTAGAATTCTTTTAGCGCATCCTCGCATTCCTTATGGCCTTGATACGTCCCATTAAGAACGCGGCTGCCGGTCGTGCCCGTGCCGAAATCAGCCAGAGCCTGTTTGCCGGCATCGATCACATCAGGGTCGAACGTCATGCCCATGTAATTATAGGTGCCCAGCAGAATGGTATCCTTGCCGTTGCAGATCGCGCGGGTGGGGGAGAGCACTTTTTCCATCACCAGGCTGAACGGGTCGCTCACGCCGCTGGCCAATAATCCTTCGCGCATTGCAATGATGTCATCAAACTTGCTGAACAGATCACCTGCTTCGGCAGTGCCAGCTTCAATATCGGATTGCGCGTTCATGGTCAGTCCTGCATTTTCGTAACGGCATCAACAAGCTGTCCGTATGTTTCGATATCAGCCTGCTGATTCATGGTGATAATGATGTCGAATGCGTCTTCGATCTCGGCGACAAAATCCATCACTGTCAGACTATCAAACTCAAGATCATTTGCAAAAGTGGTGCCCGCGGTCAGTTCGACATCTTTTTTGTTGAACGGGGCGATCAAATCGCGGATTTTTGTATCTACATCAGCGCGGTCCATGCGGCTATTTCCAATCCTACAATTATGATGGGCGGGGCTTGTCTGCTTCCCGCCGCATGACAGGGCCGAACTGTGGTCCGGCCCGGTGATCGCCCGGCGATAGCCGCAATGACAGACCAGTGCACGCATAAATAGCGGTCCGGGCCGCATATCGATATTCACCCACGGCATTCACCGCAGGATACACATACGCACCAGACCGTCCAGATCGCGGTTAGCCGCCCAGCAGTTTGTTCACAGCGGACATGAATGGATTGATGGATACCGGTTTGCTTAGATAGCCCTCTGCGCCTGCATCGCGGATACGCTCCTCATCACCCTTCCCCGCATAGGCCGTTACCGCCAGGATCGGCGCATCGGACAGGCTTTGATCGGCCTTGAATGCGCTTATCAGGTCCAGCCCCGAAATATTGGGCAGCTGGATATCCATAATCACCAGATCCGGCGCAAAAGCGCGCGCTGCGTTCACGGCAAGCTCGCCATCGGCGACAGGTTCGGTCTCAAATCCCTTGGCTTTCAGGACATCGCAAAACAATTTGCGGTTGAGGTCGTTATCCTCGACAACCAGTATTCTCTTTGGCATTGGCATCGGTATTCCCTGCGATGTTTGGCATAAGCATATGCCGTATTCGGATGCGCTGTATTCCCCTTATCGAAAGCTGACAATTATTTCACCCGAACACTCTTCAAATCAGGCCAGCCCAGAAACTTTGACGCTGGCGTTGCTGGGGTGGGTATTGGGCGATGGGAACCGCGCGGATAGGCTGTTATCGCTGACCGGGCTGACTCCCGATATCTTGCGGGAGCGTTTGGATGATCCGGGTGTCCTTGTCGCTATACTGGAATTTCTGCTCGCGCATGAACCCGATCTGGTCAAGGCGGCGGATGATTTGCATATTGAACCCGATGATATTGTTTCCGCGCATGAAAGTCTGACCCGACGATGACCAAGCCTCTGCTCATATCTGACTGTGACGAAGTGTTGCTGCATATGGTCGCGCCATTTCGCGATTGGCTGGCGGAAAGCCAAGGCGTCACGTTCAAGATGGAGGGAAACAATTTCGCCAATGCGATGCGCTGGACCGATAGCGGCAATGTCGTCGCGGAAGAGGATATCTGGCGGCTGCTCGGCGGCTTCTTCGATACGGAGATGGATCGGCAAAACCCCATCGCAGGTGCGATTGAGAGCATGAACATCATCGCGCAGGACGCCGACGTGGTCATCCTGACCAATCTTACTGATGAACGCCAGAAAATGCGGACAGAGCAGCTCGCCAAACATGGGCTGCATGCGCGCGTATTCACCAACCAGGGTCCCAAGGGACCGGCTCTGGCACGGATTGTCGATGAATACCGGCCCGGCACCACGATTTTCATCGACGATCTGCCGCAGCATCATCAATCGGTCTCGCTCGATGTTCCGCAGGTCAAACGGCTGCACCTGTGCGGAGAGCCTATGCTTGCACCCTATATCGACTGCGCGCATGAAGCAGGTCATGCCCATGCGCGGATCGATGAGTGGGATGCGGCGCTGCCCTGGCTATTGAAAGAATTGCACGGAGAATAATCTATGAGCATTGATGCACGTTTGACCAGGCTGGGCATTGTGTTGCCCAAAGCTGCCGCGCCTGTGGCCAGTTATGTCCCGGTGGTGGTGCATGATAATATTGCTTATATCTCAGGCCAATTGCCGTTTATTGATGGCAATCTGGTGACCGGCAAGCTGGGTGAAAACGTTTCGATGGAACGCGGCACGGATGCCGCGCGGGCGTGCGGCATGATGATCTTGGCGCAGCTGGTCGGGTCCGGTATTCCGCTTGACAGAGTTGCACAGCTTATCAAGCTGGGCGCGTTCATATGCTCGGCAGATGATTTTGCCGATCAGCCGAAAGTGGCCAATGGTGCCTCGCAATTGATGTTTGACATATTCGGCGAAAAAGGCCGCCATGCGCGCAGCGCGGTCGGGGTGCCCGTATTGCCGCTGCACGCCGCAGTAGAGGTGGATGCAATCATTGCCTTGGACCCCGCTTGATAATTGGCGCGCCCCAGCGCCTGATCCCGGCAGAGTGCACTGGCTGACCGAATGGGATTATGCCCATCGCGGTCTGCATGGAGGGAATGTACCGGAAAATTCACCTTCGGGTTTCGCTGATGCAATGGCCCGCGGCCTGGGTATCGAACTGGACGTGCAGCGCAGCCGCGACGGGCGGGCAATTGTGTTTCACGATTGGGAACTGGACCGCCTGACCGATGAAACGGGTCTGATCGGCAAACGCGATGCTGCTGCGATCGGAACAATTATGCTCTCTGGCAGCAGTGACGCGATCCCCCAGCTTAGCCGTACACTCGATCAGATTGGCGGGAAAGTCCCGGTTCTGATTGAACTGAAATCTGCCTTTGATCGGCGCACAGCATCCTTATGTCTGGCCGTCCAGCGCGCTCTGGAAGGGTATCAGGGCCAGCATGCCGTGATGAGCTTTGACCCCAGTGTCTCAAGCTGGTTTCGGCAACACTCGCCCCATACGGTGCGCGGGCTGGTGATGCGTGAAACCGGCCATCCCGCATTGCGCTCAGCGCGCAAGCAGCACCGCGCATTGTGGCACGCGAAACCTGATTTTCTGGCGTATAACGTGATCGACTTACCGAGCAGGTTTGCCGCCAGCCAGCGTAAACGGGGGATGCCGGTACTGGCATGGACTGTGAAGACCGACGCGCTGCGCAAAACCGCGATGAAACATGCCGATGCGTTGATCGCAGAACTTGAGAAGCGTTCGTGACACGGGGCGCGCAGATCGGTGAAGCCGCCAGCGCAAACGGCCTGGTCGCAAAAGTGGCTGGATCTGTCGGCGCGTTGCCTCAAAAACAGTGGGATGCATTGGCCGGCGGCGGCAACCCGTTCGTTTCCCACGCATTTCTCCACGCGTTGGAGCAATCGGGCAGCGTTGGTCCGGGCACGGGCTGGCAAAGCACGCCAATCATCATCGAGAACGAGGCCGGCGAACTGCTTGCCGCGATGCCCGCATTCTTGAAAGGGCACAGCCAAGGGGAATATGTCTTCGATCACGCCTGGGCCGATGCCTATCAGCGTGCGGGCGGCGAATATTACCCGAAACTGCAAATTGCCGCGCCGTTCACACCGGCCACTGGCCCGCGGCTGTTAATGCGCGATCCAATTTATGCGGTGCCATTACTGCGCGCGGCAGAGCAGCTCTGTGAAGCAAACGGTTTTTCGTCGGCGCATGCGACTTTTGTCGAACCGGACCAATTGCCGTTGTTTGAAAAGGCCGGGTGGATGCGCCGCAGCGATATCCAATTCCACTGGGAAAACCGCGGTTACGCCAGTTTTGACGATTTTCTTGCCGTTTTGGCATCACGCAAACGCAAGGCCGTGCGCAAAGAGCGGGCTGCGGCACAATCAGGCGTGGATATCATCCATCTAATCGGTGACGATATCAAGGAGCACCATTGGGATGCGTTCTGGATGTTTTACCAAGACACTGGCGCGCGCAAATGGGGGCAGCCCTATCTCACCCGCGAGGCATTCACGATGATGGGCAGGGCGATGGGTGACCAGATCATTCTGATGCTTGCGCTGGACAATGGCGAACCGATTGCCGGGGCGCTTAATTTTGCTGGCAAGGCCGCGCTCTATGGCCGCTATTGGGGGTGCAGCCGCGACAAACGCTTCCTTCATTTCGAACTGTGTTATTATCAGGCCATCGATGTGGCGATTGAACGCGGTTTGCCGCGCGTTGAAGCGGGCGCGCAAGGGGGACACAAGCTGGCGCGCGGTTATGAACCGGTGCAAACCTGGTCAGCGCACTGGATTGCCGATCCCGGATTTCGCGATGCGGTCGCCGAGTTTCTGGAGCGCGAACGCAGGGGTGTGGCGATGGACCAGACAGTGCTTGATCGGCGGACGCCGTTCAAGAAAGGCCGCACTGACTACCCAAGGCCTGACGGACCATAGCTGGAAAAAATCAGGCAGCTTTGCGCTCACCGGACCGCAGCCATTCGCGCGCGCGGCGCTGGGCTTCGGCAATTTCGCGGGCCGTCATTTCGTCAGAAATATCGGCGCGGCACCAAGCGGCCTCTTCATGACCCTTGGTTGCGGCCAGATTGAACCATTTATGCGCTTCGATCATATCGCACGGTGCGCCGTGGCTTCCGGTGGAGAATGCGACGCCCAGATCATAATAAGCGCCAATGTCGCCCTGCGCGGCTGCGGCAAGGCAGTTGGCAACGAGCAAGTCAGCAATTTTGGTATCGGCCGGGACGGCCGTGCTGGCATCGACTGTAGTAAATTTCATGGTCTTTCCCCCATTTGAATGCGGAGACGGTTTCCGCTACACCCCAAGAATTCGCCGATCGTGGTCAACAAATAGTTAACGCGCCGCGTAAAATTATGCGCCAAAGCGTAGCCATGCGTGCGAAAAACGGGCTGGAGATACAATCGGGGGCCAATCTCAATTGCGCCTTGTATCGGGAAAAACCGCCGCCTATAGGCGCGAAATTCGGTCGTACCGTGTTACTGGACATATTCAGGACATTGCGGCCGATCAGGAGGGCGGAAACCATTTGGGAGCCTCAAGGCAGCATGGCCAAAATATCGTCCGAAGACATCGACATTCTCGAGCGCGTCCGGGACGCATTGGGTGCAGATTATGTGCCCACTGATGACGAAGAATATATGAGCGAAAAGCAGCTCGATTATTTTCGCGTGCTGTTGCTTGAATGGAAGCGGTCGATCCATTCTGCATCTTCTGCCACGCTGCAATCTTTGCAAAATGGCCCGATCCGCGACGCTGACCTCAACGACCGCGCCTCCAGCGAAACTGACTGGAGCATCGAACTGCGCACGCGCGACCGCCAGCGTAAACTCATATCAAAAATTGATTCGGCGCTGCGCCTGATCGACGCAGGTGAATATGGCTACTGTTCGGTTACGGGCGACCCTATCGGTCTCAAACGGCTGATCGCCCGGCCGGTCGCCACGATGACTGTCGAGGCACAGGAAGCGCATGAACGGCGCGAAAAAATATCCCGCGACGACTAGGTCCCGCCCCCTGAAACGTCTTTTATGCAAAAGATTATACATTAAAACTTCATTAGGCAGTTTCCGGGTATAGACCTGCCCGTGCCCGTAAAGGCGTATATGTATGACCTTGCCAATCACGGAGTGATCGCAAAAATGTCCGGAGTAGATACCCGCAATATCGAGCGTGACAGCCTGTTCCTGATGGCGGATCTGAACATTGAGGGGATTTCCGGGACGCACCGCGTGAAAGTCCGTAACCTTTCGGCGGGCGGAATGATGGCAGAAGGCGGTCCCGATGTAACGCGCGGCGCCAAGCTGGCCGTTGAGCTGCGCAATATTGGCTGGGTCGATGGGGTTGTGGCCTGGGTCCAGGATGGCCGTTTCGGCATTGCATTTGCTACTGAGATTGAACCCAAACTGGCCCGCGCGCCGGTCGGCACCAAAAGCGAGATGGCATCGCCCCGCTTCACCCGAACACCAAGCCGATACGGGCATGGCAGCGATCCCTCACGCGTGAGAACCATTTAACCGCCAATGTAGCCGCCACTATCGGTTATAAATATCTGATTTGTTCGCTGACGCTGCGCTCTGCCTCTGCTAGCAGTGCCGGGTGATGACCTCGTTTTTCAGGACCTGTACCATTATCGCGGCCACTGCGATGGCTGCCGCCTGCAACAATGCGGCCGATGATGATGTTACGCGAATTGCCTTCATCGGCAGTCCTGACGACCTTACGAAAACCGGCGTCCGGCTGTCACCTGCTGGGCAGCATATCAGAGCGGCGAAGGCAGAAGGTATTGTCCGCCTGAATGAAACGGGCGAAGTGGTTCCCGCCATCGCAGAGCGGTGGATCGTGACCGAAGACGGTTTAAGTTATATCTTCCGGCTGCGCAATTCCGACTGGAGCGATGGCAGAGCTTTGACCGCCAATACGGTTCGGGCGTCCTTGCAGCGCAATATCCGTAATTTGCGGGGCACTTCGCTCGGCCTTGATCTGGCAATTATCGACGATATCCGCGCTATGACCGGGCGCGTAATCGAGATCCGCCTCAACAAGCCGATGCCGCAATTTCTGCAATTGCTCGCTCAGCCCGAACTCGGTTTGCTGCGCGACGGCGCAGGCACCGGTCCGATGATGAGCGAGCAAACCGGAACCGGGGTGCGGCTGTCGGTTCTGCCGCCTGAAAATAGCGGCATGCCGCCAGTTGAGGGCTGGCAAGAGGCCCAGCGGGCGATTTTCGTGACCAGTCAATCGGCGGAAGCTGCAACGCAGGCTTTTGAAGACGGCGAAACTGATGCCGTATTCAATGGGACGCTGAGCAATCTGCCGCTCGCCGATATCGGCCCCTTGTCGGCGGGCACTGTACGGCTTGATGCCGTATTCGGCCTGTATGGTATAGCTGTCCGCAGCCGAAACGGGTTTTTGGCAGACGCTGAAAACCGCGAAGCTCTGGCATTGGCGATTGACCGTGAGACGATCCTGCAACCGTTCAACATTGGCGGCTGGATTGCGACCACCCGGATCATTCCGCCCAATTTGCCCGATGCCAACGTGGCACAGGGGGAACGCTGGGCGGACTTGTCGCTGGAAACCCGGCAGGAGCGGGCGCGGGCGCGGGTTACAGCCTGGAAAAATGCCAATGCCGGCACGGTGCCGCGATTGTCGCTTGCGCTGCCAGATGGTCCAGGCTCGGATATCATGATGCGCGAGCTGAGCGCAGATTATGCCGTCGTCGGTATCGAACTCGTCCGGGCCGAAGACGGCCAGCGCAGCGAGCTGGTGCTGGTTGATCAGCTCGCCCGATACGGCGATGTTCGCTGGTTCTTAAACCAGCTCAATTGCGCCGTTGCGCGCGGCATCTGTTCATCCGAAGCCGACCGCCTGGTCGCGCAGGCCTTGCGCGAAGATGATCCAGCGACGCGGCTTGCCCTGCTCACCGATGCGGAACGGGTCCTGCTGTCTGAAAACGGCTATATTCCCATCGGTGCTCCGATCCGATGGTCACTTATCCGCGGCGGTGTAGAGGGATTTGAGGAAAACCGGTGGGGCCTCCATCCCTTGTTCCCGATGGCATTACGCCCCATCTAAACGCCATAGGAGAAAAATATGGCCCAGCCACCGCGGCCCACGATCATCCCGCCGCAAGACCGGCATTCACGGACCCGCCACACCGGAACAGCGCGGCCAATGGGGATCGAAATGCCAACCGGCAGCGATCCGGTCTCCGTGCGCAAGCGGATCGAGGCGATGGAGAATTTGCTGGAACGCAGTTTCAGCGTGCCCGGCACAAAAATTCCCTTCGGGATTGACTCGATCGTCGGATTGGTGCCGGTTCTGGGCGATATCATCACGACTGCGCTGGGCGCATATATCGTATGGGAAGCCAAAAATCTCGGCATGCCAAAATGGAAATTGTGGCGCATGGCAGGCAATGTCGGTTTCGATGCGGTGCTGGGCGCAGTGCCGGTTGTGGGTGATGCCGCTGATTTCCTGTTCCGGTCCAACACACGAAACCTGCGTATCGTGAAGAAGCATTTGGATACGCATCATCCAGAATCGCGGATTATCGATGGCTAACGCAGCCCGGCGATAATTTCGGCGGCGGGATAGTTTCAAATAATACCAAATTATGCGTATAGGCCTCTCATGGCGAAAAGCGTTACCTATTCCGGCTATCTCGATCTGGAGCGGATCTTGTCCGCACAAAATCCCGCCTCCCAGGCGCATGATGAAATGCTGTTCATTGTGGTGCATCAGGCCAGCGAATTATGGCTGAAACTGTGCCTGCATGAGCTGGAAGAGGCGCGCAGCCATATCGCCGCCGACACGTTGCGCCCTGCTTTCAAAATGCTGGCGCGTGTCGCACGGGCGCAAGGCCAGTTGATTTCCAGCTGGGATGTCCTGTCCACCATGACTCCGCATGATTATTCGCTGGTACGCCCGCATCTTGGCAGCTCGTCGGGTTTTCAATCGGCGCAGTACCGCCTGATGGAGTTTCTGCTGGGCGGGCGCAATCCGGATTTGGTCACGATGCATGAAGCAACGCCCGATGTGGCGGCAAAACTACATGAGGAACTAGACCGCGCCAGCCTGTATGATGAAGCTGTTCGCCTACTATCGCGGCGCGGATTTGATATTCCCGCATCGGTGCTTGAACGCGATGTGCAAACCCCGTGGATGGCCTCTGGCGAAGTGGAAGCGGCCTGGGCAGAAGTCTATCGCCACCCCAACACATATTGGGATCTGTATGAACTTGCTGAAAAGCTGGTCGATCTCGAATATCATTTCCAGCGTTGGCGGTTCGGCCATCTGAAAACGGTGGAGCGGGTGATCGGGTTCAAGAAAGGGACCGGCGGCACGGCGGGCGCTCCCTATTTGGAGGCCGTTTTGAAGAAGACGTTTTTTCCGGAGCTGCTCACGGTCAGGACGGCGATATGAGTGGGGGAATGAACGGAAGACGGATATGGGACATCACTCAGCGTCTGCGCGCGGATTTGCCCGTATGGCCGGGTGATACGGCGTTTGCGCATCAGCAAACCTGGGCGATGGATAATGGATCGCCGGTCAATGTCTCCAAACTGACGCTCTCGACCCATAGCGGTACCCATGCTGATGCGCCGCTGCATTACGATCCCGCTGGCGAGGATAGCGCAGCGGCCGATCTTGCGGTCTATTGCGGCGAATGTCTGGTGGTCGATGCGCGGGGTAGCGGCGCGGCGATCGAGGTGGGTGATTTGCCGCATTTGCATTCTGCGGACCGGGTGCTGTTCCGCACTTACGACAGATTTCCCCATGATGCGTGGGATACGGATTTCACCGCGATAGCTCCCGAAACAATCCAATGTCTGTCTGGGCATGGTGTAACATTGGTCGGTATCGATACCCCTTCGCTTGATCCGCAGGACTCCAAGACGATGGATGCCCATCATGCTGTTCTCGCAGCCGATATGCGGATATTGGAAGGGCTGGTGCTCGACGATGTACCGGCAGGGCGGTATGAATTGATTGCGCTGCCGCTGCCGATTGCGGGCGCGGATGCCTCACCGGTGAGAGCCATCTTGCGGGAGCTGGTATGAGCGTTTTGGACCAGGCCAAGGCGCGCGATGCGGCTGATCCTTTGCGCGGATATAGAGAGCAGTTCGACCTGCCTGATGGCGTGGTGTACCTTGATGGAAACTCGCTCGGCGCACTGCCCAAGCGGACTCGGGAACGGCTGAAAGATGTGGTCGATCAGGAATGGGGCGAAGGGCTGATCCGTAGCTGGAATACGGCGGACTGGATTGGCGCACCGCAGCGTATCGGGGGCAAGATCGCCCCATTGATAGGTGCGCAGCCCGATGAAGTGATTGCGTGCGACAGCGTCTCGGTCAATTTGACCAAGCTGATTGGCGCGGCGCTGAAAATGCGTACCGGGCGCACAGTCATACTGTCCGAGCCGGGCAATTTCCCGACGGATTTGTACATGATTCAAGGGCTCGCCGGGCAGGGTCTGGCTGGACAGGGCGGCGCTGGAAAGGGCGGCGCTGGGCAGGGCGGGGCCGAGCAGCGTCTGGTCCACCGCGACCAGATTATGGGTGCTCTGGATGAAGACGTTGCGCTGCTGATGCTGACACATGTGCATTACAAAACCGGCGCGATGTTCGATATGGAGGCACTGACCAAAGCGGCGCATGATGCAGGCGCTTTGGTGCTGTGGGATTTGTCGCATAGTGGCGGCGCGGTGCCTGTCGATCTGAACGCATGCGGCGCCGATTTCGCGGTTGGCTGCGGCTATAAATATTTGAATGGCGGCCCCGGCGCACCTGCCTATGCCTATGTTGCGCAGCGGCACCACCAGACATTCCAGCAACCGATCACCGGCTGGATGGGCCACGCACGGCCTTTCGCCTTTTTGGATGAATATGAGCCTGCTGCGGGCGTGACCCGTATGCTCGCCGGTACCCCCCCAATTCTGGCAATGGCCGCGCTGGAAAGCGGAGTGGAGTTGATCGCGGAAATCGGGATGGAACCGCTGGTGACAAAGTCCCGCGCTCTGTCCGAATTTTTCCGCGCCGCAATGGCGCAGCACTGCCCGCAAATGGAGCCGGTCAGTCCCGCCGATCCCGCCCAGCGCGGCAGTCAATTGTCCTATTATCATCCGGAGGCCTACGCGATTTGCCAAGCCCTGATCGCGCGCGGTATTATCGGCGACTTCCGCGATCCCGATGTGCTGCGGTTCGGCTTCGCGCCCGCCTATGTGTCGTTCGAGGATGCGGCTGTGACGGTTGCCGAATTGGCGGATATTCTTGAAGCGAATGCTTGGGATAAGCCAGAATTCAAGCAGCGCGCTGCGGTTACATAATGGCCGTTTTTTGGGTAGGGAGCGGACTTCCTACTAACGGCTAAACGCAACAGTTTCGGCTGTAGCGAATGGAGGCTGCGACACGTTCGCAAACCAGTCAGCGCGAAAGCGCGGAAGCTTTTGCAGATGATCGAGCAACAAATCCCAGCCGACGAGTTCCTCGTGAAAACTCCAAACCTCATCAGCGACCACCACGTCACAACAGACCAGATCGGTCGTCACTTCGTCACGTTTGTAGAATGTTACTTTGGCCACACCTGTCAGCGGAAGTTGAGCCAAAACATGCAAATCAATACAGGTCATGTAAGTGCTTGTGCCTTAGTCTTACAACGCCTGCAAATTGGGTTGGAAAGCGGAAGGTCTGGTTTGCGATGACACGGCGATTTTTCTGTCCTAGTTCTAGTGCTAACGAAGAGGGCAAAACTCATGACCATCGTCCGCAGAACTTTCTTGGTATTGACCGCAGCGACTATTGCATCCCCGGCACTCGCGCTTGGCGGCAGAAGTCATGGACGCATTGAGGCTCTTACTGAGTTTTCAGATGCCGATAGCGTTGTTCCACGCGTCAGAGTTTTCCTGCCTGCAGGTTACGACACAAATGAGCAGCGGTATAAGACGCTATACCTGCTGGATGGCCAGTATGCCTTTGAAGGCGATAGTGACGGAATTAGTTTCGAGGCGGATCGCCGTCTCACGCGTCTGGTGGATGCCGGCACGATCCAACCGACGATCATTGTCGCAATCGACAATCTGGGTAGTGATCGATTCCTTCAATACATGCCGGAATGCATCTACGAACGGGCATCTCCGGAGGTGCGCTCGACTGTTGAACGGGAAATTGAACGAGTTGGCGCCACGTCGCTTTCATCGACCACCTTCATCGAGTTCCTGAAGTATCAGCTGAAGCCGTATATCGACACAAACTATCGGACCTCTTCCAATCGCTTGGACACCGCAATTTTTGGCGCCAGCATGGCCGGTGTAATGTCAGGCGCCATTTTCGTCGAAGCGCAAGAGACCTTTGGTCTTGGCGCATCAATGTCGCCGAATTGGGCCATATACGATGAGCGGTTTGTCGATCATCCGTCGCTCCCTGAACTTTGGCGGGACTACTTTTCGTTGTTAGGCCCGCCCGAAGGACGCAGGTTTTGGCTGGATCACGGAACTCAGATGATGGATGCCGGGATGGTGCCTCATCAATTGGCAATCGCCGAAGCCATGACTAACCTCGGGTGGCAACGAGGATGTAATATACAGACCCGCGTCTACGATGCGGGCCACGCCTTCGCGCAGACCGCCGTCCAAATGGATGAAGTGCTCGCGTGGCTGCTAGCCTGAATTTAAAGTCCGCTATTGGAACGCGGATTTCCGAGGCTAAATGTCAGACATTGAGGCCGCTCGCCGCCATTGCTTTTCCGCTGTCCTACAAGGTTGTCGAGCTGGCATCTTACGTCAGTGATATGCGCGACCAACCCTTCCTATTCACCGCTCAAATCATCACGAAACCCGGCGCAGCTTTTTAACTTTAGGACACTGTCCCATGTGTCCCTTTCCTACAGCCTATTTAACAGAAAAGCGGATGCCTCACCCCTCCAGTTCAATGTCCCAATACAGCCAGTCGCGCCATGTCTCGTGCAGATAGCCCGGCGGATAGGCGCGGCCATATTCCTGCAATTGCCATGTTGTCGGGCGGATCGGGCTGACCGATTTCATCCGCGCCTGCTTGGGGGTGCGGCCACCCTTTTTCATATTGCAGGGCGCGCAGGCGCTGGCGATATTTTCCCATGTGGTCTTCCCGCCGAGGCGGCGCGGCAGCACGTGGTCAAACGTCAGATTGTCCCCGCTGCCGCAATATTGGCAGGCAAATTTATCGCGCAAAAACAGATTGAACCGCGTGAAAGCGGGCCATTCATTGGGCTTCACATATTGGCGCAGCGCGATAACCGAGGGGATCTGCATATCGAGCGAGGGCGAGTGCACTTCGCGATCATAGCTGGCGACAATATCGACCCGGTCCAGAAACACCGCCTTGATCGCGGTCTGCCACGGCCAGATGCTGAGCGGGTAATAGGACAGCGGCGTGTAATCCGCATTCAAAACAAGCGCGGGGCAGGCGGACAGGCTGCTGTCCGCATCGTGGCTGGCGCTTCTGAACCGCGCAGCTTTTTCAATCAGTTCGGCTTTGAACACGTTTGAGTCCTCTCCTGATAGACAGCAAAGGAGCATTTGCACCAAACAGCGTCAACCCTGTTACAACCCCGCAATCCACAGGCAGTTTTCGCCGATTCTCGTTTCGCAAGGTACCACGCCCGCTTTGATTGTCACTCGCTTCGCCCCCAGCCCCAATGGAATGCTTCATATGGGGCACGCCTTTTCGGCGATCACGGCACATGATCTGGCGGTGAATGCCGGCGGACGTTTTCTGCTACGGATCGAGGATATTGACGGTGTCCGCAGCAAGCCGGAGCTGGCCGATGCATTCCGCGAAGATCTGGCGGGGCTGGGCCTTGGCTGGGAGGAGGTAGCCGCCCAGTCCAAACGGACAGACACCTATACGGCGGCAGCACACACGCTCAGGGAGGCAGGATTGCTTTACCCATGTGTATGCTCGCGCGCTGACATCGCTGCGGCGGCCTCCAGGATCGGAGCAGAAGGTCCGGTATATCCTGGAACCTGCAAAGGAAAAATGCTGCCAGCGGACACAGCGGCAGTTTGGCGGCTGGATGTTAGGGAAGCGATATCCCGAACCGGTGATTTGCAATGGAACGACGCTCTCGCAGGGCGGCAAAATGCCGATCCGCTGGCGCTCGGCGATGTTGTGATAGTCAGAAAAGACGAGCCTGCCAGCTATCATCTGGCGGCAACGCTGGATGATGCCGCTGACGGCGTCACGCTGGTTACGCGCGGGGCAGACTTGTTTGCTGCAACGCATATCCACCGGTTGTTACAGGCTCTGCTCGATTTGCCGGTGCCGCGCTGGCACCATCATCCGCTTATTCTGGATGAGCAAGGCCGCAAATTGGCCAAGCGGCGCGGGTCGCAGTCACTCGCCGATCTGCGTCAATCGGGACTGGATGGCCAGCAGTTGGGCACCGAATTGCGCGCGGGGCGTTATACTGTCAGTCCCGACACACCTTACCGGAATAGCTGAAGGCATCGCTATGAATACTCTCTTTACAATTCTTTTGATCGGCCTGTGCGTTATGGTCCTTGTCTCGCTGATCCGCGGCATTGTCGCGTTCATGCAAAGCACCAAAATCGATCTGGAAACCGGCGAGAGCCAGGACGCGACCGACATGCAGTTGAAACAGAACAAGGCGATGTTCGCGCGGATTAAATATCAGGCACTGGCGATTGTTGTTGTCGGCATCATGCTGGTTATTGCGCGGGCCGGATAAATGGTGAAGCTGAACAAGATTTACACGCGTACCGGCGATGATGGCTCGACCGGACTGGTTGACGGCTCGCGCACCGATAAACATGCCGCGCGGATAGAAGCGATAGGGGCGGTGGATGAGGCCAACAGCGCGCTGGGGCTGGCTGCAATCTCGCTTCAGGGCGGGGCTCATGCTGCGGCGGTGGAGCGGGTCCAGAATGATCTGTTCGATCTCGGCGCGGATCTGGCAACGCCGCTGGGCGAGATTGGCGGTAGCGATTTTGAGCCATCGGAAATGGTGCTGCGCATCGTCGCCGCGCAAGGCGAATGGCTGGAACAGTCGATTGATGCGCTGAATGAAAATCTGGAACCTTTGACCAGCTTCGTCTTGCCCGGCGGCACCGAAGCGGCCGCGCGGATGCATATTGCCCGCGCCAGCGTGCGCCGTGCAGAACGGGCAATGACGGCATTGGCATCGGCAGAACCGGTCAATCCAAACGCGCTTGTCTATATTAACCGCCTGTCGGATTATTTGTTCGTACTCGCCCGCATTCTGAATGATAATGGTGCCGCTGATGTGACATGGGTGCCGGGTGCCACGCGCTGATATTCCTCACTGGCTTTAAACCGCACCACTCGCTAACAGCCGCACTTTGCTGCAATTGCGAAGGAATTTAATATGCGTCAGGTCGCCATTATCGGTGCGGGTCAAATGGGGTCGGGCATTGCCCAGACGGTTGCGCAGAACGGTATGCAGGTGCTGCTATCCGATATTGACCTGGCGGTAGCAGAAAAAGCCAAGTCGGGCATTGACGCTGCGTTCGGTAAATTGGTGGGTCGCGGGAAGATCGAGATCGCTGATGCCGACGCGTATCTGGCCAGAATCACTCCGGTTGCAGACAATGCGGCGCTGGCCGATGCGGAGCTCATTATCGAAGCGGCAACCGAGCAAGAGCCGATCAAAAAAGCGATATTCGAGGCGGCCGGAAAATTTCTGAGCGATGGTGCCATCATGGCGAGCAATACCAGCTCCATCCCGATCACGCGCATGGCCAATTATGCGCCCGATCCTGCGCGTTTCATTGGCCTGCATTTTTTTAATCCGGTCCCTGTGATGGGGCTGATCGAAGTCATTCCCGGCTTGGCAACCGCCCAAGAGACAACCGACCGGATCACTGCCTTTGCCGAGGGGCTGGGCAAGCAAGTGGTCCTGTCACAGGATGAACCCGGTTTTGTGGTCAACCGTATTCTGCTGCCAATGATTAACGAAGCCATATTTGTGCTGGGCCAGAGCACCGCTAATACTGCCGACATTGATAAAGGTTGCCGCCTTGGGCTCAATCATCCGATGGGTCCGCTGCAGCTGGCGGATTTTGTCGGTCTCGACACCTGCTTTGAAATTATCAAAGTGCTGTATGACACAACTGGCGACAGCAAATATCGCCCAGCGCCCTTATTGGTCAAATATGTTGAAGCAGGCTGGCTGGGCCGCAAAACAGGGCGCGGTTTCTACGACTATTCGGGTGAGGCTCCGGTTCCCACCCGGTAAGTGGCGGAACCTAGGCGGTCTGTTAGCGTTGGTATTTCAAAGGAGAAAAACCATGAAAAAACAGGCAGTTGAAAACCCCAAAGCAGTACAGGCACAGTTGGCACCGGAACTGCATAATTCCGAACAGAACGATAGCGCCGCGCAAGCCGATGCAGTTGCGCGCGATGCGCAATTGGTCACGCCAGCCACCGATCGCCCGGCAGATGGCAAAAAACCGGTAGCTTCACCAGGCGTGTTCGATGGAGCCGAAACCGATTTGGTCGATACCATGTCCGAGATGCGCGAATCGGGTGAGATAGACGAGGGTGCGTTTGCGGGTTCGCCAGACCACGACGATAAAAACGGGCGGTATTGACCGGGCCAGGCAGGTGGCCTTGCGCTTGACCGCCGGGTCAGCTTGCCGAACTATTGCGTAAGAACCAGAGCGCGACGGCCAGAAGAATAGCGGCTGCCGTAACGATATAACTGAGCCAGCGCATCTGCAAAACTGCGGGCCGGTCCACATCATGGCTATCCAACCGGTTCAGGGTCTTGCATGCATTGCGCTGCGCCGTCCAGGAAACAGCGGCGCCCAATATAATGAATATGGTGGCAATGCCTTTCGCCAGCCAAGGCGGATCAAACTCACCAAACAAGGCACGAAACCCCAATCCGATCCCAATCGCAGCAAAGGCTGTGCGCTGCCAGCCTGCATAGGTTCGCTCTGTGGCTTGAACTGTTCGGTCCTCGGCCCAGTCGGTTCGCTGCTCTGCAAGGTCAGTTGTATTCTGCTTCGATTTCGCCATCACCTGCAAGTATAGACATATCTGCGCCATCTGCGGAACCCGCATTCGACCGCATTTCACCGCTGGATGCGGATATGGCTGGCGACGAGGGGTCTGGTGTCGCTGTAAAGTCATCGAATTCGGGGCTGGGATCAAAGCCTGCCGCATCATCGATCAGGGACATATCGTCAGCGTTTTCCGCTGGCTCCTCGTAGAATTCTGCCGGAGGAGAAGGCGGCGCGGCAGCGCGGCGGCTATGCGCTGCCAGTTCTTCTTCATCAGCGATTGCGTCGGGGCTGGGTGCTGCAGAAATTGCACCATTGGGCGCGAACGCATCGTCCTCGCTATCCCAGTCTGCAAAGGCGGAAATGCCGTATCCCGCAATCAGCAGCAAACCGGTGGCCACCAGGCGGTTTTGAGACAGAAATTCGAACATGGGCTGCGGGCTAGCAGATAGATATTAAGGTTTCGTAGCGCCTGCGATCTGCTTCAGCCGGTATAATATGTCGAGCGCATCACGCGGCGACAGCGCATCAATATCCAGCCCTTCCAGCTGTGCCAGTACCGGGTCAGGCGTATCATCCTGTGCCGGTATGGCCGCGGCAAACAATGGCAAATCGCCAAGGCCGGCTGCCAGCCCCCCCGTTTCCTGGCGGCCCTGTTCAAGCCGCTGCAGAACCGACTTGGCGCGCGCGACCACCGGTTTTGGAATACCGGCGAGCCGTGCCACGGCCAGACCATAGCTGCGGTCTGCTGGTCCCTCGGCCAGTTCATGCAGCAGCACCAGTTCGCCTTTCCATTCACGCGCCCGCACATGGTGTAGCGATAGGGCGTCGCAGCTTTCCGCCAATCGCGCGAGCTCGTGATAATGGGTCGCGAACAGGCACCGGCACCGGTTGGTTTCATGCACAGCCTCAACCACCGCCCATGCCAGCGCCAGCCCGTCATAGGTGGATGTGCCGCGTCCGACCTCGTCCAATATGACAAAGCTACGCTCTGTCGCTTGCGCAAGAATGGCGGCAGTCTCGACCATTTCCACCATGAAAGTCGAACGGCCTTTTGCAAGATTATCCGATGCGCCAACGCGGCTGAACAGCCGGTCGACCAAGCCAATCCGGGCGCTGTCCGCAGGCACATATCCGCCTGCTTGTGCGAGCAGTATGATCAAGGCGTTCTGCCGCAAGAATGTCGATTTGCCGCCCATATTGGGGCCGCCGATCAGCCACAGCCGGTCCGCATTGTCGAGGATGCAGTCATTGGCGATGAACCGGTTGCCAGCGGCACTCAGCGCATTTTCGACAACCGGATGCCGCCCGCCGATAATGGTCAGCCCGGTATCATCTGCAATGTCAGGTTTGCACCAGCCACCCTCTGCCGCCCGCTCTGCCTGACCGGCGGCAACATCCAGCCGGGCCAGCGCCGCAGCTGTATGTGCAATGCCTTCTCTGGACGCGGTGATGTGAACGCACAGCTCTTCAAAATGTGCGTCCTCAGCTGCGAGTGCGCGTCCGCCCGCTTCGGTGATCCGGCCTGCTTCCTCGTGCAGATTGAGCGAATTAAACCGCACAGCGCCCGCCATAGTCTGCCGGTGCGTGAAGCCGCTATCGGGCTTCATCAGTGCGTCGGCATGTTTGGCGGGCACTTCGATGAAATACCCCAATACGCCGTTATGTTTGATCTTGAGAGCGGCTATACCCGTATCGTCGCGGTATTTTGCCTCCAGCGCGGCGATCGCGCGGCGGGCATTGCCCGATACCTGGCGCAGTTCATCCAGCGCCGCGTCATAACCCCCGGCAATAAAACCGCCCTGCGCTCGCTCTGTCGGTGGAGCAGCGATCAATGCCCGCTGCATCAGATCGACCAGCGCGCCGTGCCCGCCCAATGCGGGCAGCAATTGGGAAAGCAGCGCGGGGCGAGCGGACTTGGCGGATAGGACATCACGGATCCTGCGCGCTTCAGCCAGGCCGTCGCGGATTTGGCCCAGATCGCGCGGGCTGCCCCGTCCTGCGACTACGCGGCCAAGCGCGCGCCCGATATCGGGCAAAGCGCGCAATACATCGCGCAGATCGGCACGTAACACAGGATCGCCGTGGATATAGTGCACCAGCGCCAGCCGTTCTGAAATGGCAGCATGGTCGCATAAAGGCGCAGACAGATCCTCGGCCAGTTGCCGCGCCCCGGCACCGGTTACACAGCGATCAATCGCGGCGATAAGGCTGCCGGTTCTGCCGCCCTGCTGCGATGCGAGAATTTCCAGGCTTGCGCGTGTGGCCTCGTCCATTGCCAATTGCGCTTTACCGGCGCGTAATTGTGGCGGAAGCAGCAGCGGCAAAGTGCCGCGTCCGACATGCACGAGATAGGCGATGAGGCCGCCCGCCGCTCCGAGCATCTCTCGCGAGAAATCCCCGAAAGCATCAAGCGTTTTGACGCTGTGCAATGTTTTCAGACGGCGTTCGCCGTTATCACTGCCGAAATCGCTTATGGGGCGCTCTATCGCACCGTCTGCGGGCGATGCCATGCTATCGGGGAAAATAATCTCGCTCGCGCTAATTCGCGCCAGAGCTGCTGGAACATCACTTTCTGCGCAGCTCTCCAGTACCATTTTACCGGTCGAGATATCGCAGCTAGCCAGCCCGAATTGCCCGCGCACTTCGCAGATGGCGACCAGCATATTGGCGCGGCGCGGCTCCAGCAAAGCGTCCTCGGTGAGCGTGCCAGCCGTCACAAAACGGACAATATCACGCGTGACCAGTGCCTTATACCCGCCGCGCTTCTTGGCTTCTTCGGGTGTTTCGACCTGTTCGGCGATGGCAACGCGGCACCCCGCTTTGATCAGCCGCGCCAGATACCCCTCAGCGGCATGGACCGGAACGCCGCACATTGGCACGGGTTCGCCGCTATCTTTTCCGCGTGCGGTAAGAGCGATGTCGAGAATGCCGGCCGCTGTTTTAGCATCGTCAAAGAACAGCTCAAAAAAATCGCCCATCCGGTAGAACAGCAAACATCCCTCAGCTTGCTGCTTCAAAGCGTGATATTGCTCCATCATGGGTGTCGATTTTGCGGCCATGATCCGGCGTAACCGCGCCTAAGCCGATTCGGGAAGAGCACTTTGTCGCCTTTCCCCTATCGCTTGCGCCGCCGCTCGGTTAGATGGGGCGCTTCATCACATTGAAGAGGAAAACTGGCTGTGGCTGACGATAAGAATTCTGGTTTTACCACGCGTGAAGCGTTGTTTTATCACGAAACCATCCGGCCCGGTAAGATCGAGATTGTCGCATCCAAGCCGATGGCGACGCAGCGCGATCTGTCGCTTGCCTATTCGCCAGGTGTTGCGGCCCCGGTTCAGGCTATCGCTGATGATCCGGCCAATGCAGCCAAATACACCGCCCGTTCGAATCTGGTCGCGGTGATTTCCAACGGAACAGCGATCCTTGGCATGGGTAATCTTGGCGCGCTCGCTTCCAAACCGGTGATGGAGGGTAAGGCGGTTCTGTTCAAACGTTTCGCCGATGTGGACTCGATCGATATCGAGCTGGACACAGAAGACCCCGAAGCGTTCATCAATGCGGTGGCGCTGATGGAGCCGAGCTTTGGCGGGATCAATCTGGAAGATATCGCTGCGCCCGAATGCTTTATTATCGAACAGGCCCTGCGCGATAGGATGAACATTCCGATCATGCATGATGACCAGCACGGCACCGCAATTATCGCGGCGGCGGGGCTTATCAATGCATGCCATTTGACCGGCCGCGATTTCAAGGATGTGAAAATGGTGGTCAATGGGGCGGGCGCCTCTGCTCTGGCCTGTACCGCGCTGATTAAAAGCATCGGTGTACCACATGAGAATGTTACCGTTTGTGATCGCAGCGGGCCGATTTATCCGGGCCGTGACGGGGTTGACCAATGGAAAAGCGCGCATGCGGTGCCGACCGAGGCGCGCAGTCTGGAAGAGGCGCTGGACGGGGCAGATATTTTCCTCGGTCTGTCAGCAGCGGGCGCTCTCAAGCCCGAATGGGTCGAGAAAATGGCCAAGGATCCGATCATCTTTGCAATGGCCAATCCCGATCCCGAGATTCTGCCTGACGAGGCAAAAGCTGTTCGCCCGGACGCAATTATCGCCACGGGCCGGTCCGATTATCCCAACCAAGTCAACAATGTCCTGGGCTTCCCGTTTATTTTCCGCGGCGCGCTGGATGTGCAGGCGACCGCAATTAACGAGGAAATGAAAGTTGCGGCAGCGCACGCCATTGCCGAATTGGCGCGCAAACGTGTGCCTGATGAAGTGGCAGCGGCCTATGGCAAGAACCATAAATTTGGTACCGATTACATCATTCCGGCACCGTTTGATCCGCGCCTGATGGAGGTGGTTTCCTCCGCGGTGGCGAAGGCCGCAATGGATTCAGGCGTTGCATTGGCGCCGATTGCTGATTTTGACGTCTATCGCCAATCATTGAAAGCGCGCCTCAACCCCACCACCTCGGTGCTCACCAACACCTATGAGATCGCCAAAGCGAACCCCAAACGGGTGGTCTTTGCCGAGGCGGAGGAGGACGTCGTGCTGCGCGCCGCGATCCAGTTCCGCGATTTTGGATATGGTACGCCGGTTCTGGTTGGCCGGACCAAAGCCATCGCTGACAAAATGCATATGCTGGGCGTTGAAAACTATCGCGATTTCGAAATCCAGAACTCTGCCGATAGCGAGCATGTACCCGCTATGGTCGAGTATCTGTACAAACGGCTGCAGCGCAAAGGCTATACAGAGCGTGACGTACGCCGCATCGTCAATCAGGAACGCAATATTTTTGCCGCTTTGCTGGTCGCGCTGGGCCACGGTGATGCCATGATATCCGGTCTGACGCGGACATTCGCCCAGACCGCGCGCGAGGTGAATATGGTGCTGGATTCCAAAGGCGGCGCGTTGCCCTTCGGTATCCACATGATGATCGGTAAAAACCACACGACGTTCCTTGCCGATACCACCATTAACGAGCGCCCGAGCGCGGAAGAACTCGCCCATATTGCGCGGGAAACCGCCGCTGTGGCGCGCCGTATGGGGCATGAGCCGCGCGTGGCGTTCCTGTCCTATTCCACCTTCGGCAATCCAAGCGGAAAATGGCTCGACAATATTCGCGGCGCGGTGGCGATCCTGGACAAGGAAGAGCCCGGCTTTGAATATGAAGGCGAAATGGCCCCTGATGCCGCGCTCAACACAAAAGTGATGGAGCTATACCCGTTCAGCCGCCTGTCGGGCCCGGCAAATGTGCTGATTATGCCGGGCCTGCAATCGGCGAATCTATCGGCCAAAATCCTCAAAGAGCTGGGCGGCGATGACACAATCGGCCCGATGCTGATCGGGATGGAGAAACCAGTGCAGATCGCGCCGATGACAGCGATAGCGCCGGACGTGCTGACACTGGCGGTGCTCGCTGCGGCGGGGGTTGTGGGTTAGTCGATCGTTACTCCGTTTCAAAACCTCTTAGCTGCTTAAGTTTTGTTGTTTCAGGCCAATCAAGCCATGCTTTCTTATATGCTGCGATGGCAGCAGATAGCTCACGTCTCTTCAGCTGGATTACATGCTTAGTTAGAGAGTGCTCAGATAGACCATCTGCAGCAGTCTCTTCCAAGGCGTCCAAGTAATTGGTTACCGCTTCTACTACTCGGTCTGCTGACCTTGAGCTAATTACACTGTAAGAAACGATATCGTTCTCATCGCCGCAACTATGCCAAATGACTTGTGTCTGCAGATCATATTTTTCAGTTGATGGTGTGACGATAGCTTTAGAACCAGAGCGTAGCTTGACGACTGCGCCTTCACCGGAGGCAAGTGGGCAAGTGCTACCATTGTGCTTCACGAATCTGATTGATCTCACCGCCGCCGATACCTAAAATACCACACTTCATGCCCGAACACTTCGCGAGCCTTTTTTTCGTAACGGGTTTCGCTCCAGCCGCCGGGGCGGTTTTGCCAGTCTGGAGGAGACTCGGCGAGCCATTCGAATGCGCCGGTATGGCGACGCATCACCATCAAAGCGTGGCGCAGATAAATGTCGTGATCGGTGCCGAAGCGGAACTCGCCGCCGGGCCTCAATTTATCTGCGATCATCTGGACCGGGCCGTCATTCATCATCCGCCGTTTGGCGTGGCGTGCCTTGGGCCACGGATCTGGGTGGAGCAGATAAACAAAGCTGAGCGCGCCATCGGGAATGCGCGATAGAACCTCCAACGCATCGCCGTGATGGATGCGGATGTTGGGAAGCCCGCGCTCTTTGGCATGGCCCAATGCAGCGGCAACGCCGTTTAGAAAAGGCTCGGCGCCGATAAAACCGTGATCGGGCAGCATATCGGCCCGCTCGGCCATATGTTCGCCTGATCCGAACCCGATTTCAAAATGGAGCGGGCGCCCATGTCCCGGGGCATCGCCAAACAGTATTTCCGACGTTACCGGCCCGTCTGCGGGCGGCGCAATCTGCGGCAGGAAGTCATCGACCAGGCTTTGCTGATAGGCCCGCAAAGGCTTGCCGATAGAGCGGCCATAGAGACGGTTAAGAGTGGTCGGGTCGCCCGGTTTATGCGCTGTCATGCGCGCGCCATACAAAAACGCCCGGAGTGTTTCCACCCCGGGCGTTTCGCTGTATTACAGGAGACCAGATACCATGCTGTCGGACGTCTATTACGCTGCCTCTGCAGCAGCTTCAGGGTCGCGCAGGACGTAACCACGGCCCCACACGGTTTCGATATAATTATCACCGTCGCATGCATGGCTGAGTTTTTTGCGCAGCTTGCAGATAAACACGTCGATGATCTTGAGTTCAGGCTCGTCCATGCCGCCATAGAGGTGGTTGAGGAACATTTCCTTGGTGAGCGTTGTGCCTTTGCGGAGACTCAAAAGCTCCAGCATGGCATATTCTTTACCGGTCAGATGGACGCGGGCGCCATCGACTTCGACTGTTTTGGCATCAAGGTTTACCGCAAGTTTGCCAGTGCGGATAACCGATTGGCTGTGGCCTTTCGAGCGGCGCACAACGGCATGGATACGGGCGACCAGCTCCTCGCGGTGGAACGGCTTGGTCACATAATCATCAGCGCCGAAACCGAAGCTGCGGATCTTGCTGTCCATTTCGGCAATACCGGAAAGGATCAGAACCGGCGTCTGCACCTTGGCGACGCGGAGTTTTTTCAATACGTCATAGCCGTGCATGTCGGGCAAATTCAGATCGAGCAGGATGATGTCGTAATCATACAGCTTACCCAGATCGAGGCCTTCCTCACCCAGATCGGTTGAGTAGACATTGAAGCCTTCGGTGGTCAGCATCAGCTCAATTGCTTTCGCCGTTGTCGGCTCGTCTTCAATCAACAATACTCGCATGGGTGGTTCCCCTTTGCCCAATTTTCAATCTGGTAACACATTGCTAGGATGTGTTGCGTTCGAATAACCACAAAACTTATGAACAAAAAAGGTTAATAAGCCGTAAATTCAGCGAATCAGGCGAGTTGTGGGGTTTCTGAGTCAGGGCGTTTTTGTTTGCGTTTTTGGTTTGGTCCCTCAAGCGCCGGGCGCCTGCATCCGCAGGTTTGGCTTCCTCGCATAAGCTCGCGCGGCCGCCTGAAAGATTGCGCGCCCTTGCGGTTCACTGGTCGTGAACCGATCCATTCCAAGCTACCGGTGTAATGCCTGTTCTTGGTCGCGGCAGCCAGAGCGCGACTGCCCGGCGCGCGGTTGGCGCGGTGGCTTAAGGGAGCGGATGCGACCGCCGGCGCTTAGGGTTAAAAACGAAAAACGAAAACTCCTGTCGCTTACTCAAATACCAGCGATCTTTTTGGCCCGTCTTCTCTGCACGCTAGAACCGATGCCCATCGCCTCGCGATATTTGGCGACTGTGCGCCGCGCCAGATCAAAACCCTCGCCTTTCAGCAACTCCACCAGCTTGTCATCAGAGAGGATTTTCTTCGGATCTTCCGCATCGGTCAATGCCTTGATCCGCGCCTTGACGCTTTGCGATGATGCGCCGCCTTCCCCGTCGGCATCGCCGCCAACGCCGCTCATGAAGAAATATTTAAGTTCAAACGTACCACGCTCGCAATGGAGATATTTGTTCGATGTCACGCGGCTGACCGTGCTTTCATGCATGTCAATTTCCTCTGCAACTTCGCGCAAAGTCAGCGGTTTCAGTTCTGACACACCGTTAATGAAGAATCCTGCTTGTTTGGTCACGATCTGTGAGGCGACTTTGAGAATAGTCTTTTGGCGTTGATCCAGCGCCTTGATTAACCAGTTTGCGTCGCCAAGTTTTTCATTCAGCCAGCTTTGCGATTCTTTGTCGGTGCACCCTTCGCGCAATTCGACATAATACCCGCGATTGACGATCAGTCGGGGCAGTGTTGCCTCATTCAGTGCGATATCCCAGCCGCCACCTTTGGCCGCGCTGATCAGAATATCGGGTACAATGGCCGCATCAGTATCCGATCCATAGGCGAGGCCCGGCTTGGGATCATATTCGCGCAATTCACTCAGCATATCGGCAAAGTCTTCATCATCGACATCGCACATGCGTTTGAGGCGCGCAAATTCGCCGCGCGCTACCAGATCGAGATTGTCGATCAGCCGCGCCATGCACGGATCATAACGGTCCGCTTCTGTGGCTTGCAGAGCGAGGCATTCGCTTAAATCACGCGCACCAACGCCGGTGGGGTCGAGCGTCTGTATCAATCTTAGCGCACGTTCGGCTTCTGCGAGCGGGACCGCAAGATCGTCACTAATTTCGCGCAGATCGCTGCGTAGGTAACCCGCTTCGTCCAATTGCCCGATCAAATGGCGGGCGAGAAATTCCTCGCGCGTGTCGCTGGCCGCGCTGCCAATTTGCGCGCCGAGATGTTCGGCCAGCGAGAGGGCGGCGCTGCTGCGTTCCTCTATACCGGGGGCATCATCGGGCGGCGCGCCCGCACCCCCTGCACCCCATTCGCCGTCGCCAGTATCGCGGTCCTGATCAATCGCGGAACGATCAATATCAAGAGCAGGTTCTGCCGCATCGGGGGCATCGGCTGTCGCCGGTTCGGCGGGTGCTTCGTCTGCGGCAGGCGCGGCGTCATCGCGGCGCACGTCACCGGCTTCCAGCAACGGATTTGCCTCCAGCGCATCGCCGATAAAGCTTTCAATTTCCAGATTGGACAGCGCCAGCAGCTTGATCGCCTGCTGCAATTGCGGCGTCATGACCAGCGACTGCGACTGGCGAAGGTCCAGGCGGGGGCTTAATGCCAAGGCTTAAAGGTCCGCTGCGGCGCTCATTACAGAGTGAAGCCTTCACCCAGATAGAGGCGCTTAACATTCTCGTCTGCCACCAGATCCTGCGGCGTACCGGCAAACAGCACCTGCCCGCCATAGATGATGCATGCGCGGTCAACGATTTCCAGCGTTTCGCGGACATTATGATCGGTAATCAAAACGCCGATCCCGCGGGTTTTCAAATCCTTCACCAGATCGCGAATATCGCTGATTGA
This sequence comes from Pontixanthobacter sp., assembly GCF_049682855.1. Classification (NCBI taxonomy): domain Bacteria; kingdom Pseudomonadati; phylum Pseudomonadota; class Alphaproteobacteria; order Sphingomonadales; family Erythrobacteraceae; genus Pontixanthobacter; species Pontixanthobacter sp. The sequence goes on along the minus strand of NZ_JBAUIK010000008.1, from coordinate 94,108 downwards.
CAGAGGGTCAATTCCGGCAAAGGGTTCATCGAGCAGCATGATGGAGGGTTTTGCGGCCAGCGCCCGGGCAATCTCGCACCGCCGCCGTTCACCGCCCGATAGCGCCATCGCCGGAGAAGACCGGAGCCGCGTCAGGCCAAATTCGTCAAGCAGACGCTCTAGCTCGGCACCGCGCGTATCTGCGTCGGGTTCAACCATCTCAAGGACGCAATTGATGTTTTGTTCAACCGTCATCCCGCGAAAAATGCTGGTTTCCTGCGGCAGATAGCCAAGGCCAAGGATCGCGCGCCGATACATCGGCAGATTTGTGACATCATCCCCGTCCATCAAAATGCGGCCTGCATCGGGCCGCACCAGGCCCATAATCGAATAGAAACAGGTGGTTTTGCCTGCGCCATTCGGCCCCAGCAGGCCCAGAACCTCGCCCTTGCCAACACTCAGCGAAATATCCGATAGAATCGCGCGTTTATCATATGATTTTGCAATCGAAATGACTTCCAGCCCGCCCGTGGGCAGTGGAGCCGCCGCGTCCAGGGGTGCGGCATCGGCAGCGAGGGCGGTCTTGTCGGCGTGTATCGTTGTCATGGTGACACTATGTAGCAGGCGGCTATTTCATGAAAAGGCCTGTTTGTCAGATTTTGGCAGGATTCATGCATGGCCGCACTCTTCCCCCATTTGCCTTGCAATTTGGTTACTGCCCTTGATTGTATGCGCCGAGTTTGAGATAGCTTACGCATAATGAGGAACCATACATGTGGGAGAGAGCGCATGGCTAAGGCGTTAAAACAGACGTCTGCTGCAACCCAGACCGGTGCAGGGGCAACACAATTCCAGGATAGAGCCCGCGACTGGCGCAAAAGTATGAGCGACAATGTCGCCTATGCGCTGGTTGTCTATACGGCGCTTCATATCTTTTTGACCGTTGGGGCGATGAAGGAAACCGGGATCAAATCAATGGCGCTGTTTGCGCTGGTGGTTCTGGTGGTCGGCATCATTCCCGCTTGCCGCCGGTTTGAGAAACGCTGGCGCGATCTGAACGATAGCGAAGCGAGCGACCCGGCACTGTCCGGCGCATTCCGGCGTGACCAGATTCTGGTCTGGCTGATGGCGCTGGGCCTGCCATTTGCGCTCACCGTTCTGTTCAAACTGATCGGAACGATGGGCTGAAATTTGCCCGTGTAACTCCTGCTTGCCTAGCAGCAGATTGCTGCCTAACTGCGCCGCATGAGCCAGACGGTACGCGATAATGATTGATCCGGAAACCGCGCAGGATCGCTGCGGGCAGATGATCGAACTTGCCCGGCGGGCAGGTGCGGATGCAGCCGATACGGTTATCACCGGCAGCGCATCGGAAAGTGTGACCGTGCGGCTGGGCGCGCTGGAAGATGCCGAGCGGTCAGAAGACGAATCGCTCAGCCTGCGTGTGTTTATCGGGCAACGATCCGCCACTGTCAGCGCCGCAAATTTTACCTCTGCTGCGGCGCAAGACATGGCCGAGCGGGCGGTGGCAATGGCGCGGTTGGCGCCCGAGGATCCCCATGCCGGCCTCGCACCAGCGGACGCGCTGATAAACGGCGCGGTTACAAGCGATCTTGATCTGGTTGATCCGCAAGACCCCGATCCGGACCGGCTGAAACAACGTGCGCTCATGATGGAAGATGCCGCGCGCGCGGTCGCTGGGGTTACCAACAGCCAGGGCGCCAGCGCCAGTTTTGGCGAAAGCGTGGTTGCGCTGGGCACCAGTCACGGTTTCATCGGAGCCTATCGCGGTACCAGTCACGGTATCAGCGCCAGCGTTATTGCCGGAGAGGGCGCCAGCATGCAGCGCGATTACGCCTACCGTATGGCCCGGCACGCGGCCAATCTGCCGCCCTGCGCTGATATTGGCAAGCTGGCCGGAAAACGCGCCGTTGCGCGGCTGGACCCCAAGACCATGCCGAGCGGCAGCATGCCGATTATGTTTGATCCGCGAGTCAGCGATTCGCTGGTCGGGCATCTGCTTGGCGCGATGAACGGTGCAGGAATTGCGCGCCGGTCCAGTTTTCTGCTTGATCGGCTGGGGGATATTCTGTTTCCAACCGATATTGTCATCACCGATGATCCGCACCGGCCGCGCGGCCCGCGTTCACGCCTGTTTGACGGGGAAGGCCTGCCAACATCGCGCAGCAATCTGGTCGAGGGCGGTCATGTGACTGGCTGGCTGCTGAATGCGGCATCTGCGCGGCAATTGGGTTTGCCGCCCACCGGCCATGCCTCACGCGGCGGCAGCGGCGCGCCCGGCGTGTCTGCCGCCAATGTGCATATGCACCCCGGAACACTCTCGCGCGCAGCAATGATCGCGGAAATTGCGGACGGCGTATTGGTAACCGAACTGGTCGGCCAAGGGGTCAATCCGGTTACCGGCGATTACAGCCGCGCTGCGTCCGGCTTCCGCATCCGTGACGGTGAGCTGGCAGAGGCGGTGTCGGGTTTCACTATTGCGGGGAATCTGCTCGAAATGTACGCCGCAATGGTACCAGCCGACGATCTGGAAATGCATAACGCCGTTAACGCGCCAACTATTCGGGTGGACGGAATGACGATTGCCGGAGATACTGCGTGATGCGTATCGCTGTTTTCATTGCCGCATTTCTGGCCCTGTCCCACGTGCCAGCTCAGGCGATTTTGCCTGCACCCAGCGAACCCACCCAGGAAGCCGCGCCGCCACCAGCACAGACCATTGATGCCGAAACCGATGCCGGTGAAGATCAGCGGATTGCTGAGCGGATTGCCGGAATATTTTCTGCGCTGGATAATTTGGATACGGTCACAGTCGCGGTGCAGGACGGTGTCGTCACGCTGTCGGGTGTTGTCCCCACGGAGGAAGAAATCAGCAAAGCCGGGCAGTTGGCATCGCAGATTGACGGTGTCGTGACCGTCCAGAACCGTTTGGAACGTGATGTCTCCATCGGGAAGAATTTGGGTGCATTGCAAAGCCTGTCCGGCAAAGCCGCTGACTTTATCGCTTTGCTGCCCTTGCTGGGTGTGGCGGTGTTGGCAGCATTGGTGATTGCTGCGGCAGGCTATCTGATAGCCGGATTTGGGGCGTTCTGGCGGCGCGTAATGCCCAATGTGTTTTTGGCTGAATTGGTCGCGAGCGCAATCCGTTTCGTGTTTGTCATCGGCGGGGTGGTGATCGCGCTCGATATGATCGGAGCGACCGCCTTGCTAGGTGCGGTGCTGGGCGGAGCGGGCGTCATCGGTATCGGGCTGGGTTTCGCAATGCGCGAAACGATCGAAAACTATGTCGCTTCCTTGATGTTGAGCCTGCGTCAGCCATTCCGGGCCAACGATCATGTGGTAATAGATGATCTGGAAGGGCGCATCATCCGCCTCACCAGCCGTGCAACAATCATGATGACATTGGACGGCAATCATTTGCGGATCCCCAACGCAACAGTATTCAAGGCGGTGATCCTGAATTACACGACCAATCCGCAGCGCCGGTTCTCCTTTGAACTGGGGATTGATGCCGATGATGATCCATCGCAGGCGCGGGGGCTGGGCCGCGCGGTTTTTGCAGGTTTGCCGTTTGTCCTGAGCGCGCCCGCCCCCGAAGCGCGTATCGTGAATGTCGGCGATTCCAACATCGTGATCCAGTTTCTGGCCTGGATCAATCAGCAGGACACTGATCTCAACAAAGCGCGTAGCCAGGCGCTGGCTGCGATGAAAACCGCGCTTGAAGATGCAGGTTTTGGTCTGCCAGAACCGATTTACCGGGTGCGGCTGGATGAACGGACGGGGCCGCTGCCTCTTCAACGATTGGCGCAGCCGACAAATACAGCCGATACACCAGCTGCGACAGCTGGGTCCCGTTCGCGTCCGGTCCGGCCCGCTGTGGCAGACGAAGAGGATGTGACGCCGGAAAATGATATTGCCAAAATGGTTCTGACCGAACGGCAAAGCACGGTTGCCGATGACGATTTACTCGACCAGCGGCGCCCCACGGAATAGCACGCTTGCCGCAGCTTAGCTCTGTTTGGCCAGCTCGATGGCTTCCATGACCACTTTTCTGGCCTCTTCCGCGTTACCCCATTGGCCGACCCGTACCCACTTTTCAGGCTCCAGGTCTTTGTAATGGGTAAAGAAATGCTCGATCTGCTGGAAGATGATCGACGGCAAATCCTTGGTCTCGCCAACATCCGAATAATACGGGAATGTCGTATCCACCGGCACACAGATCAGCTTTTCATCGCCGCCATGCTCGTCTTCCAGATTGAGCACGCCAATCGGGCGCGCGCGCACCACGCAACCAGCAATAAACGGACTGCGCGAAATCACCAGCGCGTCCAGCGGATCACCATCGGGCGACAATGTGTGCGGCACAAATCCGTAATTGGCGGGATAGCGCATCGGTGTGTGCAGAATCCGGTCAACAAACAGCGCGCCTGATGCTTTGTCGAATTCGTATTTCACCGGTTCGCCTCCGGTGGGCACCTCGATAATCACATTGAGGCTTTCGGGCGGATTGTCGCCAATGCTGAGTTTGCTGATATCCATGCCCGTTCAATAGCGGCGGCGGCGTGTTCCGCCAAGCGGGAAATGCTGCACTGCGGCAGGACAATTGCGGGCCGCCGCATATTGCGGGCGTAGCGGCAACCGCCTAAGCGGCGCATATGAGTAAGACCACCAAACCCAAAGTACCGCAGGCCATTCGCGGAACGCAGGATATTTTCGGCCCCGATGCGGAAGCATTTGCCTATGTGGTCGGGACATTCGAGCGTGTCCGTAAACTCTACCGCTTCCGCCGCGCGGAAATGCCCGTGTTTGAAAAAACTGAAGTCTTCGCGCGTTCGCTGGGTGAGACAACCGATGTTGTGTCGAAAGAAATGTACAGCTTCGATGATCGCGGCGGAGAATCGCTCACTTTGCGGCCCGAGTTCACTGCCGGAATTGCGCGCGCATTTCTGACCAATGGCTGGCAGCAACACGCGCCGCTGAAACTGGCAACGCACGGGCCATTGTTCCGGTATGAACGCCCGCAAAAGGGTCGCTATCGCCAGTTCCACCAAATCGATGCCGAGATCATTGGCGCGGGCGAGCCGCAGGCCGATGTTGAACTGCTCGCAATGGCGGATCAATTGCTCAAGGAATTGGGCATTCATGATGTGACGCTGCATCTCAATACGCTAGGAGACGGTGAAAGCCGCGAAGCATGGCGCGCGGCGTTGATCGGCTATTTTCGTGACGTGAAGGACCAGCTATCCGAAGATTCGCAAGAACGGCTGGAGAAAAATCCGCTGCGCATTCTCGACAGCAAGGACCGGCTCGACACACCGTTTCTAGCAGATGCGCCCAAGATTGATGATTTTCTATCGGATGAAGCGCGCGCGTTTTTCGATGCGGTAACCAGCGGATTGGATGCGGCGGGCGTAAAATGGAAACGCGCCGAAGCCTTGGTGCGCGGCCTCGATTATTACCGGCATACCGCGTTTGAATTTATTCCCGATGAAGGCAGCGCGTCGGCTGACAAGCTGGGTAGCCAAAGTACGGTACTGGGCGGCGGGCGCTATGACGGGCTGATCGAGAATTTGGGCGGCGCTGCGACACCCGCTGTGGGCTGGGCGGCGGGGATCGAGCGGCTGGCGATGCTGGTGGGGGATGTAGAGGATAACAAGCTTGAGGTGGCTATCGCTGCTGAGAACCCTGAAAGGGAAAGTGAAGCAGTAGAGCTTGTCTCTGCTTATCGGAAAGCGGGATTTTCTGCAGAAGTGTTTGCGACAGGTAGTCCACGTAAGCGATATGATCGCGCGAGAAGAAGCAATCCCGCAGTTTTAATTTCTCTGGACGTAAGAGATGGAATCCCGAGCCACTCAGTTTCTTTGCTTGAGCATGATTACAGTCGAGCATCAGAATCAAACGCTATATTTGATAGCTATCGACTCGCTATTTCATGATTAGTGGCTTGCCAAATAAAGTTCGTCATTCCCGCGAGAGGGCGGAAGATGATTGACCTTTCCTACAGGCAGCATCCTTCGCTATTGCCTCTGGCATACGACCGGCTGACCCAAATCCCCCCGGGGGCGCCCCAAACAGTGCCCATCATGATAAACACGGTTTAGTACAATAAATTCAAATAGATAGAAAGAAACTGACCGCTTGACACGGTGTCAATTGTGTCAAGCAAGTGTCACCCGGAAACGATCATGACCATCACCGCTGACCGCCTTCGCCAGATTACCGGACGCTTCGCTGAACTCGAAGCGCGCATGGCGTCGGGCACGCTGGAGGGGGATGCGTTCGTCAAAGCGAGCCGCGATTATGCGGAGCTGGAGCCGGTCGCCAATATTGCCAGCGAAGTCAGCGCGATGCGCGATGAAATGGCTGGCCTCACCGGAATGCTTGCCGATCCCGAAATGAAAGCGATGGCGCAGGAGGAGCTTGCAGAACTCAACGCGGCGCTTCCCGCGAAAGAACGTGCACTGGCTCTGGCTATGCTGCCGCGTGACAGCGCCGATGCGCGCCCTGCCATGCTGGAAATCCGCGCGGGTACTGGCGGCGATGAGGCCGGGCTGTTCGCAGGCGATCTTTACCGGATGTACGAGAAATTCGCGGCGGAAATGGGCTGGAAAATCGAGCCAGTCAGCATGAGCGCGGCCGATGTTGGCGGATTTAAGGAAATCGTCGCCAATATTCGCGGGACGGGCGTGTTTGCCAAGATGAAATTTGAAAGCGGGGTCCACCGGGTACAGCGCGTGCCGGTGACCGAGAGCGGTGGGCGTATCCATACCTCTGCGGCCACTGTGGCGGTGCTGCCGGAGCCGGATGAGGTGGATGTCCATATTGATGCGAATGACCTGAAAATCGACATTTACCGGGCATCGGGCGCAGGCGGTCAGCATGTCAACACGACCGATTCCGCCGTCCGCCTCACGCATTTGCCAACCGGTTTGGTGGTAATCCAGCAGGATCAGCGCAGCCAGCACAAGAACCGCGACAAGGCAATGCAGGTACTGCGCACGCGGCTATATGACCTTAAACGCGCAGAGGCGCACGGCGAAGAAGCCGAAGCGCGCAAAGCGATGGTCGGCAGCGGCGACCGGTCCGAGCGCATCCGCACTTACAATTTCCCGCAGGGGCGCGTGACCGATCACCGAATTGGGCTGACGCTGCACAAATTGCCCGAAGTCCTGGAAGGCACCGGATTGACCGAACTGATCGACGCGCTGATCGCAGAAGACGAAGCGAAGCGTCTGGCTGCACTCGATTCGTGACCAGCGTTGCCGCCGCTTTGCGCAGCGCAGCCGAGATCCTGGCCAGCACGTCGGACACAGCGCGGCTCGATGCAGAACTGCTGATGGCCAATGCACTGGGCATGTCGCGTTCCGATATGTTGCTGCACGGTACAGAACTCGCCGCGCCTGATAGCTTCGCAGGCTTTGTCGCGCGCCGAAGCCATCATGAGCCGGTTGCCTATATAGTGGGCGTTCAAGAATTTTATGGCCGCGCGTTTCGTGTGTCGGCTGATGTGCTGATCCCGCGCAGCGATAGCGAGACGATTGTCGCGGCTGCGCTGGCCCGGTGCGGCAAGACGGCGCGTATTCTCGATCTGGGTACCGGATCGGGCGCTTTGCTGCTAACTCTTCTCGCGGAGAAAGCCGGTACTAGCGGGATCGGGATTGATGCATCACTGGCGGCTGCGTCCATCGCGGCCTCCAATGCTGCCCATCTGGAGGTTGCAGACCGCGCGCAGATTCTCCACCGCGACTGGACATGTGCCGGGTGGCAGGAGGGGTTGGGGCAATTTGATCTGATTGTAGCCAACCCGCCTTATGTTGAAACGACCGTGAAACTGGAAGCATCCGTGGCGGCTTTTGAGCCAGCCGCGGCTCTTTTTGCCGGAGCCGAAGGGCTGGATGATTACCGCATTATTGTTCCGCAATTGCGCGGTCTGCTGGCCTGCGGCGGATTCTGTGTTGTTGAAATCGGGTATCAGCAAGCAGATGCGGTGAGCGCACTGGCAGGGGATTGCGGCTTTGCGGTGGAGCTGTTCCGTGATCTTGCCCACAGGCCGCGCGCATTAATGTTGCGATAAAAGCTTGGCAAAGCGCGAATGAGTCATTACGCCATACCCCAGACCAGCGGTTTTTGGTGTTTTGCCTCCAACCCGGTCTAGCCCCAACATCTGCGATCCGCTTGCGCCACGGCGCTTACGCGACTGACACAGGCAAATTGCAAACGGGGATCATTGTTTGACCAGGCCGGTCTTACGCACTGCCATTGGTCGTTAACGGGAAGAGCATTCCTTGAATAACCATCGTAATAATAACAACAATCGCCGCCGCGGCCGCAACAATAACAATCGCAATCAGGGCGGTGCCAACCAGGCAAACCGGATTGATAGCAGAGCGCGTGGAAACGCGCCGCAATTGCTCGATAAGTATAAAAAGCTGGCGCAGGATGCACAGCATCACGGCGACCGCGTGCAGCAGGAATATTATCTGCAATTTGCCGATCATTATTTCCGTGTGATTGCGGATAATAAAGCGCGCCAGGATGAAGCGCGCGCCAAACGGCAGGATGAGCGGGGCGATTCCAGTGATGACCAGAATGATGGCGATGATGACGAAAGCCGCAACGAAGGTCGCAATGACAATAGAGCAAGCCGCCGCCCGCGCGGACGCCGCGACGAACAAGGCGATAGCGGTCGCAACCAAGAACGGGGCCGCAGTAGACGTCCGCGTAATGATGATACCTCAGACAGCGCATCTGATGCTGATCACCAGAGCGAAGGCAGTCCGGGCAGTGACGCCGATGACGCGCCGGTCCGCAAAACGGCCAAACCGCGCAAGCCGCGCGCCCGTAAATCCGTAGAAGACACAGGCGCGCTCGATCTTGCTGCTTTGCCGCCCGCGATCGGGGACAGCGCAGAAGACGACAAGCCTAAGCGCGCCCCGCGCCGCCGCCGCAAAGCCAGCGATGACGAGGCGGTGGCAGCAGCCGAGTAAGACGCAGTGGCGAGCGGGCAGATATCGGCCTTGCTCGGTAAGGCCATAGATACGGCGCTGCATCGTCCGCGACTGGCGGCGATCCTGCTTGGCGCAGTCGCTGCATGCGGGTTTCCGCCTTTATCGCTGTGGCCGCTGACGGTTATTGCTGTGGCCGTGCTGGCATGGCTGCTGTTCACGGCAGCAGACTGGCGCAAAGCATCATGGATTGGCTGGTGCTTTGGTGCCGGTCACTTTACGCTTGCCAATAACTGGATTGCTGCCGCTTTTACCTATCAGGAGGCCATGCCGCATTTGCTTGGCTGGTTGGCGGTTCCGTTGCTGGCGCTCTATCTCGCCATATATCCGGCATTGGCATCGCTGGGTGCAAAACTCATCGCCGGACGCCGTGCCGGTTTCGGTGTGTTTGGCGCGGCCTTCACCGGGTGCTGGATTATCAGCGAATGGCTTCGAAGCTGGGTGTTTACCGGCTTTGCGTGGGATCCGCTGGGTCTGGCATTTCTGGGCGGCTTTCAAGAACCGGGCATTGCAGCCATTCTGCCCTGGGTGGGCACTTACGGCCTCTCTGGCATCGTCATCGCGATCTCGACATTATTGGCGTTATGCGTGTCGAGGCGGCTATGGCTCAGCGGCGCGGCCTGTGCGCTTATGCTCGCCGCTGGCATGCATGCACCGTTTCAGGCACTGTTTGGTGAGCGAGCGGAAGGGACGCTCGCTTTCACTCTGGTCCAGCCCGATACGCGGCAGGATGATCTGAACGATCCGTCCAAGTTTGAAGCGCAATTCCTACGCACAGCGATGCTTACGCGCAAGCAGGAGGGTGTGGGTAAGCGCCTGATCCTGTGGCCGGAATCGGGCATTCCCGACTATCTCCGCGACGGTTACCCGCAGCGTTACTATAATCAAATGACCGCAGGCGGTGATCCCGCCTTTGCCCGTTTCCGCATCGGGCGCGTGGTCGATGAAGGCGGGATGCTGCTGACCGGTGCAGTCGATCTGGAAATTGAAAACGGGCGTGCGTATGGGGCGCGCAATGCGGTCACCGCGATTAACGAAAATGGCGAGATTGTCGCCGGATATGATAAGGCCCATCTGGTGCCATATGGTGAATATCTGGCGCTGCGATGGTTGCTGGAACCGCTCGGCGCGACGCGGCTTGTGGCCGGTACAATAGATTTTATTCCCGGCCCCGGCCCGCAAACGCTCGATTTGGGTGAGTGGGGCCGGGTCAGCGTCCAGATTTGTTACGAGATCATTTTTTCTGGCGATGTATTCGATCCGGACAACCGGCCCGATTATATCTTCAACCCGTCCAATGAAGGCTGGTTTGGATCGTGGGGCCCGCCGCAGTTCTTTGCGCAGGCGCGTATGCGCGCCATTGAGGAGGGTCTGCCAGTTTTGCGATCCACAACTACGGGAATCAGCGGAGTTATTGATGCTGACGGGGTTGTTCGCGACACTATCCCAATGCACCGCGCATCGCGGCTTGACGGCCTGGTCCCGCCAGCGAAGCCGCCGACGCTGTTTGCGCAGCTGGGCAATATATTGCCGCTTGGTCTGGCGCTACTCGCGATAGTTTTGGCGGCGGGAATGCGATCATATCTTGCCAGTGGCAAGCGTGACAGCTAGGGAAAATCAGACATAAAGATTTCTTTATATGAGGCTCCATGCGCAATTCATTTCTCTTCACATCGGAAAGCGTTTCCGAAGGTCACCCCGATAAGGTTTCCGACCAGATATCCGATGCCATCGTCGATCTTTTTCTGAGCATTGACCCCGAAGCGCGCATTGCGTGCGAGACCATGACGACAACGCAATTGGTGGTGCTTGCAGGTGAAATTCGCGGCCAGGGCATTTACGAAAATGGCCAATGGGCAGCCGGTATCCCGGAGCGCGTTGAGGAAACCGTTCGCAATACGGTGCGCGCGATCGGTTACGAGCAAGACGGCTTCCATTGGGAAACGCTGAAATTTGAAAACAATCTGCACGGCCAGTCGGTTGATATTGCGCAAGGCGTCGATGCTGGTACCGACAAGGATGAAGGCGCGGGCGACCAGGGCATCATGTTTGGCTATGCGTCCGACGAAACGCCCGATCTGATGCCCGCCACGCTGGATTACAGCCACAAAATTCTCGAACGGATGGCGCAGGACCGGAAATCGGGCGCAGCACCGTTTTTGGAGCCGGACACCAAGAGCCAGGTTACCTTACGCTATGCCAATGAACGCCCGGTTGAGGCAACCGCGATTGTCGTGTCGACCCAGCACGCGCCGGGATATTACTTCCACAATGGCGAGGGCGACGAGGCGAAATATAATGAGCTGCGCGATTACGTAAAAGGCGTCATTGCCGAAGTTTTGCCTGCAGAATTGCTGAGCGACAATACCGTCTATCACATTAATCCCACAGGAAAGTTTGAGATTGGCGGCCCCGATGGAGATGCCGGTCTGACCGGACGCAAGATCATTGTCGATACCTATGGCGGTGCCGCGCCGCATGGGGGCGGTGCATTTAGCGGTAAGGACCCGACCAAAGTTGACCGGTCGGCGGCATATATCACTCGTTATCTGGCGAAGAATATCGTCGCGGCAGGCTTTGCCCGGCGCTGCACCATGCAGTTATCCTATGCCATCGGCGTGGCGGAACCGCTGTCGATTTATGTCGATTTGCACGGCACCGGCAGCATTGATGAAGGGCGTATCGAGGCGGCCATACCCGCTTTGGTGAAACTGACGCCCAAAGGCATCCGTACGCATCTTGGCCTGAATAAGCCTATCTATCGCGGTACTGCGGCTTATGGTCACTTTGGCCGGACGGCGGAAGGCGAACTGTTCCCGTGGGAAAAGACCGATCTGGTCGACAAGCTGAAAGCCGCGTTGGCGTAACCGGTTACTAAAGCGGGCACGCATAAGAGCAAGCGGGCCTTCCGGATCGTCCGCTCTGTGCATCTCGGAATGGCCGGCAGTCACCTGCTGCTGGCCGCGCTGATGCTTATCCAGTAACGTAATGCGCCGTTGTTTTCGCGGCGATTTCGTCCGCAGATACACCAGGGGCGCATTCGATCAATGTAAACGGGGCATCTTTGGTGGGGCGCTGAAATACCGCTAGATCCGAAATAATCATATCGACCACGTTTTTACCCGTTAGCGGTAAAGAGCATTCGGGGATGAATTTGGGTGCACCGCTTTTGCTGGTATGCTCCATCACGACAATGATCTTCTTGACGCCAGCGACCAGATCAATCGCACCGCCCATGCCTTTGATCATTTTGCCAGGGATCATCCAATTGGCGATATCGCCATTCTGTGCGACTTCCATTGCGCCCAGAACAGTCAGATCAATATGTCCGCCGCGGATCATTGCAAAACTGGCAGCACTGTCGAAATAGGCGGATTGCGGCAGTTCGCTGATGGTTTGCTTGCCCGCATTGATCAGGTCTGGATCAACCTCGTCCTCATATGGGAAGGGGCCGATGCCAAGCATCCCGTTTTCTGACTGCAATGTCACTTCCATATCGGCAGGAATGTGGTTGGCGACCAATGTCGGTATGCCGATGCCCAAATTGACGTAATAGCCATCGCGCAATTCCTGGGCGGCGCGCGCGGCCATTTGATCACGTGTCCAACCGGTGGCAACTTCAGACATGTTCATTGTCCCTCAGACGAAAAGGTAGGGGTGGTGGGCGCCGCTGACCCGGATGATAGCGGCAGGGGTGCAAGAAACCAGCCGGCACCGACCAGTTCCTCCAGCGGCTGCGCCAATTCGGGGCTTTTCAAATAATCATACAATTCATCAAAGTCGGCGCGCGTATCGCCAGCAATGGCGATCAAACAATGGGTGTCCTGCACATCTGCGCGGCGTTGTTGCTTGCGGTCTTCCGCGCGCCGCATCAGCAACAGCCCGTCATCACCCTCGGGGTCCAACCCCGATGCAGCAAGCAGACGGCGAACAGGCGCAGCTTTCAACGCGGTCTGTCCTGACAACCAGAATATATCGACTTCCTGGCTGCGCAGTGCCCGTGTAATATCTGCCAATTGTGGCTGGGCCTGCCGCATTGTCGCGGCATCGAACAGGCCATCTGCCGGATCAAGATCGAACAGCACAGCAGGCGGGCGGATACTGCAATCTGCGCGCGATGGGCTGAGCGCGCCCGGCGCGGCGAGAACTGCCGATTGACGCGGGCGCTCGACCGGATCCCGGTTCGCTTCCGTCTCGACATACCGGTACATCGCGTCATACGCCCGCGCGCTGAACCTGGCTTGCGGCGTGCGGGCAGGCGGTGCAGTGGACAGCGGCGCGCCGGGTTCTGTCGGTGCGTCCAGCCCCTTCGGCGGCCTGGGACTGCGCGGCGCGACATCTAACAGATCGACATATGCGGGGCCCGGAGGGGTCACCTTGGCGTTCTCTCTTTTTAGAACAGGCTCTGTCTGTTCAGCTGGCTTCTGCTGCGCTGCTGCTGGCTGAGCGGTGTCCGCACCAGCATTTGCCGCCCGGCCCGAGGCCGCATCAAGCCGATCCTTGCCAAGGATGGCTCCGCCCGCAGCCAGCGGGATTACTGCAGCGACACAGCCGGATAGCAGCAGAGCGGCAGATGGCAGAATTACCCCCCGATAAAGCTGGTTCATGCGCGCTCTCGCTCTCTGGTCGTCAGAAACTCGATTTGCTTGTCGTATGGCGCGCCCACAATCATGCGCTGCACGTAAATACCGGGCAGATGGATAGAATCGGGATCAAGCGACCCGGCAGGGACGATTTCCTCCACCTCCACAACGCAAATTTTGCCGCATGTGGCAGCCGGAATATTGAAATTGCGGGCGGTCTTGCGGAATACCAGATTACCGGTTTCGTCCGCTTTCCATGCTTTAACTATGGCAAGATCGGCAAATATACCGCGCTCCAGAATGTAATCCTCCGGCCCGTCGCGCCCGTCAAAAGTTTTGACTTCCTTGCCCTCGGCCACTTGCGTGCCGACACCGGTTTTGGTGTAAAAACCGGGAATACCCGCCCCGCCCGCGCGCATCCGCTCGGCCAGGGTGCCTTGCGGGCAAAACTCAACCTCAAGCTCGCCCGACAGAAATTGCCGTTCAAATTCCTTATTTTCGCCAACATAGGACGAGATCATTTTTCTGACTTGTTTGGAGCGGAGCAATTTTCCGATCCCGGCATTATCGATCCCGGCATTATTGCTGGCAAAAGTGAGGCCAGTGACGCCGCTATCGCGGATTGCGTCGATAAACCGTTCGGCAATCCCGCAAAGGCCAAAGCCGCCCGAAGCGATCAGCATATCATTGCGGATCACGCCATCAAGAGCAGAGGCGGCGTCAGGATAGAGTTTTTTCATCGGCTTCCCAATTTGGTCATATGATATCACAGCAGCGGCCCGAGCGTGTGGCAAGCGGCGCGGGGGCTGCGAATCGCCGTGTAATTGGGCTTCGACGTAAAGTCACCCCTACGGCAACACCCGGCGTATGCCGCACTGCACAATTAATGTCTGCCGGATTAACGAATTGCTTTTGTTGCAACCAAAAGAGTATCGAAAATCATCATATTTTCAACCATATAAATCGCTTTTCCGGGTTCTTGCAAAATATGCAACCATGAATGTCCTTTTCGCACTTGCACAAAACGGCGGTAGCGCGCATTTAGACGGTGCCTTTTTAGGCATCCTCTCCCAAAACTTTTCAGGCCCGGCTGCTTGCGGTCGGGCCTTTTTTCTGGCTGGTGGTCTGACCCGGTGGGCTGATTGCGATCCGCAGCGGTTACCGCGCGGCCGGCCAAGAACCCGTTTGCATAGTGTGCTTTCGCTTCCTAGCTACAGGGTCACCTATCAGATAAATGGACGGGACTACGCAGCATTATGGCCAAAGATGATACCGCTCAAGCGGAGAGCACGATACGCCTTCAGGTTGCTGCGGCCCGTCAGGAGGAAAGCGGCCAGGGCATTGCGCGCATGCCGCGATCCGCTTTTCAGGCGCTTGGCATCACAGAAGGCGATGTGATTGAGATCGCTGGCAAACGGTCCACCGTTGCGGTCGCGATGCCCGCCTATGACGAGGATCAGACGCTGGATGTGGTGCGGTTGGACGGGCTCCAGCGCGGCAATGCGGAAACAGGGTCGGGCGAACATGTCACCATTCGCCGGGCTGTATCGCGTCCGGCCAAGCGGGTCGTATTTGCCCCGGCGCAACGTGAGATGCGGCTGCAGGGCCCGGCGCAGGCGCTCAAACGCAACTTTTTTCGCAAACCGATTGTCACCGGCGACCTGGTTGCAACCACCGGCCAGCAGCCAGTGCAGAACATGCCGCCGCAAGTTCAGCGTATGTTTAATACGCCTGCTTACGCTCTCACCCAGATCAGACTGTCTGTTGCGTCAACCTCGCCCAAGGGCATCGTCCATATTGACGAGAACACTGAAGTGGAATTGCGCGCCGAGTTTGAGGAACCGCGCGATGGCCGTGCGTCGGTAAATTATGATGATGTTGGCGGGATCGACGACACCATCCAGGCTCTGCGCGAAATGGTCGAATTGCCGCTGCGCTATCCTGAACTGTTTACCCGTCTTGGCGTTGATCCGCCAAAAGGCGTATTGCTGCACGGCCCGCCCGGAACAGGGAAGACCCGCCTGGCGCAGGCGGTCGCGAGTGAAAGCGATGCCGAGTTTTTCGTTATCAATGGCCCGGAAATTATGGGTTCTGGCTATGGCGAGAGCGAAAAAAAGCTGCGCGAGGTTTTTGAAGACGCGACCAAAGCAGCGCCCGCAATCATCTTTATCGACGAAATAGACTCTATTGCGCCAAAGCGTGACCGGGTGCCGGGCGAGGCTGAAAAACGGCTGGTTGCGCAGCTGCTCACATTGATGGACGGTTTGAATTCGCGGGCCAATCTGGTCGTTATCGCGGCCACCAATCGTCCCGATGCCATTGACGAGGCGCTCCGCCGTCCAGGCCGGTTCGACCGCGAGATTATTATCGGCGTCCCCGATGAAAAGGGCCGCCGTGAAATTCTGGCCATCCACACGCGCGGCATGCCGCTGGGCGATAAAGTCAATCTGGGTGAACTGGCCAAGACCACGCATGGCTTTGTCGGCGCGGATATAGCCGCCTTGGCGCGTGAGGCGGCGATAGATGCAGTACGCCGGATCATGCCCAGGCTGGATTTGGACGAGCGCACTGTGCCGCAGGATGTGCTCGATGAATTATGCGTGACCCGGGACGATTTTCTCTCCGCTCTTAAGCGCGTCCAGCCCTCGGCCATGCGCGAAGTGATGGTGCAAGTGCCCAATGTCGGCTGGGGCGATATTGGCGGGGTCGATGATGCGATCGATAACCTCAAAGAAGGCATCGAATTGCCGCTGAAAAACCCCGAAGCGTTTGAGCGTTTGGGCATTCGTGCGGCGAAAGGTTTTCTGCTCTACGGCCCGCCCGGAACTGGCAAAACCTTGCTTGCAAAAGCGGTCGCGAAAGAAGCCGAGGCCAATTTCATCTCGATGAAAAGCAGCGATCTGCTGTCCAAATGGTACGGTGAGAGCGAGCAGCAGATCGCCAAGATGTTCCAGCGGGCGCGTTCTGTTGCGCCATGCGTGATTTTTATCGACGAGATCGATTCGCTGGTACCGGCGCGCGGCAGCGGGCAGGGGGAGCCGGCCGTTACCGGGCGCGTGGTCAACACTATACTGGCTGAAATGGACGGGCTGGAGGACTTGCAATCAGTGATTGTAATTGGTGCCACCAACCGCCCGACTCTGGTGGATCCTGCCTTGCTCAGGCCAGGGCGGTTTGATGAGCTGGTTTATGTCGGCACGCCGGATAAGACCGGCCGTGAGCACATCCTAGCGATTCATGCTGCTGATATGCCGCTCGCCGATGATGTCGATCTGGCATCAATTGCCAGCAAGACGGACCGGTTCACTGGCGCTGATCTGGAAGACATTGTCCGCCGTGCCGGCCTCACCGCTTTGCGCCGTGCGGGCGGCGATGTGAAGGAAGTGAACGCGGCCGATTTTGCCGATGCACTCAAGGAATCGCGCGCTACTGTCACGTCAAAGATGGAAGATGAATATAAAAAAATGCGCGGCGAATTGAAAAAACGCGCAGCAGAAGTGAAACCTGCCATCGGTTTTCTGCATGACGGAATGATTGAACCTGTCCGCGACAAGAAGCACGGCGCGGAGCAATAGGGCTTATTTGCCGGTGGCGCGCTGATTGGCGTTTTCGACCTCCAGCCGGTGGCGGATAAGCGCATCGGGCATTTCCTTGCGCAACCACTCGATCATATGTTCGCGCGCTTCGCACCGTAACGCGAACAGATCGCCGATCGTCGTTGCGCTGATCGACAGGCGTAATTCGATACTCTCCGGGTAGGCTTCGGTCATGAGCAAAGCCAGATTGCGTCCATCCCACAGCTCATGGCCGCGCACGAAGCGTTCAAATTCTGTCCGTATGGGATCAATCTGCGTGGCTGGATCAAGGTGAAGAAAAACCGGACCGGTCAAAGTTTCGCATTTCCGGGTCCAGTTTTCAAACGTCTGGTCCAGCACCGACGCAGTGGGCACGATGATCGCCCGCTCATCCCAGGTGCGCAAGGTTAAGAAGCTCATGCGGATTTCTTCCACCCGTCCGGTATGGCCTTCTATCACCACCAGATCACCGATCCGCAAGGGCTCCGTCAGAGCCATTTGCAGCCCGCCAATCAAGGATTTAAGCGCCGGTTGCGCGGCAGCACCAACCGCCAATGCGGCAAGCCCGGCCGACGCCAGCAGAGTTGTCCCGATGGATTGTACCGCTGGTATCGCAAACAGCATCAGACCCACGGTGATAAACACGATGGCAAAAGTGGCTGTGCGCGATAATATGGAAATTCGGGTGCGTCGGCTGCGTACGGTTACCGGATCCTCCGACGCCTCCAGCCTGACTTCCAATGCAGCAGTGGCGGCTTTCACGAGTGTGTAGGCGATCCACCCCAGCAAAGCCGGGCGAACGAATTGCGCCACCGGTTCCCACACAAATGCAAGCGAGTCATTGCCCTGCGCGACGACGGTAATCCCAATGGCAATCAGCGACCATTTGACCGGCCGCCGGATGCTGTTGAGAACCAGATCATCCGTCTCGCTATCGGATGCCGCAGTCAGCCGCCCTAAAACGGCAAAGCTGATCCGATATAGAATATAGGCGACAATTACCGCTGCGAAAACAGCGATCATGGCCACACTCACATCGACCCATTCTATGGGCCATGTTCTTGGGTCAACGTGTTTGAGCATGGCATGTCCTTGGTATCGCGAAGCAGTTTGACGGGAAACAGTTCAATGCGCGGCGCCCCAATCGGTGCCCGTCCCGATTTCAATACCCAGCGGCACGTCCAGTTTGACAGCAGGCAAAGCCGCATCGGCCATCACCCGCTCGATCACCGGTTTGGCAGCGCCAACGTCGCTTTCGGGCAATTCGAAAACCAGTTCATCGTGAACCTGAAGCAGCATCCGTATATGGCCAAGACCAGCATCTGCCAGCGCGGGCATCATGCGGATCATCGCGCGCTTTATGATATCTGCGCTGGTCCCCTGGATGGGTGCGTTGATCGCGGCACGTTCGCTGCCCTGGCGTTCATTACCGTTTTTGGAATTGATCCGCGGGAACCACGTTTTACGGCCAAACAATGTTTCTGAATATCCGCGCTCGCGAACGCGCTCCAGCGTTTCTGCAATATAACGCTGGATACCAGGGAACCGATCAAAATAGCGGTCGATCATGGCCTGAGCCTCGTCTGCCTCCACGCCCAGCCGTCCAGCAAGCCCCCACCGCGAAATGCCGTATAATATCGCGAAATTGATCGTTTTTGCCTGCGCCCGCGTGTCGCGGTTTACTTCACCATACATCTCTTTCGCGGTGCGCGCGTGAATATCCTCGCCCTGCGCAAAAGCGTCTTTGAGCGACGGGACGTCAGCCATGTGGGCCGCGAGCCGCAATTCAATTTGCGAATAATCCGCTGCAAGCAGAACATTGCCCGCGTCAGCGACAAAGGCGGTCCGGATTTGCCGTCCGATCTCGGTTCTGATGGGGATATTCTGCAAGTTCGGATCGGTCGAGGAAAGGCGCCCTGTTTGGGCCCCGGTCAGCGAATAGCTGGTATGCACGCGCCCGGTCGCAGGATTGATCGCGGCCTGGAGAGCATCAGTATAGGTGGATTTCAGCTTGCTCAACTGCCGCCATTCGAGAACCTTGGTGGCCATCGTTGCGCCTTGCTCAGCCAGCTTCTCCAGCACGGTAAGGTCAGTCGAATATTGCCCGCTTTTGCCTTTGCGACCACCCTTATAGCCCATTTTGTCAAACAGGATTTCACCCAGTTGCTTCGGGCTGCCAATCGAAAATTCCTGTCCGGCCTCGCTGTGAATTTCCCCTTCAAGGCGCGCGATTTGCGTGGCGAACTCTTCTGACAATCGGGACAAAGCCGCGCGGTCAACCTTGATCCCGTGTCGTTCCATCTGAGCGACAACGGGTACCAGCGGGCGATCCACCCGCTCATAGACACGGGTCCCGCCTTCGATCGCGAGGCGCGGTTTGAGGTGCTGGTGCAGCCGCCATGTCACATCGGCATCCTCGGCGGCATATTCGGTTGCGCGGTCAAGCGGCACGTCGCCGAACGGAATCTGTTTTTTGCCGGTGCCGCATATGTCCTTAAAGCTAAGCGGTGTATGGCCAATATGGCGGACAGACAATTCATCCATCCCGTGGCCGCCGCCAATTCCTGCTTCGCCGCGCCCCGCATCCAACGCGAAGCTGATGATCATGGTATCATCAATGGGTGATACATCGACATCGTACCGGGCGAGCACATTCAGATCATATTTGATGTTCTGGCCGATTTTTAAGATCGCATCGTCTGCCAGCATGGGGCGCAGCAGACCAAGCGCGTCTTCCGGCACGATCTGCCTCGGGGTATCAGCCAGCAGATCGGTACCGCCATGCGCAAGCGGAATATAGCAGGCCTCGTTCGGTCCCACGGCCAGACTTATCCCGGTCAGATCGGCCTGCATGGCATCTAGCGCGCTGGTTTCTGTATCGACAGCGATAATGCGTGCTGCTCTGCACCGGTCTATCCAACGTTTCAGCGCGGCGATATCCTGCACACATTCATAGGCACTCCGGTCGATCGCAGGCATGTCAGGAACAGGCTGACGGTTACCCCCGCTATCGCCAGTATCTGCCGCCGCTCCGGGCTTGGCAGGGTTGAGGTCATTGGCGCGGTCCGGGCTACCGCTGCCAGCATCAAGACGGCGCAGCAGGCTGGTGAAGCCATGTTTCTGCAGGAAATCTGCCAGCGGCTGGGCCGGTACGCCGTCCAGCTTGAAATCTTCTAACGGCAGAGGAAGGTCGCAATCCTCTTTCAGCGTAACCAATATGCGGCTCAGCTCTGCATCAGCGCGGTGCTCCAGCAGGCGTTCTTTCAGTTTTGATTTTTTCATATCCGCAGCAGAATCAAGTGCTGCCGAGAGCGAACCGTGCTCCTGTATCAATTTGGTTGCGGTTTTTGGGCCGATTCCAAAAATGCCCGGAATATTATCAACCGAATCGCCCATCAAAGCGAGCACGTCACCCACCAAATCCGGCTCGACCCCGAATTTTTCCGCGACTTCAGGGATGGAAATGCGCTGGTTCTTCATCGTATCAAGCATGTCGATATGGCCCGACATATCATTGCCCTGGGTAATCAGCTGCATCAGATCCTTATCCGATGATACGATCGTCACATCCCAGTTTTTGGCCGCCGCGGCACGGGCATAGGATGCGATCAGATCATCCGCCTCCAGTCCTTCCTCCTCTATACAGGGCAGGCTGAAAGCGCGCGTTGCATCACGAATCAAAGGAAATTGCGGCACCAGATCTTCGGGCGGCGGGGGGCGATTTGCCTTATATTCCGGGTAGATATCGTTGCGAAACGAGCGACTCGATTTGTCGAGAATCACGGCGAGGTGAGTCGGTCCTTGCGCCTTGTCTAGATCCTCTGCCAGTTTCCAAAGCATTGTTGTATAACCATAAACCGCCCCAACCGGCGTGCCTTCAGGATCGGTAAGAGGCGGCAAACGATGGTATGCACGAAAGATATAGGCGGAGCCATCGACGAGATAGAGGTGCTGTTTTTCTGCCATGATGTGGCTGTTAGCAGGGGATAGCGGCGCGGTCAGCTTCCTTTATTCACATCAATAGCACAGGAAAAAAGGCAGATTTCCGCGGCGGAGCGGAGAATATGGCAGAAAAAAGGCATTATTTCATCCAAGCCCCTTGCCATGCCACATTCTTGCCATTATTCAGCAGGTACGAAGTCGGTCGAAAGGCAGGCCTCGCACATGACCGTATAGCGGCATGTGTACTCCACTCGCTGTTTTAAGGAATAAAATTATGCGTAAATTCGTACTTGCCGCCGCAGCTGCTGGCGCCGCTCTTACCCTTGCTGCTTGCTCGGAAACTGCTGACTCCGCTGGCGAAACCGCTGATGCGATGGCTGCTGACACAGAAGCCAACATGGAAGCTGCTGGCGAAGCAATGGATAGCGGCATGGAAGCTACCGGCGAAGCAATGGAAGACGGCGCTGCTGCTGTTGAAGGCGCTGCCGAAGGTGCTGCTGTTGAAGCAGAAGCCGCGATGGAAGGCGAATCAGAAGCCGAAGCGGCTGCTGAATAAGCCGTTTGCTTCATAACAAACAGAAAGGGCGGTACCGCGAGGTGCCGCCCTTTTGTTTTGGCCCCAGCCAGTGTTTGATCCCGGCTTTCAGGCGCGCTTCTAAAGGCTATGTACCGCTAAAATTCCTATCCGCCCGTCCGGTACTGCGAATCGGCCCAGACGCGTTCATTGTTTCGCTGACCAGAAAATCCGTCATATAATACGCGGGCAATATCCGCGATCCGCGCATCGCGCATGGCCCGCGCTGCGGATTTGTTGGACCTTTCATGCTGGTTCGACTGGCTTTGGCCGGTCACATAGATGGCTATCGCGATCGAGCGGCCATCGGGTGTCTGGAAAATCCCGATATCACTGGCCGTGCGGTTCAGCGTCCCGGTTTTATGCGCGATATTCGCGCTGGAAGGCAAAGCGGAGCGGATGCGGCGTTTGCCGGTCGTGGTTGCTTCCATCGCGCGGAGCAGCACGTCACGGCTCCGGCTGGTTAATATCCGGCCTTGATAAATGCCGGCCAGCAACTGCGCCATCGCACGCGGCGATGCGCTATCGCGGTTGTCGATGGTTGTCGCTGGGTCAAACTCTCCATCATCGCGAACCAGAGTCGCGATATTGCGCGTCAGTTCGAAATCGGTGATCCCGGCACTGCGCATGAAAGCATTGACCGCGCGCGGTCCGCCAACGACCCGCAACAGAGCATCGGTCGAAACGTTGCTGCTTCTGCTGATCATCAAATTGATCAACTTATGGGCAGGCAGATAATTGCCTTCGCGGACAGGCGCGCTGACCGTTGAGTATTTTGCCGAGCGTACCGGAATAAGGACGGGAAACTCGCTGGTCAGGCTCCATCGGCCCTGATCGACACCTGCCAGAAAAGTCGCTGCGATGGCGACTTTGCTGGTGCTGGCCATCGGAAAACGCTGATCGCCCAGCACCGAAATTTCCTCGCCAGTGCTAAGGTCAATCGCGGCCACGCCGATCCGGCCCTTCTGGCCATCCGCCACGCGGGCAAGATATTGTTCAAAGCCGGTTTCATAAACGGCCTGAAAATTTTCCGGTGCACGGCTTTGCGTGCCGAGCATGGCATCAAATGCACTTTCGAAATCCTGCGTATCGGCCTGTGCCGGTGTGGCCGCAGTGAAAGCCAAAGCCATAGCTGGAAAAATTGCCGCGCTCAGCCTGATCACCGTCCGCTGGCCAGCCATCTGGCGAAGCATCCGGCCAAAATATGTGGTGTTGGGTTGCATGAATATCCCGTAGCCTATTGATAGTGTGCGTTATCTTAACGACAGTAAAATTTTTGCAGCAACGCCTTTCGCGACGAAAGGCCCCCGCCGCGCGACCAATCTGTATATTGCGCGTCACTGCGACATTGGGCTCGATGTCTGACCCGGCAATGCCACTTATGTGCCGGAGCAGGGAGTGCATAGTCAGGCGATGGAGCGGCCCGCACAGACACCCCAAACGGTATCGCCGGATTGAAGCGGCTCTGCCGACGTGCGGGCCTGGGCGCGCCCCGTCGCCCCGTCGCCGCTGCGCCGCCTGACCGGCGCTACCGCATCACCGAAAGCGCGGAAGAAATCCAGATGCGCAAGGTGGGCGCGTATCTGTTCGGCTATCTTGGCCTGAAAAAGGGGCTGTATGACTGACGCAATCCACTTGACACAATTGACACTGTGTCAAGCACCAAAACCGCACCCAAAACACTGAAAAAAATACACTTTGTCTGATTTCACCTGCTTGACACATCGGGCTAAGCCCCCCCCCGGAGCGGCGTTCTGAAGGCTGGCCTTTCCATCCAGCGCCGGCTCGTTCGCAAGCGCAATATCATTGCCGGGCGCCATATCATTGCCGGGCGCCATATCATTGCCGGGCGATGTAGGAAAATCATCCCCGGCTTGCCCTGCTGGTCATGCTCGCCTTTGCTGCAATACCTCGCTAAACCCATGCGATGAGCACATGGACCATCGGCATTATCGGGGGCAGCGGCCTCTATCAAATCGACGCGCTGGACAATGCGCAATGGATCAGCGTGGACTCGCCTTTCGGCACGGTGTCTGACGACATTCTGTGCGGGCGCATTGGTGATGTACACGTACGCTTTTTACCGCGCCACGGACGTGGGCACAAAATCCCGCCATCCGAAGTAAACGCGCGCGCCAATATCGATGCGCTGAAACGCGCGGGCTGCACCGATCTGCTGGCGATTTCTTCTGTCGGTTCGCTTCAGGAAGAATTGCCACCGGGCCATTTCGTGGTGGTCGATCAATTTATCGACCGCACAAAAACGCGCGCCTCCAGCTTCTTCGGCACCGGCATGGTCGCGCATGTCAGCATGGCCGAACCGGTGTGCCCGCGCATCAGCGATATGGCCGCCGCCGCCGTGACCAAAGCGGGCGGCAATATGACGCATGGCGGCACCTATCTGGCGATGGAAGGGCCGCAATTCTCCACCCGTGCGGAAAGCCATATGTATCGCAGCTGGGGCGCGCATGTGATCGGGATGACCGCCATGCCCGAGGCCAAACTGGCGCGCGAGGCAGAGCTGCCTTATGCGCTGATCGGCATGGTCACAGACTATGATTGCTGGCGCGAAGATGCCGCTTTCGTGGAGGTCAGCGAAGTGATCGCGCAAATGAATGCCAATGGCGAAATCGCCCGAAAAACGGTCGAGGAATTTATCGCAGGCTTACCGGCGCAGCGCGAGGCGTGTCCACTCGATACGGTACTCGACTACGCGATGATCACCGCGCCCGACGCGCGCGATCCGGCGATGCTGGCAAAATTGGATGCTGTGGCAGGGCGGGTTTTATGAATTCTTTGCCCCCTCCCACACTATCGTCACCCCGGACTTGATCCGGGGTCTCGCTCAGCGGCGGTCACAATATGGACCGCGAACGCAAAGGCGGATGGGTCTACATCATGGCGAACCTTATCGCGGTACGATGTATATCGGCGTTACGGCGTCACTTGCACAGCGCATATTCCAGCACCGCAAAGGAGAGGGTTCGGAATTTTGCAAGCAATATGGTCTGACGCGACTGGTATGTGCGGAACGCGGCGGCACGATTGAGGATTGTATTGTTCATGAAAAGCGCATCAAACGGTGGCGGCGGAGCTGGAAGTTTGACCTGATCGAAAGGGGCAATCCTGAATGGGCAGACTTATTCGATAAGCTGGTGTGATGTTCCTAAAGCGGGACCCCGGATCAAGTCCGGGGCGACGATGCAGGGTGGGATATGTGCTGCCTCACCCCGAACAACTTGCTCCGCCCAGCACACAGAACCGCCCGAAATCAGCCGTAAATTGATGAGAATCTGTTGCAGTCGAACTTCCTTCGAGCTTAGGTCGAGGCGATGACCAGCATCTCGCTTAAAACAGAACGCTTGCTGCTACGGAGGTGGCGTGCCGAGGATGTTGAACCATTCGCGGCGATGTGCGCTGATCCCAAGGTCATGCAATTCATTGGGTCCGGGGCCACGCGAAGTCTTGAGCAGACGGAGAAATCAATTGAGGTCTTCGAGCGCCAATGGGAAGAGAAAGGCTTCGGTCTATTCGCAATAGAAGTTTTGGACGAAAGCGCATTCATCGGGTTTACCGGCCTATCGGAACCTTCCTTTCTGCCTGAGATTATGCCCGCCGTAGAAATCGGTTGGAGGCTTTCACGCGAACACTGGGGGCAAGGGTACGCTACGGAGGCAGCACGGGAGGCGCTCGAATTTGGTCTAAAGGATCTAGACCTGCCTGATATCGTCAGTATCTTTCAGATCGAGAATGAGGCATCTCGAAACGTGATAGTAAAGCTTGGCATGCACTTCGATCGGCGAACCAATGATCCGACATGCGATCGTGTGGTGGAAGTGTATCGAAAGTCAGCTGAGCACCATGAGGGGAAGGCAAAGACGCGGTAAATTGAGAGCGGAGTCCGTTTTTCCAAACGGGCCGACCAAAACTCTACCTTCCGCTCCCCAGCCCAAATCCAGACATCAACGTAAACTCACCCCGAACAACTTGCTCCGCCCAGCACACAGAACCGTGCGCAATGCGGGTGGTTGAGTGATACGTCGCGTGATGCTTCGGCCAAGGTCGCGCCCATATCGAAGCCGTCATCATAGGGGATCAGCGTGCAGGCTGCGACGCGCGGGGCGTCTTCGCCTTTGCGGTGGACGACCATGCGGCTGGTGGCGCACATGATGTCGGCGGGATTCTGGTTCAGAATGCCCCAGCATTCGGTGGTGATTTCCGCTATATCTTTCGCGTCATCCATTTCAGGGAACAGGACCAATTGCATCGGGTCCGCCGCATCCACGCGAATGCCCATTTCTGCAAATAACGCGCCGTAGCCTTGGCGCGCATCATCCATCGTTTCGCTCGGCAAAATCCGGCCTGCGACGGCGATGGAGAAACCATTATCGGACAGCCATTTCAGGCCGCTCGTGCCCGGGTCCCAGCTGCGCGGTCCGCGTTCGGCCTCGTGGGCTTCGCGGGTGTAATGATCGAGGCTGACGCGGATGGTCAGCTTGTCGCCAAACCGCTCTTTCAGATCGAGCAAGGCCGCCTGATGCCGCCGCAGCGGTTTCATCGCATTGCTCAGTACCAGCGCATCAAATCCGCGCTCCAGTGTATCGGTCAGGATTGCGATGAATTCGGGATTCATGAACGGCTCGCCGCCAGTATAGCCGATTTCGGTGGTGCCAATCCGGTCCGCCTCGATCTCGTTCAGAAAACGCGTCACATGCGCGCGGCTGATATAGAGCAGCGCATCGTTGGTCGGGCTGCTTTCGATATAGCAGTTTACGCAGGCCAGATTGCACAATGTGCCGGTGTTGAACCACAGCGTTTCCAGACTGGTCATCGGCACCGATGCGCGGCGTTCCCCCTTGGCGGTCCATACAGGATCGGAGAATTTCTCCTGCGGCAGCGCCTCTGCCAGAACCTGGAATGGAGATGCGCCGGTGGGCGCGGCACGGCTTTTGCGGATGGCTTGGGTCAATCGGAAAAACTTTCTGTTGCGGCCTAGTTAAAGCTACGGCGCAACTTGGCAACGAGACGCACATATTTCTTGGGCAGCGATCCGAATACGGTCGGCTCCCATGCGCTGAAGGCGGCAGCTTTGGAAATCTCGCTGCGTGTGGGGTAGCTGATAATGGCTGACCCGAGCGAAAACGTGTCGCTTTTGCCGGTAATGCTCTGCGTGAACGGCAGCAGCAATTCGCCAGCGTTTTTGCCGCAAATGCTGGCGCCGATCACTTTCTTGCCTTTCAGAATGACTTTCAAATGGCCCTTGGTCGAGTCTTCGGCGATGGCGCGCTCATTATGGTCGAAGCCTTCTTTGATCACCGTCACCTTGTCGCCATATTGCTTGCGCGCGTCCTGCTCGGTCAGCCCGATCTGCGCGACTTCCGGCTCGGTATAGGTGCACCAGGGCAGTGCTTTCCAATCGACTTTGGTAGGCAGGCCGGTGGTAATTTCGAGCGCGACGTTGGAGCCTTCATAACCCGATACGTGAGTCAGGCGCGGCCCCTCGCGGCAATCGCCGATGGCGTAGATATTCTTGACCGATGTCCGGCGGCGGGCATCGACTTTTATGCCGTTGCGGCCAAGTTCAATGCCTAGTTCCTCGAGGCCAAACCCCGATACGCGGGCAGAACGGCCCACCGCGATCAGCAGATGCGATCCGCTGATGGCTTCGCCGCCATCGGTGTGCACCGTAATTGCGCCGTCCTTGCCGCCAACTTTGGCGGCTTTGCCCTCAACAAAGCGGACGCCTTCACCCTTCATCGTATCGACCACGATCTGCACCGATTCCGGGTCATCACGGCCCATCGGTTTGCCCGGCTCGATCACAGTCACTTCGCTGCCCAGGCGGCAGAAACTTTGTGCCATTTCCATACCGATAACCCCGCCGCCAATGATCATCAGATGCTCTGGCTGCTCGGTCAGATCGAACAGGTTTTCATTGGTCAGGTACGGCACACTGCCGAGCCCCTCAATCGGCGGCACGAATGGTTCTGATCCGGTCGCGATGACGATGCGCGGCGCTTTCAGAGTGCGTCCACCAACATCCACAGTCTGCCTGCCGGTAATGGTGGCGCGGCCCATAATGACCTCGCAGCCCATTTCCTCAAAGGTTTCCCTGGAATCATGCGGGGCGATATGCGCGATGGCATCGTGGATGTGCTTGTGGACACCCGCCCATTCCACCTTCGGCGGGGCCAATTGCACGCCGTAGCGTTTTTCCTCGCGCGCCTGCTGTGCACGCTTGGCCGCAGTGATGATCGCTTTGCTGGGGACGCAGCCATTATTGAGACACTCGCCGCCCATTTTGTTGCTTTCGATCAAAGCGACATTCAGGCCAAACAGGGCGCATCCCCCCGCCGCAGTGAGGCCCGCAGCGCCGCCGCCAATTACGATTGCATCATGTGTAAATGTCATGGCTTCCCCGGTTTCGCCCCGCCTGTAACAAATTGATGCTGCAAGGCGAACTGATTTGTGCCAAGCATTGCACGGCGTTTCGTTCGCCATTCGGCCCAATGGGATTATATGTTACATGAATATTGAAAATAGCCGCGATTATTACGGCAAAGTGCTGGGCGGATCGGATGATCTGAAAACCGATGCCTGCTGCACCACCGAAGCGCCGCCGCCCGCGATTATGGAGGCGATGCGCAATGTCCATGATGAAGTCCGCGCGCGCTATTACGGATGCGGTCTGGTCAGTCCGCAGGCGATTGGCGGCGCGCATATTCTTGATCTGGGATCGGGCAGCGGCCAGGATGCCTATATTCTGGCGCAGATTACCGGCGAAAGCGGCAGTGTGACGGGCGTGGATACCACGCCGGAACAGCTCGCCGTCGCCAATGAGCATCTGGAATGGCACCGCGAAAAATTCGGCTTTGCCAAATCGAATGTGATGTTTGTCGAGGGCGATATTGAACAGCTTGACCAGCTCGATCTGCCCGAAAACCATTATGATGTGATTGTGTCCAACTGCGTCATCAATCTGGTGGCGGACAAGCAGGCGGTGTTTTCCGCCGCATACCGGCTGCTCAAACCGGGCGGCGAGCTGTATTTCTCCGATGTCTATTCGGACCGCCGCGTTCCGGCGCATTTGCTGAATGATCCGGTGCTGCATGGCGAATGCCTGTCCGGCGCGCTCTATTGGGGTGATTTCATCGATCATGCGAAGAAAGCGGGGTTCCTTGATCCGCGTCTGGTGTTCAGCCGCCCGCTGGGCATTGGCGATGCAGACGTTGCGGCCAAGCTGGACGGGATCGCGTTCCATTCCGCCACATACCGCCTGTTCAAATTGCCCGATCTGGAAATGCAATGCGAAGATTACGGCCAAGCGGTGATCTATAAAGGCACCGTGCGGGGGCAGGAACGCGTGTTCGAACTCGACGATCATCACCATATCGAGGCGGGCAAAGTGTTCCCGATTTGCGGCAATAGCTGGAAAATGCTGGCCGACACCCGCTTTGCTGAACATTTTGAATTTATTGGCGATTTCAGCACGCATTATGGCGTGTTTCCCGATTGCGGGATCGCCATTCCGTTCGGTGATTCCGCCGCTTCGGCTGACGCTGCACCGGCTGCCTGCTGTTGAACATATTCCTCACCGGAGCCGCCGGATTGATTGGCGGAGAGGTTGCTGCGCGCCTGCTATCCGCCGGGCACAGCGTCACTGCGCTCGTCCATAATAATCGCGAGATACTGGCGAATGATGGCGTTGCAGTCGAACCGACCGAGATTGTTTCGGGTGATGTGTCAGAACCCTTATTCGGTTGGGATATGGCGCAATGGGACCGGTTGACCAGTTCTCACGATCTGCTGATCCATTGCGCGGCGACGGTGCGCTTTGATCTCGATGATGATACCTATCGCCGGGTCAATACGGGCGGAGCGGCCAATGCGGTGGAATTTGCGCGGTCGGGCGATATGCCGATCCTGCATGTCAGCACCGCCTATGTCTGCGGCACGCATAATGGCCCGATTATGGAGGCTGACCCGGTACCGGCAAGCGGGTTTGCCAATGGGTATGAGGCGAGCAAGGCCTCTGCTGAAAAACTGGTTCGGGCCAGCGGGGTACCCTTTGCCATTGCGCGCCCCAGCATCGTCGTGGGGGAGAGCGAAACCGGCCTGATCCGGCAATTCGACACGACCTATGCAGCGTTCAAATTGATTGCTGAAGGGCGGGTGGGCCATATGCCTGCGCGCGCCGATGCAACGCTTGATTTTGTCCCGCTTGATCATGTTGCGGCAGGCATTGCGGCTTTGGCGCAGAATATGCGGCGGGCGCAGGGCGGGGCGTATCATCTGGTGTCAGGCCGGCCGATCCCGGTGCAAATATTTACGGATGGAATCGCAGCATTTCCGCAATTCCACCGGCCCAAGCTGGTCGATCCCGATACGTTCGATCCGGCAGAGCTGCCCGCATTGGAACGCCGCCTCTACAAACGGGTCGCGGGGCTCTATGCCAGCTATTTCCAGCGGAACCCGCAATTTGATGATCGCGGCGCGCAGGAAATGACCGGGCTGGTATGCCCGCCAACCGGCGCTGACTATCTGCACCGGCTGATTACCCATTGCATCGATGTCGGGTTTCTGAAGGCGGCCCAATAGACCTGAGACGCCCTAACGCACGTCGGGATAATCCTTCGCCATCCGCCCGCGCGCGCCGACCGCCCATAGAATGCCGACTTTGAAATAGATCCAGTTGGCTTTTAGCGGCCCCCAGGCGGTAATCCGCCGGTCGGATGTCTCGACCCAGCGGCGGACCATTCTGGTTTTCCCCAGCCGCGCGAATTTCACACACAGATCGGCTTCCTCCATCACGGCATCGCTCGGCGTGCATCCGCCAATCTCAAGAAACTGCGCACGCCGGAAAAACATCGCGTGATCGCCGAATAACAGCCGCACGCCGCGGATAAACAGGTGTGGGCGGGTGATGATCGGCGCGTACCAAGTTTTGATCCAATTATGGAACGTGGTGACCCAGCGGGTTTTCTGCGGCCCCTTGATCAGCGGGGTGAAGCTAGCCAGCGCGATGTTGGGATCGACCAGAGTATCGCCAATGACCTGCACCATATCACCGGGCGGAACCGTGTCGGCATGCAGCACGCAGACATGGTCAGCGGCAATCTGTTCAACCCCCGCATTGATCTGGACCGCGCGGCCTTTGCCGGTTTCCAGCAGGTCAAAACCCGCCGCACGGATCAGATCGCACGTGCCATCGCCGCTGCCGCCATCGACAAACAGGATGCTGTGAGGCTGCGGGTCCAGCGCGGCCAATAGGCTGAACATTGCCGGAAGCGCGGCGGCTTCATTCAGCACCGGCAGGACAATCCCGACGCGTTTCGTGGCAGGAATGGTGGTCGTAGCAGGACTGGTGGTCGTAGCAGGACTGGTGGTCGTGGCAGGAATGGTGGTCATGGCAGGAATTGCGGCCACGCTTCCAGATCAGCAGCGGTGTCGACATCGCTGAGCTCAGGCAGAATTGCGGGGCGGATGCCGCGCGCGGCGAACCGTTCCAGCGTTTGGGTAAAGACGCTGTCGGTGCTCCATTCGATATCGGTGAAGGCGAAGCGGGCGGGATCATTATAGCCGAGCAGATAATATCCGCCATCGCTGGCAGGGCCGATCACCGCCCGTTCGGTCAGCAGCCTGTCGCGCGCTGAGATCAGCAGCGCCGGGGTAAGGCCGGGGCAATCGCTGCCGATGACGATCGCAGGGGCCGGTACGCGGCAGAGCTTGTCAGTAAGGTCGCCGTCGCCCTGATCCACGACCTGCAATCCGGCGCCCAGCGCCTCGCGGAAGCGTTCGGGCGGTGCGCCGCTGACGCGCAATTCAAATGCGATGCCTGACGCCCGTGCCACGTCCACCGTATGGGCAAGCAGTTTGGTATAGATTGCGGCTGCGCCTTCCGCGCCAAAACCGGGGATCAACCGCGTCTTGGCTTCACCGGGTGCGGGCCAGCGGCAGAAAATGGAAATCAGTGCAGGGGTCATGGGGCTGCGTTCTAACCGCTCGACGCGGCGCGCGCTATAAGGCATTGTGCTGGCATGAAACCTGGTAAGATAGCTTTGGCGCTGGCGGCGGGCGCGGTAGTTGGCGGGATAATGCTGGCCGAGCGGAAACGCCCGCTGCGTGACCAGACAAAACCGGCAATGCCGCGCAATATCCGCAATGCCGCCCTGGGCGCGGGCTGTGCGGTGATAGTGGCCGCAGTGGAAGAACCGCTGACGCAGGCGATTGCCCGGAAGAACGCAGCGCATAGACGCGGCATCGCACAAAAACTGCCCCAATCGCTGCGCGATATTGCTGGTATTATCGCGATGGATTACGGGTTTTACTGGTGGCATGTGGCCACCCACCGTGTGCCGTTTCTATGGCGTTTCCACCGTGTCCATCACATTGACCCTGATATGGATGCGAGCACTGCGGTGCGGTTTCATCCCGCCGATATGCTTGTATCCCTGCCCTGGCGATTGGCCCAGGTGCGTGTCTCCGGTGCCGGGCCGCAGGGGCTGCGCTGGTGGCGCAGCTTCTTCAATTTCTCGATCCTGTTCCACCATTCCAACATGAAACTGCCGGGGCGGCTGGATGATCTGCTCGCCGCTATCATCACCACCCCCAAAATGCACGGCATCCACCATTCCCGCGTGCCCGATCAGGCGAATAGCAATTTCACCAGCGGGCTGAGTGTCTGGGACCGGCTGCATGGCACATTCCGCGATGATGTTTCGCAAGGCGGCATTACCATCGGTGTGGATGATGCACGGCAGCAGGATGTGGAACTGCGCCGCGCGCTGACTGCTCCATTCATCGATCAACCGGCCACTGACATGACCGGTTAACCCGCTGCTGCGCGAACCCCGGCGATCCATTGATCCACGCGTTTTTCCAGCAGATCAAGCGGCACGGATCCGCCGCCCAGCACCGTATCATGAAAGCCGCGAATATCGAAATCCTCGCCCAGCGCATCCTCGGCCTTGGCGCGCAATTCCTGAATCCGTATCATCCCGATTTTATAGGCGGTGGCCTGCCCCGGCATCACGAAATAGCGACGCGTTTCGGCGGTGACGGCGGCCTCGGGAATGGGTGAGTTGTTGAGGAAATAATCAATCGCCTGCTGCTCGCTCCACCCTTTTGCATGGATACCGGTATCAACCACCAGACGGATCGCGCGCCACATCTCTGTCGTCAGCCGGCCAAAATCTGAATAGGGATTGTCATACGCGCCCATTTCCTTCGCCAGCAATTCGGAATAAAGCGCCCAGCCTTCCCCGAAAGCGGGGAGATAGAAGCCTTGGCTGCGGAATTTGGGAATGCCCGTCAGTTCCTGCGCAATCGACAGCTGCATGTGATGGCCCGGATTGCCTTCATGATAGGCGATCACTTCCAGCGAAGGGATCGACATGGCGCGCATATCGGACAGGTGGGCATAATAAATGCCGGGGCGTGATCCATCGGGCGTGCCGGTTTGGTAATGCTGCGGCGCGCCATCCTGTTCGCGGAATGGTTCCACGCGGCGCACTTCCAGCGGGGCCTTGGGCAAAGTGCCGAAAAATTCGGGCAGTCTGGTATCAATGAACGCCAGATGGCCTTTGGCGGCATCGATATAATCCTGTGCCCCTGTATCATCATTGCTGAAATAGAACTGGTCGTCCTCGCGCATGAAAGTGAAGAAGGCCTGCAGATCGCCGTCAAAATTGACCTGATCCTTGATCGCTTCCATCTCGGTGCGGATGCGCGCGACTTCCGACAGGCCAATGTCGTGGATTTCATCCGCCGTCAGATCGGTGGTGGTCATCGCGTTCAGGCGGTAATTGTAAAAATCGCTACCGTCGGCCAGCGTGCCCGCGCCTTGCGCTTCGGCATCGGCATTGGCGCGGTCTTCTTCATACCATGCGATAATACGGTCATAGGCCGGCGCGAGTGTCTGGGTCAGCGCGGTTCGCGCCTCGCCGCGCAATTCATCGGCGCGTTCCTGAGTGATCGCGCCGCTTTCGACCAGAGCGGCCAGGTGGTCCTGCGTGGCGGTCCACAATGCGGAAGGGGCGCCACCTGTAAACGGCGCGCCCGTGGTGATTTTCTGCGATTCGGCAATCACGGCATCATAGGCGAATTGGGGCGGGCGGGTGCCAGCCTCTGCATTGGCCTGAGCGCGCGACAGCAATTGATCGAGCGCAGTGGCGATCCCGCCAAGCCGCGCGATAAACGCGGTCATATCGCTTTCATCATCGACTGTGTGCTGGTTCATCAGGAATGTCGGCAGGCCCGAATGCGCCGTCCCCATCTGATGCAGGATATATTGCTGGTCGCGGAATTTCGCAGCGGCCTGGGCAGTATCCTTGCGGAATTGCCACATATCCCATGACAGCTTGGCATCATCGGACAGCGCGTCATAGTCAAAATTGGCTTCCATTTCAGCGGTGGTTTGCTGCCACCATAAAAGCTGTTTCTGCTCCGCCTCGACGCTCATATCGTCGATCTTGTCATAATCGGTTTTCATGCCCAGCGCGGTTTGCTGCATCGGGCTGAAGGCAAGCAGCTCGTCAAATTTCGCATCGAACCATGTATTGATACATTCAGTCTGGGTGGCCGAACATTCCAGAGTGGCGACAACCGGCTGCGCCATTGGCCCGCAAGCAGACAGAGCGACGGTGGCGAGAAGCAGAGCGGCGAAGCGTTTCATATGGGATGGTCCCTCAAGTTACATTTCCGTTACCGCTACATGCGACAGCTTGCGGGCAATGTGAAGGGCGCAAACAAAAGGGCCCGGCGGATCGCTCCACCGGGCCTTTCTGTCTGGCTTTGTAAGAAGCGGGTGAGGCTTAGAAGCCGCCCATTCCTCCCATTCCGCCCATGCCGCCCATATCGGGCATGGCAGGAGCAGCCGATTTGTCTTCCGGAGCGTCGGTAATCGCCGCTTCGGTTGTGATCAGCAGACCAGCGACCGATGCCGCGTCTTGCAGAGCGACACGGACAACTTTGGTCGGGTCGATAACGCCAGCAGCGACCAGATTTTCGTAAGTGTCGGTGGCCGCGTTGAAGCCTTGTGTTTCATCATCTTCACGCAGCAGATTGCCGGAAATCACCGCGCCGTCATGGCCGGCATTGGTGGCAATCTGGCGAACCGGTGCAACGATGGCGCGGCGCACGATATCGATACCGCGCGTCTGGTCATCATTATCA
This sequence comes from Pontixanthobacter sp., assembly GCF_049682855.1. Taxonomy (NCBI): domain Bacteria; kingdom Pseudomonadati; phylum Pseudomonadota; class Alphaproteobacteria; order Sphingomonadales; family Erythrobacteraceae; genus Pontixanthobacter; species Pontixanthobacter sp. The sequence continues at coordinate 59,256 of NZ_JBAUIK010000008.1, read as the reverse complement.
CCCTTGAAACCGTCAAGAGCCTTGGTTGCGTAAAGCAGCGCGGTACCGCCGCCAGGAACGATGCCTTCTTCGACAGCGGCCCGGGTTGCGTGGAGCGCGTCATCAACGCGGTCCTTGCGTTCCTTCACTTCCACTTCAGAAGCGCCGCCGACTTTGATCACCGCAACACCGCCAGCAAGTTTCGCCAGGCGTTCCTGCAGTTTTTCCTTGTCATAGTCGGATGTGGTGGCTTCCATCTGCGCCTTGATTTCACCGACACGGGCTTTGATATCGTCAGCCGAACCAGCGCCATCAACGATCACGGTATTGTCTTTGTCGATGGTGACGCGCTTAGCTTCACCCAGCATACCCAAAGTCACGTTCTCCAGCTTGATGCCGAGGTCTTCGCTGACCATTTCACCTTTGGTGAGGATCGCGATATCCTGCAGCATGGCTTTACGGCGATCACCGAATCCAGGCGCTTTGACCGCAGCCACTTTCAGGCCGCCGCGCAGCTTGTTGACCACGAGCGTCGCCAGTGCTTCGCCTTCGATATCTTCTGCGATAATCAGCAGCGGACGGCCCGATTGCATGGCCGCTTCGAGCACGGGGAGCATGTCTTTCAGGCTGGAAAGCTTCTTCTCGTGGATCAAGACATATGGGTTTTCCAGTTCGACCGTCATCTTGTCCGGGTTGGTGATGAAGTATGGTGAGAGATACCCACGGTCAAACTGCATGCCTTCAACCACGTCGAGTTCAAATTCGAGGCCCTTGGCCTCTTCAACCGTGATGACGCCTTCTTTGCCGACTTTTTCCATCGCTTCTGCGATTTTTTCGCCGACTTCCTTATCGCCATTAGCGGAAATTACACCGACCTGAGCGATTTCGGCTGTACCATCGACATCCTTGGAACGGCTGACGAGATTTTCGACAACCTTGGCAACGGCCATATCGATGCCGCGCTTGAGGTCCATCGGGTTCATGCCCGCTGCAACCGATTTCATGCCTTCGCGAACGATCGCCTGGCCCAGAACTGTTGCAGTGGTGGTGCCGTCACCGGCGAGGTCGTTGGTCTTGGACGCAACTTCCTTGATCATTTGCGCGCCCATATTTTCGAACTTGTCTGACAGTTCGATTTCCTTGGCGACAGTCACGCCATCCTTGGTGATGCGCGGTGCGCCAAAGCTTTTGTCGATGACGACATTGCGGCCTTTGGGGCCGAGCGTGACTTTGACTGCGTTTGCAAGCGTATCAACGCCCTTAAGAATGCCTTCGCGTGCGTCACGGCCGAACTTTACGTCCTTAGCTGACATAATTGTTTCTCCTGAATTGGGTAATGTGAAAGAGTGTGCTGGCTATGTGGGATGCGCGGCTATCAGCCGATCACGCCCATAATGTCGCTTTCTTTCATGATGATGAGATCTTCACCGTCGACTTTCACTTCGGTGCCGGACCATTTGCCGAACAATACGCGGTCACCCGCAGCAACGTCGAGCGGGGTAACCGTGCCATCATCGGCTTTGGCACCGTTTCCAACGGAAACGATTTCCCCTTCGCTGGGTTTTTCCTGCGCGCTGTCAGGGATGATAATGCCGCCAGCGGTTTTCTGATCGGCTTCGATACGGCGGACCAATACGCGGTCGTGTAACGGACGAAATGCCATGTGTATGACCTCTTCGTTAGAGTGGATGAATAGAATGATTGGCACTCTCCGCTTGAGAGTGCCAGCGAGAGGCAAATGGGGATGTGATGATGCAGAGTCAACAGCTGTGCGTGCGAAAAATTTCGGTATTTTTTATGCGACTGATTTCGCCCGTTTATTCTGCTTTCGCCCGTTTATTTTGCTTTCACCGGCCGCCGGGTCAGACCGGTCGCATCGCGCAATACCCACCGCCAGATCAGCAGGGCTGCCGCCACCGCAAGGCCTGTGGCCAGCCCGATCCATATGCCGGTTCCGCCCCAGCCTGCCGCGAAGCCGAGATAGAGCGCAACCCCGATGCCCGGCACCCAGTAGGAAAATATCGCGATCCACATCGGGATGCGCGTATCCTGCAATCCCCGCAAAGCGCCCGCTGCAACAGCTTGCAATCCGTCGACCAGTTGGAACGCCGCCGCAATCACCAGATAACGCAGCGCAAAACCGACCAGCACGGCATTTTTCGCATCATCAGGATCGATATAAATATGCAGTAATGTGTGCGGCATCAGGACCATCGCACTGCAGGATATGGCCATGAAACCGGTCCCGATCATAATGGCCGACCAGCCTGCGCGGCCCATCCCGGCGGTGTCCCGCGCCCCGTAAAAATAGCCCACCCGGATCGTCGCGGCTTGCCCGACGCCGAAAGGTATCTGGAAAGCGAGCGCGGCGATTTGCAGGGCAACGGTATGCGCGGCCAGTTGCGCCGTACCGATGTTGCCCATCAGGAACGCGGCTGCGCCGAAAATACCCGCCTCTGCCGTAATGGTCAGCGCAATCGGCGTGCCAATGCGGACAATTGACCAGAAGCGCGCCCAATCGGGGACCCACCAGCGCCCGAATATGCGGTAGCGGTGCATCCGCGTGTCAAAACGGATCGCCAGAATATAGACAGTGAGAGTCACCAGCGCGGTGATAATCGTCGCAATGGCTGCCCCTTGCAGGCCCAGCTCCGGCGCGCCCAGATTACCGAATACAAAAGCATAATTGGCCAGCGCATTGACGCCGATACCCGCAGCCGTGATCAGGGTCGCAAAAATCGGGCGGCCCAGTGCCGATACAAAACAGCGCAGCACATTGGCCATGACCATCGGGACCATCGACCAGACGATAAGGACAGTGTATTCGCTCGCCATTGCGGTGATCTCCGGCTGCTGCCCGGTGGCGCGCGATATCGGCCCGATCATCAGGCACAGCAGCATTCCTGCCGCCCCGCTCAGCACGGCCAGCCACAGCGCCATACGCGTCGCGCGCCGTACCGGGCGCAAAGCCGGTGCCCGCTCGCCCAGTTCGGCGGCGATCACTGGCGCTACTGCACCCGTCAGGCCTGACAGCGCCCACAGCACCAGACCAAACAGAGCCACGGCCAGGGCCGATGCCGCCAGCGGTGCCTCGCCCAGCCGTGCGATGAAAATCACATCCACCGCATAGGTCAGCATTTGCAGCAAATTGGCGAGCGCAAGCGGCCAGGACAGCCGCAATGTGGCCCCCAGCTCTGTACGCCACGGCGTAGGACTTGCGGTGATAATCGTCATCGGGCCGCGTTCTGCCGCTCGCACGCGAAGGTCAACCGCAGTGATGCCGCCTCATATCACTGCGGTTTGCCCTTGTGTCCCGTCTGCATCAATGCAGCGGCGCTACCGTGTGCCAGTTCGCTCAGCCGCCAATGCGGCTTTCCTGCGTGCGGGCGGCGACACCGGCTGGCCATGTGGCCGGCATCTGCGTTTGCGGATTGAACACCGCGCCCATATTGGCAACTTCTGCTGCGGCGATTTCTTCCGCCGTCAAAAACGCGCTCGGCTCCAGTCGGAAAACGTCCAGACCGCGCACGATCTCGGTGCCGTAGATGCGGCCATTATACCAATAGGCTGACCAGTATCCGCCGGTCACCAGCTGCTCTGCATCCACCGGCCCACGATCAAAATAGGCGATTTCGAACGGGTTGGCTGTGTCGGTGAAATCAATTACCGAAATGCCGCCCTGATACCATGCCTGAACAAAGATATCGCGGCCCGGCACCGGAATGATCGACCCGTTATGTGCCACGCAGTTTTCCATATCGCTCTGCGGGGCGGACAGTTTATACAGGCTGCGCGGCTCCAGCTTGCCGTCAACAATATCGTAAAACGCATTTGCGCCCCAATCCACCGGATCAGATGCCTGGCAACGCGGCCGTCCGCCGCCGCCCCATTCATCGGTAAACAGCACTTTGGTGCCGTCGTTGTTGAACGTGGCGGAATGCCAATAGGCAAAGCCCTTATCGACGACTTCGTCGATCCGTTTGGGCGCGCGCGGGTCGCTGATGTCGAAAATTACTCCATTGCCCGAACACGCGCCGGCAGCGATATTTTTGGACGGGAAGACGGTGATATCATGGCAATGGTCGGTGCGGTTTGTCTCCTGCGTGTCCTCGCCGTGATCGCCGCCTTGCCACAGGCCAGCGATCTGCCCGCTATCGCTATCTGCAAAGACGGCGGGGCTGTCGATGATTTTGGCGGCGGCTGGATTGGCTTTGGGAATTTCCACCACATCAATCCGGAACAGCGCGGTGCGCTGATCGCCGGCAACATCGCCGATACATCCGGCCAGCTCCTCGCCGTCACGAATGCGCGACGTGCCGGAATTATAGACTATGATCGATGTGTCGTCCTGCGATACGATCGAATGGGTATGCGATCCTCGGCATGTCTGGACCAGACCGACCTGTTTCGGGCGCGCAAGGTCGCTTATGTCAAAAATGCGCAGACCCCGAAAGCGGTCTTTGCTGACATCGCCGGTTACCCCTTGCAGGCCGCAATCCACGCGTCCGCGGGTTTGCTCGACTGACATGATCAATAGGTTATCCGCGATGGAGATATCGCCCTGGCCGCCCGGGCAAACCACGGAACTGGCGAGATTGGGCAAGCCTTCGCTGTCAAGCCGGTAGATATTGAAACCGTGATAATTGCCCGCGACCATAATATCGCCCGAAAATGCCATATCGGTATTGGCAAAATTGAGCAGCGGGCTGCGTTCAGCGAAGCGGGTCTTGCTTTCCTCATCCCGATCACGCGCCGGTGTGCCGGTGGCGCTGTCTCCATCAGCATCACCATCACCATCACCATTACCGGCCTCCTCGCCGCTGTCCGCTTCATCGCGGGCGAGTGCCGGCTTTAATCCGGCCGGATTGGCTGCATCAAAAAATCCGGCGGGCTTGGGCAGCGAGCGGACCAGTGTGAGGTTGAGAGCGGCGCTCTCTGCATCGCGGAAACCGGCGGCCAGATTGGCGCGCGGATCGGCCGACAGTTCTGCGAGCATGGCCGTCATCTGCGCTATCTCTGATTCCTGATCGCTGACTATGTCGTTGGTAAATTCGAGCAATACCGGATCGGACGCGGAGCCCGGCTGGTCCAGCAGATCATCCACCATGCGCAGAGCGCCGCGATGGTGCTCGATCATCAGGTTGAGGAACAGCCGGTCAAAATCGGTGCCTGTAGATGCGGCGAGCCTGGCCATGTCTTCCGCAGAGGCCATGCCCATCATCGCGTGATGTACCGCAGTGTCATGCCCCGCCATATCGTGTCCCGCCATATCATGACCAGACATCGCGTGCCCCGCATGGCCGGAACCGCTCGCTTTCACCGGCATCACCGGCTGTTCGCCGCGTTCCTCCAGCCACCCCTTCATGAAAGAAATCTCATCCGCCTGGGCGGCTTTGATCCGGCCGGCGATCTCTATGAGCTTGGGAGTATTGGTCCGCCCCTCGACCAGATTGGCGAGACCGACCGCCTGGCTGTGATGCGGGATCATACCGCGCATAAACCGCGCATCATCGGGTGAATATGTATTGTCCGCCAGCTCGGTCGCTTGTTCTGCGCTCAGCACGGTTCCATCTGTCCCCGGGGCACCGGGATTATATATGGCCACGCTCTGGCCGAGCGCGGGGGTGGCCGCGAGCATGGCGGATGCAGCAACGGTGGCAACAAGGTATGTCTTGGTCAGCATAGCGGGGTCCCTTATTTGGCTCGTGTAACGCTGGCGCAGAAACCGCGCCGTGCCAAGGGGTTAGTTTTACAGTGGGTCTGGGCGCATGAGAAAAGGGCGGCACCACGCGGGTACCGCCCTCCCATCCGCAGGCGCTTCAAGACACCTGCGACATTCCTGCATATGATCCTGCCGCACGCATTACGCTGGGCAGAGCAAGACCCTGAACCGCGTTCAGGGTAATGGCGGGGCGTGCGCCCCGGTCCGTTATTTCAGCTCGACAGTACCGCCGGCTGCTTCGATCTTGCCTTTGATCTCTTCGGCTTCAGCCTTGTTGACGCCTTCCTTGATTGGCTTCGGTGCGCTTTCAACCAGACCCTTGGCTTCGGTGAGGCCCAGGCCGGTGATGGCGCGGACTTCCTTGATCACCTGGATTTTCTTGCCCCCGTCACCGGTCAGAACGACGTCGAATTCGTCTTTCTCTTCAACGGCTTCTGCAGCACCGCCAGCGGCAGGTCCGGCAACAGCAACAGCAGCGGCGGCGCTCACGCCCCACTCTTCTTCTAGTGCCTTGGCAAGTTCAGCTGCCTCAAGGACGGTGAGTTTCGAAAGTTCTTCAACAAGCTTGGCGATATCGGCCATGACATAATACTCCAGATATATAACCCCAAACGAATTTGGGCAGGGCATCAAACGCCCCAGAGATGTTCAATTTAATGTTCGATTCAAAAAACCGCTTACGCCGCCTCTTTGGCGCCATAGGCACCAAATACGCGGGCAAGCTTGCTGGCGGGGGCGTTAACGAGTTGGGCGATTTTCGTCGCCGGTGCATTAACGAGGCCAACAATCGTGCCGCGAAGCTCGTCAAGGCTGGGCATGGAGGCAAGTGCCTTCACGCCAGCTTCATCAAGCATCTGTCCGCCCATTGATCCGCCAACGATTTCGAGCTTGTCGTTCTTTTTGGCAAATTCCACGGCAGCTTTGGCGGCAGCGACAGGGTCGCTGGATGTTGCCAAGGCTGTTGGACCAGTGAGCAAATCACTCAGGCCGGCATAATCCGTGTCTTTCAGGGCGAGTTTGGCAAGACGGTTTTTCGCAACCTTATACGATGCACCAGCGTCACGCATTTGTCCGCGCAGTTCAGTGGATTGTGCCACTGTCAGGCCGAGATTGCGGGTCACAACGACCACGCCGCTCTCTTGGAATGTTGCGTTAAGACCGGCGACCGCGTCGGATTTTTGCGAACGATCCATGTCTTACTCCTTCACTATGGCCGCAGGGCACGCGCCCGGCGACCGGCTCATAATCACCCGTGCCGGGGGTCCGGCACAGGCAGTCCATTGATGGGGAAGGAGCATGCGGAGCCATCAAAGCTGATCCGCGATACGGCGGCCAGCCGGTTACATGGCGGGCGCAGCGTAAAATTCTCTGATCCCCGTCTAGGCTGGGTATTAAGATAGCATGATTGCCATCACCAACTGTCTTGGACGGATGTCCGCTGAACCCGTCAGTCCAGCGAACGAGTGCGCCAATAGCGCAGCGACGCGGCGAGTCAAGCAAAAGCGGTCCGGTTTGGCCCCCGCGCTACCGATAAAGGCATCACCAATAAAAAGGCCCGCTACTTGGTGTAGCGGGCCTGGGTAATGTTGGGCTGCGATACCGCTTACATGCCGTCAGCAGTGTCTTCCATTGCTTCTGCATCAGCTTCCATATTTTCAGCTTCGGCCATATCACCGGCCTCTTCCGCGACGTCTGCCTTTTCTTCCATCAGTTCGGCTTGCTCGTCAACGACATCGCCTTCGGCTTCTGTCACATCATCGATTTCCTCGCCCATGTCTTCGGCCGGACCGTCACAGGCAGTAATGGCGAAAGCGAGCGGCAGGATTGCGAATGCGATTTTCTTCATGGGATAAATTCCTCCAGTTGATTCGCGGGGGATAATAGGCAGGTCGTATGATACTGCCAAGCGCCCCACGCAAAAAGGCCCACCATTTTCATGACGGGCCTTGATGCAATTGCACAATATTATGATTGCGCAATGTTATGATTGGACAATCTTGCGATTACATTTCGTCCGCTTTGTCTTCCAGAATTTCTGCCTCTGTTTCCATCGCGTCCGCTTCGGCTTCCATGCCGGCATCTTCAAGTTCGTCAGCCTGCTCTTCCATGACCTCGGATTGTTCATCCATCCGGTCACCCGCTTCTTCCACGGCTGGGGCATCAGGCTCCCCGCAAGCGGTGATGGCGAAAGCGAGCGGCAATGTTACGAGTGCTAGTTTTTTCATTGATATTCCCCTTGTTATGGGTACCTCAACCAGCTGGCGCCCGAATGGTTCCAAGAATTAATCATATCCGAGCAAATCACCCGGCTGGCATGCAAGTTCGCGGCAAATCGCTTCGAGTGTGCTGAACCGGATCGCCTTGGCCTTGCCGGTTTTAAGGATTGACAGATTGGCGAGAGTAAGGCCGACACGTTCCGCCAATTCGGTCAATGTCATGCGGCGTTCGTGCAGCAGATCGTCGAGTTTCACGGTAATTTTCCCATTGGGTGCGATTGCGGGGCCTGTGTCGCCGGTCATCAAACAGTTCCTTCCAGATCGTCCCGCATCGCAGCGCCGTGACGAAATACGCGGGCGAGGATGAACAAAGTGACCACCATAATGATCCCGCTCAAATCAAGGCCGGCATCCACTGTGATATCGGCATGTTCGCCATATTCGTCGACAATCTTGGCGATATACAGCGCCAGCCCGCCCAGCGGGATTGCCAGCAATTGCACGGCCAGCATCGCCCACGCCATTGCGCCCAAGCGGTTGGCGTTTTCAGGGGCGAACGGATCGCCTGCGCCGACAGTTTCAATGATATGCATAATCTTGCGGAAGAAGAAAAACATCAGCCCCGCCATGATAAGGGCAATTGCTATGCCTCCCGATATAGCGCCAGTTGGGAAGGCTGCTGCGCTGGGGAACTCGGTTTGTATCTCGGCTGCAATATTACCAAGATTGAGCCACAATACGGGCAGTGCGATCAGTAAGGCAGCCACTGTTAGAGCCATGAGAGCTTGGCCCAGAATAACCAGAATTTTGCCCACAAGAAGCAGCGGATCATTGGGTTTGAAAGTCATAAAAAATTCCCGGTTTGGGTGGCATTTACAAGGCCGCGATCAGATCAGGTCAGGCGATTTGCGGCAGAACCATGACATGCGCAGTGAGCTCACCCGCCTCTGCCGGGGGTACACTAATCAATGGTGTGAAAGTCATGATCACAATGGCCAATGAGGCGATTGCGGCGGCGAAATTTTGTGTACGATTTGTCATTTGTTGTTCTCCAATATGTTCGATATCGACATTCAATAAAGATGATTCGATTTATTGTCAATCAATAATATCGCAAAACAATATGCAGCGTATGGAAAAGCGATAACTCACTCGGTTGCGGCGGGGGCGGTATTGCCCTTTGACAGGACGGCGCGCACTTCCTATATGGCTGTCAATCGCGCTCTTCGAGAGTGACGGGTCCTTGCGCGGGGATCAGTCCAGGAAGGAAGGCGCGTTTCCATAGCCGCGACGTTTTACAAAGCTGCAGCAGCGCCTGAAACGGGCGCGTAACGCTGCGGCCTTTGTGCGTCCCGCATGGAAGTGTCGATCCGCGCAGACACAGTGTAATAGGCGCGCCGCCGCGTTGGCGCGTCATCAATTGATAGGCGAACTACCCCTATGGCGACCAAGGCGAAAGCACCGCAGGCATCCGGCCGTAAATCGGGCGCAAACACCGGTACGGCTAAGAAGCGTATCCGTAAGATTTTTGGCGATGTGCACGAAGTTGTACAAATGCCCAATCTGATCGAAGTTCAGCGCGAAAGCTATGAGCAGTTCTTGCGCTCCGATCCGTCGATTGATTACGTGTCCGGTCTGGAAAAGACGCTGCGCAGCGTGTTCCCGATTCGTGATTTCGCCGGCACTGCCGAGCTGGATTTCGTGCATTACGAGCTCGAGCCGCCGAAATACGACACCACCGAATGCCGCCAGCGCGGGATCACTTACGCCGCACCGATGAAAGTGACTTTGCGCCTGATCGTGTTCGAAGTGGATCAGGAAACCGAAACGCGCTCGGTTTTGGATATAAAAGAGCAAGACGTCTATATGGGCGACATGCCCTTGATGACGCATAACGGCACGTTCATCATTAACGGAACAGAGCGTGTCATCGTCAGCCAGATGCACCGTTCGCCGGGTGTGTTGTTTGACCATGACCGCGGCAAAACGCACTCCTCTGGCAAGCTTTTGTTTGCCGCGCGCGTGATCCCGTATCGCGGGTCATGGCTCGATTTTGAATTTGACGCCAAAGACATCGTCAATGTCCGGATTGACCGGAAGCGTAAATTGCCGGTGACCAGCCTGCTCTTCGCGCTGGGCCTCGATCATGAAGGGATCCTCGATCACTTCTACAACACTGTCACATGGGACCGTGTTGCTGGTGCCCCCGGTGCAGGGGCGGGCGCTGAAGGTGGCTGGAAAATGCCATTCGTCGCTGATGCATGGCGCAACACAAAACCTGCCTTTGCGCTGGTCGATGCCAAAACCGGTGAGGAAATTTTTCCTGCCAACCAGAAAATCAGCCCGCGTGCGGCGAACAAGGCCGCCAAAGACGGCCTGACCGACCTGCTCATACCGACCGAGGAAGTGTTCGCCCGTTATGCCGCGCGCGACCTGATCGACGAGAAAACCGGACGGATCTATATCGAAGCCGGTGACGAGGTGTCGGCAGAAAATCTCGAAGTGCTCGACAATGCGGGGATCGACCAGCTCGAATTGCTTGATATTGACGAGATCAATACCGGGCCGTGGATCCGCAACACTCTGGCGGCTGACAAGGCCGAGAACCGCGATGAGGGTCTGGAGGCGATTTACAAGGTCATGCGTCCGGGCGAGCCGCCAACCAAGGAAACAGCCGAAGCCCTGTTCGAAGGGCTGTTCTTCGATGCAGAACGCTATGACCTGTCCGCCGTGGGCCGGGTGAAACTCAACATGCGTCTTGAACTCGACGCGGAAGACACCGTCACCACATTGCGCAAGGAAGATATCCTCGCCGTGGTGAAGGAAATGGTCGATCTGAAAGACGGCAAGGGCGAGGTCGATGATATCGATAACCTCGGCAACCGCCGGGTCCGTTCGGTGGGTGAGCTGCTCGAAAACCAGTACCGCGTCGGTCTGCTGCGGATGGAGCGCGCGGTGAAGGAGCGTATGAGCTCGGTCGATGTCTCGACCGTTATGCCCAACGATCTGATCAATGCGAAACCGGCAGTGGCTGCGGTTCGCGAATTCTTCGGCTCTTCGCAGCTGTCGCAATTTATGGATCAGACCAATCCGCTATCCGAAGTTACGCATAAACGCCGCGTCTCTGCGCTCGGCCCTGGCGGTCTGACGCGGGAGCGTGCCGGTTTCGAAGTCCGTGACGTTCACCCAACCCATTATGGCCGGATTTGCCCGATTGAAACGCCAGAGGGCCCGAATATCGGTCTGATTAACAGCCTCGCATCGTTCAGCCGCGTCAACAAATACGGTTTTATCGAAACGCCCTATCGTTCTGTAAAAGACGGCAAGGTCACCGGTGAAGTAGCGTATCTGTCGGCGATGGAGGAGCAGAAGCACGCGGTTGCGCAGGCCTCTGCTGCACTCAATGAAGACGGTACGTTTGTGGAAGATCTCGTCTCGGCCCGTCAGGCCGGCGAATTTGTCATGCTGCCAAGCGATCAGATCACATTGATGGATGTGTCGCCCAAGCAGCTTGTCTCGGTTGCCGCTTCGCTGATCCCGTTCCTTGAAAACGATGATGCCAACCGCGCATTGATGGGATCGAACATGCAGCGTCAGGCGGTGCCGCTGGTCAAAGCCGAGGCACCGTTTGTCGGAACCGGCATGGAAGAGACCGTGGCGCGCGATTCGGGGGCGGCGATTTCGGCCACCCGCGGCGGTATCGTCGACCAAGTGGATGCAACGCGCATCGTGATCCGTGCAATCGGTGATGTGGAAGCCGGCCAGTCCGGCGTCGATATTTACACGTTGCAGAAATTCCAGCGGTCCAACCAGAACACCTGCATCAACCAGCGCCCGTTGGTTAAGGTGAATGATGTGGTTGAACCCGGCGATATCATCGCTGATGGTCCATCAACCGATCTGGGCGAGTTGGCGCTGGGCAAAAACAGCCTTGTCGCGTTCATGCCGTGGAACGGATATAATTATGAAGACAGTATCCTGATCAGCGAACGCATCGTGAAGGATGATGTCTTCACCTCGATCCATATCGAGGAATTTGAAGTCATGGCCCGCGATACCAAGCTTGGCCCGGAAGATATCACGCGTGATATCCCGAATGTCGGCGAGGAGGCTCTGCGCAATCTCGATGAGGCAGGCATTGTCTATATCGGCGCAGAAGTGCATCCGGGTGATATTCTGGCGGGTAAGATCACACCGAAGGGCGAAAGCCCGATGACGCCGGAAGAAAAGCTGCTCCGTGCCATTTTCGGAGAGAAAGCCTCCGATGTGCGCGACACGTCGCTCCGTCTGCCGCCAGGTGTTGCCGGCACGGTCGTTGAAGTGCGCGTGTTCAACCGTCACGGTATCGAGGTCGATGACCGTACACGGGCGATCCAGAACGAGGAAATCGAGCGTTTGCGCAAGGATAGCGCCGATGAGCGCGCGATCCTCAACCGGGCGACCTACAACCGTCTGCGCGATATGCTGATCGGTCAGACTGCGTCTGCCGCGCCGAAAGGCATCAAGAAAGGCGGCGAGATCACCGAGGAAACTCTCGATGAGCTCGACAAGTTTGAATGGTTCAAATTTGCGGTGGCCGATGATGGCCGCCAGCAGCAGATCGAAGCTGTAAAAACGCAATATGACGAAGCGATCAAGATCATCGACGACAAGTTCGAAGATCGTAAGGAAAAGCTGGAACGCGGCGACGAATTGATGCCGGGCGTGCTGAAAATGGTCAAAGTCTTCGTGGCGGTGAAACGGAAACTGCAGCCGGGCGACAAGATGGCCGGACGGCACGGAAACAAGGGTGTGATCAGCCGCATATTGCCGCAGGAAGACATGCCGTTCCTCGAAGATGGTACGCCGGTCGATATCGTTTTGAACCCGCTGGGCGTTCCCAGCCGTATGAATGTCGGGCAGATCTTCGAAACCCATCTGGGTATGGCCGCACGCGGTCTGGGCCAGCAGGTCACCGAAGCTCTGGTCGAATGGAAACGCGGCAATCCAAACGCGGCAGAAGATTACGCGAAGGCGGCGCCGCCCGAAGCCGTGATCGAACGGCTCAAACATGCTTATGGCGATGATTATCACAGCGAAATCGATGCGCGTTCGACCGCAGAGATTGTCGAGCTGGCAGGCAATCTAACCAATGGTGTGCCAATGGGCACGCCGGTATTTGACGGCGCGCGCGAAGGCGACGTCACCACCATGCTTGAAAAAGCGGGTCTGCCCGGTTCGGGCCAGGTGACGCTGTTTGATGGCCGCACCGGTGATGCGTTCGACCGTCAGGTGACAGTGGGCTATATCTATATGCTCAAGCTGCACCACCTGGTCGATGACAAGATCCACGCGCGGTCAATTGGCCCGTATTCGCTGGTCACGCAGCAACCGCTGGGTGGTAAGGCGCAGTTTGGCGGACAGCGGTTTGGTGAGATGGAGGTCTGGGCACTCCAGGCCTACGGCGCAGCCTATACGCTGCAGGAAATGCTCACCGTGAAGTCGGATGACGTGATCGGACGGACCAAGGTGTACGAAGCCATCGTCAAGGGCGACGATACATTCGAAGCGGGTATCCCGGAGAGCTTCAACGTGCTCGTCAAGGAAATGCGCAGCCTGGGTCTCAACGTCGAATTGTCCTCGCTCTCCGATGGTGATGAGGATGATGATGACGGCATGAAGATCGCCGCAGAATAAGCCGATTGAAGGATTGACCCTGACCCTCCTGAGTGAGGGAAACGGAGCTACATTATGAACGACCTAACCAAATTCACCAACCAGCTGGCCAAGCCGGAAACATTCGACCAAATCCAGATCGGTCTGGCATCGCCGGAGCGTATCCGCAGCTGGTCATTCGGCGAAATCAAGAAGCCGGAAACCATCAATTACCGTACGTTCAAGCCCGAGCGTGACGGCCTGTTTTGTGCGCGCATTTTCGGTCCGGTGAAGGATTATGAATGTCTGTGCGGCAAATATAAGCGGATGAAATATAAGGGCGTCGTCTGCGAGAAATGCGGCGTTGAGGTGACTGTGACCAAAGTCCGCCGCGAGCGGATGGGGCATATCGAACTGGCCGCGCCGGTTGCGCATATCTGGTTCCTCAAATCGCTGCCTTCACGCATCGGTTTGCTGCTCGATATGCAATTGAAGCAGCTGGAGCGGGTGCTCTATTTTGAAAGCTACATCGTCACTGAACCGGGGCTGACGCCGCTGGAGAAATTCCAGCTGATGACCGAAGACGAAATGGTCGAAGCGCAAGACGAATATGGCGAAGACGCGTTCTCCGCCGGTATCGGTGCGGAAGCCGTCAAGTTCATGCTGATGGATCTCGATCTTGAGCAAGAACGCGATGATCTGATGGAAGAGCTGCGGACCACCAAGAGCACGCTCAAGCCAAAAAAGATTATCAAACGCCTTAAAGTCGTCGAGAGCTTCATTGACTCGGGCAACCGTCCTGAGTGGATGATCCTTGAAGTCGTGCCGGTTATTCCGCCAGAATTGCGCCCACTGGTGCCGCTGGATGGTGGCCGTTTCGCGACATCCGATCTCAACGATCTCTATCGCCGCGTCATCAACCGGAACAACCGTTTGAAGCGGCTGATCGAACTGCGCGCGCCCGACATCATCGTGCGCAACGAAAAACGCATGCTCCAGGAAGCTGTCGATGCGCTGTTCGACAATGGCCGCCGCGGCCGGGTGATTACCGGTGCCAACAAACGCCCGCTGAAATCGCTGTCTGATATGCTGAAAGGCAAGCAGGGCCGTTTCCGCCAGAACCTGCTCGGTAAGCGCGTCGATTATTCGGGGCGTTCGGTTATCGTCACCGGCCCGGAACTGAAATTGCACCAGTGCGGTCTGCCCAAGAAGATGGCGCTCGAACTGTTCAAGCCGTTTATCTATGCCCGGCTTGATGCAAAGGGTCTGTCCATGACCCTGAAACAAGCCAAGAAATGGGTCGAGAAAGAGCGTAAGGAAGTCTGGGATATTCTGGATGAAGTCATCCGTGAACACCCCGTGATGCTTAACCGTGCGCCGACTTTGCACCGGCTTGGGATTCAGGCGTTCGAGCCGGTATTGATCGAAGGGAAGGCGATCCAGCTTCACCCGCTGGTTTGCTCCGCGTTCAATGCTGACTTTGACGGGGACCAAATGGCGGTTCACGTGCCGCTATCGCTGGAAGCCCAGCTGGAAGCGCGCGTGCTGATGATGTCCACGAACAACATCCTCAGCCCCGCCAATGGCAAGCCGATCATCGTTCCGTCGCAGGATATGGTATTGGGGATCTATTACCTGTCGATGGACCGGCAGGAAAAAACGCCCGAATTCATCGAAGAGAATGGCGAGCAGATCGAGAAACTGCCGCGTTTTGCCGACATGGCCGAAGTCCATCACGCACTGGAAGTGGGAGCGGTATCGCTCCACTCCAAGATCATCACGCGCGTACCGCAAGCCGATGAAAACGGGAAAATCGTTCTCCAGCGTTTCGTGACCACGCCGGGCCGCTTGCTGATCGGTGAATGTCTGCCGAAGAACCACAAGGTACCGTTCGACATTATCAACCGCCTTCTCACCAAGAAGGAAATCGGTGATGTGATTGACCAGGTCTATCGTCACACCGGCCAGAAAGACACGGTTCTGTTCGCTGATGCGATCATGACGCTGGGCTTCACCCATGCGTTCAAGGCCGGTATCTCCTTTGGTAAGGATGATATGATCATCCCCGATTCCAAGGATGGCCAGATCGAGGAAACCAAGGCTCTGGTGGCTGATTATGAGCAGCAATATCAGGACGGCCTGATCACGCAGCAGGAAAAATATAACAAGGTGATCGATGCCTGGTCGCGCTGCGGTGACACGGTCGCCGATGCGATGATGGATGAGATTAAGGCGCAGCCGATTGATGAGAATGGCCGCCAGGCACCAATCAACGCGATCTATATGATGGCGCATTCCGGTGCGCGTGGTTCGCCAGCGCAGATGAAGCAGCTGGCGGGTATGCGCGGTCTGATGGCGAAACCCTCGGGCGAGATTATCGAAACACCGATCATCTCCAACTTCAAGGAAGGTCTGACCGTTCTTGAATATTTCAACTCCACCCACGGCGCGCGCAAGGGCCTCGCGGATACGGCGCTGAAGACAGCTAACTCCGGTTATCTGACTCGCCGTCTGGTTGACGTGTCGCAGGACTGCGTGATCGTCGAGGAAGATTGCAAGACCGATAATGCGCTGGAAATGCGCGCCATCGTTCAGGGTGGTTCTGTGATCGCCTCACTCGGTGAGCGTATTCTGGGCCGGACGACTGCAGAAGATCTGATCAATGCGAAAACCGGCGAGGTTATCGTCAAATCTGGCACTTTGCTGGACGAGCCGATGGTGGCCGAAATCGAAGCGGCAGAGGTTCAGTCCGCCAAGATCCGCTCGCCGCTGGTGTGCGAGGCTGATCAGGGTGTCTGCGGCAAATGTTACGGACGTGATCTTGCCCGGGGTACTCCGGTCAATATCGGTGAAGCTGTCGGCGTCATCGCCGCGCAGTCCATCGGTGAACCGGGCACGCAGCTGACCATGCGGACATTCCATATTGGCGGCGCGGCGCAGCTCAATGAAACATCGCATCTGGAAGCAATTTCTGACGGGACGGTCGAATATCGCGACATGCCCACGATTACCGACAAGCAGGGCCGTATGCTCTCGCTCGCGCGTAATGGTGAAATCGTGGTGATCGATGCCGAGGGCCGTGAGCGTGAGATGCACAAAGTGCCCTATGGTACAGTTATTCTCAACAAGGCGGGCGCAAAGATCAAGGAAGGCGATCGTTTGGCAGAATGGGATCCGTTCTCGCTGCCGATCATCACCGAGCAATCGGGCCGCGTCACGTTCCAGGATTTGATCGACGGTACGACGATGGAAGAACGGGTGGATGATGCCACCGGTATCGCCCAGCGTGTGGTCACGGAAAACCGTGCAACCGGCCGGAAGAAGAAGGAAGATCTTCGCCCGCGCCTCACTCTGCTCGGCGAAGGTGAAGTGATCGGTGCGGATGGCGAAACCGATGCCCAGCGTTACATGCTGGCACCGGGTACCTCTCTGTCGGTTGATGACGGTCAGGAAGTGCAGGCGGGCGATATTCTTGCCCGTGCATCGCGCGAAGCGGCCAAAACCCGTGATATCACCGGCGGCCTTCCGCGCGTTGCCGAACTGTTCGAAGCGCGCATCCCGAAAGACAATGCGATCATTGCCAAAATCTCCGGCAAGATCGAATTCGTCCGCGAATATAAGGCCAAACGCAAGATCGCGATTGTTCCGGAGGCCGATGCCGAAAATCAGGACCGGGTCGAATATCTGATCGCCAAGACGAAAGTCATCGACGTTCAGGAAGGCGATTTCGTGAAAAAAGGCGACACGCTGATTTCGGGCAGCCCGAACCCGCATGACATCCTCGATGTTCTGGGTGTGGAGGCACTGGCTGAATATCTCGTTGACGAGATTCAGGAAGTGTACCGTCTGCAAGGTGTGAAAATCAACGACAAGCACATCGAAACGATTGTTCGCCAGATGCTGCAAAAGGTTGAGATTACCGTTGGCGGTGACACGACGCTGCTGCCGGGTGAGCAAGTCGACCGTGCGGAAATGGACGAGTATAATGCGAAACTCGATAAGAAGCAGAAAAAGGCCGAAGGCGTCCCGGTTCTGCTGGGTATCACCAAGGCATCGCTGCAAACCCGTTCATTCATCTCGGCAGCATCCTTCCAGGAAACCACGCGCGTGCTGACGCAGGCCGCGGTTGAAGGGAAGAAGGATACGCTGATCGGCCTGAAAGAAAACGTGATCGTGGGCCGTCTGATCCCAGCGGGTACCGGCGCGGGCATGAACCGTATGCGGGTTACCGCGTCCAGCCGTGATGCGGCTTTGCGGGCCCAGTGGAAGAAGCAGCAGGAGGCTATCGCCGCTGCCGAGGCCGCCGGTGATATCTCCGAAGCGCCGGAAACGGACGCGCCGGTTGATGCCCCGATGGACGAAGCCGCAATGGCGGCAGCTATGGGCGGCGGCGCTGCACCGGAAACGCCTGACGCTGAATAGGCATGAGGCCCTGCCACATAAAGAACCCCGCCGGAGCACATACTCCGGCGGGGTTTTTTGTGTTCACCACACATCTATTCTACATTTCTGACGTGCCGATCCCGTTTTCAAGAACGTCAGGCAGGATCAGCGGGATGTCATCAGCAATCTGCATATCGTCAGCCGATTTGGCGGCCATCGATTTCAGCACAACCGAACCCGCCTTCGCTTCGCGCAATGACAGGCTGTCAGGATCATCACCTGAAAAGCGCCGCACTTTGTAGACTTGTGCTGCGAAAGGAAGCGGGACTTCGCCTTCGAAGGCGATCCCGGTACTGCTCGAACTCGGCCGACTTACTTTTAGATTTCCGCCGATAGCATCGCGGATCACCGGCACATCAAGCTCGAGGTTCTGGCCATGTGAATCTTTGGCTGTGACTTCGATCTTTTTCGATTTGAGCACCGATGTCATTATCCAAAGATTGTCATCAAGCCAGCCTTTGAGCAGTCCGCTATCCGGCGCTTTCGCGGTGCGCAAAAACATCTCCAGCTCAACCGCAGACACGATATCCTTGGTCACATCAGCGTAGGAGAATGTCACTTCGCTGGCATTTTCAAAACCAATAGACAGCCCCATCTTAGCGCCGCCCAGCGCCGATAGCAGGCCCTGAAGGATGCTCAGCCCGATGGATATATTATGGATTCGTTTGGCGGTGCCCTCTATCATTGCTGCGGCGATATTGCGCCTGGGCACGGGCCGAGTGCCGGTTGCCCCTGCGGTCAGAATATGAAACGCATTATCATGGCCGCGCCGGCTGTCATGTTCGTAAACCAGCGTGAATATGTCGAAATCTGCGCTGGGTAATCTGATCGGGGTATATCCCAATTGTGCGAGACTTTTCTGCCAGCTGCTTGCCATTGTGACCTCCTTCGATTGGCATTCCTTGCGGCAATGTACCGATCTGGCTTGGCGGTGACTGTGATCCCGGTCACGCGGTAAAATCCGCACTATTGCGGATACTCACAGGGCCCGGCAGACTGCCTTGCCGGGGGCTGCGCAATACCGTCCGGGCGCGTCGCTTTATTTAGATGCGTTCCTTTGATCCGCATACGCCATCTGCTCCAGCACCCCGAACGCCGCCAGTGCGCCCGGATCGCCAAACGGGGACAGCTGGCTGATAAACACGCCCGCGACACCGGCGGCGGGATCAATCCAGTAATAGGAATTGAAAATTCCCGCCCAGGCCAGACTGCCGGCAGAGCGCCCGCCTGCGACCGGTTCAGGATTGATCAGGAAGCCCAGACCCCATCCGGTGTGCTGATCGGGAAAGGTGTCAAACGGCTGGGCCAGATCGGGCATCGCCGAGCCCATATAGCCCGCCCGTAGATCGCCGATCTGGTTGCGTGACATTTCGGCTATGGCCGCCTCTGACACGATCCGGTTACCGTTCAATTCCCCGCCGCGCAGCACCATTTGCAGGAAGCGCGCATAATCGTGCGCGGTGGAGGACAATCCGCCGCCGCCGCTCTGAAACTCGCCGCCGCCCAGATTCATCGGCGTTGCCACCAGATGTCCTGCGTCATCGCGCCGGTGGACGCGGGCCATTCCATCCTCGAATTGCGGGCGAAAGGCGGTTTTCGTCATGCCCAGCGGCGCAAAGATATGCGCATCAAGATACGCGCCCAATGTCATCCCGCTTGCAGCCTCCACCGCCAGCCCGACCCAATCGGTGGCAACGCCATATTCCCACCGCTCGCCCGGATCGAACATCAGCGGCATGGTGATGCTGGCTCTCGAACCGGGCACCGGCATTCCGACCGCGCCGAAATATTGCAGCACCTGCGGCTGGACAAAGAAATACCCCAAACCCGCCGTGTGGGTGAGCAGATGGCGCAAGGTGATCGGGCGGCTGGCAGGGCGCAATTGCGGTTTCCCATCGGCATCCAGTCCGGTCATCACCTGCGCGTCGGCGAGTTCGGGCAGGATGCTGCCAATCGGCCCGTCCAATGTCAGCGCGCCGGCCTCCACCAATTGCATCGCGGCGAGCGAGACCAGCGCCTTGGTCATGGAGGCAATCTGGCACACGGTATGGGGCCTCATCGGCGTGCCGGTGCTGACATCTGCCATCCCCCATGCCCCGCTGAAGCGCACCCCGCCGCTCTCCACAATCATGGCGCAGGCACCGGGCAGACCGGCATCGTGTACCGCATTGGCGAGTGCTGTTTCGGTGCTCATGCGCCGGGTGCTAGACCAGCAGCGCAGCGTTGGAAAGCTCTGGCTGAGGCATTGCCCAAGACTGGCGGCAAAGCATCGGCTTGTCGCGCGCCGCGCCAGGGGCTAATTGCGCAGCCATGACCACTATCACACGCTTTGCCCCGTCCCCCACTGGCCGCCTGCATGTCGGCAATATCCGCACCGCGCTGCACAATTGGATGCTGGCGCAGAAAGCCAGTCAGGATGGCGGCTCGGGCAAGTTCATGCTGCGGATCGATGATACCGATCCGGAGCGGAGCAAGGACGAATACACCCATGCGATTCGTGCCGATCTGGCGTGGCTGGGAATGCACCCTGACGGGGAGGAGCGCCAGTCGCAGCGGCTCGCCCATTATGAGGAAGCGTTTCAGAAACTGGTCGATGCAGGCCGTGTCTACCGCGCCTATGAAACCGCGCAGGAACTGGACCTGAAACGTAAAGTGCAACTGGGCCGGGGCAAGCCGCCGATCTATGACCGGGCTGCGCTCGATCTGAACGATGCCGATCATGCCGCCAAACAGGCAGAAGGCATCGCCCCGCATTGGCGGTTCAAGCTCGATCACGCCTCACCCATCGCGTGGGAAGACGGCGTGCGCGGCTCGCAGAAATTTGATCCCGCCACTCTGTCCGATCCGGTGATCCGGCGCGCCGATGGCAGCTGGCTCTATATGCTTCCCAGCGCGGTGGATGATGTCGAAATGGGTATCACCGATGTGCTGCGGGGCGAGGATCACGTGTCGAACACCGCCGTGCAGGTGCAGATGTTCGAGGCGATGAATGCCGCCCCGCCGCGTTTTGCGCATGAGGCACTGCTTACCGGCAAGGAAGGCAAACTGTCCAAACGGCTGGGGTCGCTCGGCTGCGATACCTTCCGTGAACGCGACATCGAACCGCAAGCGATCATCGCTCTGCTCGCGCGGCTCGGCACCTCGCAGCCGGTGGAGCCGGTGGCCGACACGGCTGTTTTGGTCGACACTTTTGACCTCTCCACCTTTGGCCGAGCCCCGGCAAAATTCGACGATGCCGATCTGGAGCGGATCAATACCGCTCTGGTCCACCAGATGGAGTACGCCGCTGTAAAGGACCGTCTGCCCAAAGCGATGGGCGAGGAAGCCTGGCATGCGGTCCGCCCCAATCTGGACAGTGTCAGCGGCGCGCATGCCTATTGGAAAATCGTCACCGGACCGATCAACCTGCCCGAATTTTCCGATGAAGACCGCGCCTATCTGGCACAGGCGGCCACAGTCCTTAGCTGGGGCGATGATCCGTGGGGCGCGCTCACCAGCGCGCTGAAGGGCAGCACGGGCCGCACGGGCAAGGGGCTGTTCCTGCCGCTACGCCAGGCTCTCACCGGGCAGGATCATGGCCCCGATATGGGCGAGCTGCTGCCGGTTCTGGGCGAGGACACCGCGCGGCGGCGGTTGGAGCGCGCGTCAAGTTCCTGCTGAACCCCCTCCATCACAATGCTATTTCGCACAGCGACGGCGTTCGGCCCGCTGGCATCAATCGCAAAATGTCTGTGCTGCGTTATTTTTGTTGTAGCGGGGTAATATGTGGTCCAAAGGGCAGTCTCTATACACATCCTCGTAAAGGTCCTGCTATGCTTAGATTGGTCCGCGTCATTCTTCCGGTTGGTTTGCTGCTTGCCGGATGTTCTGATAACGCCGGTTCGGCGCCCGATAATGCCGCCGGCGCAGACATTACGAGCGAACAAAAAGTCGCCGAAACAGCCCCGCAGGATACATCTGCTGCGGAGGCAGCAATGGCCCCGAAGGATACGCCCGCAGCTGGGGCCGAGAAAACTGCGCCCGCTAAGCCCATGGCCGGGCTGGATAGTGCAATCACCCTCAAAGCGATAAGCTGCGGCGATAGTTGCTATTTGGAATACAGCCAAGACGGAGAAGACAAAACGGCGCTGTGCACTGCGGAACCGTGCAAACCGTGGGTTGCCGCGGGCGAGCTGCCTAAAGCTTTGAGAGGAAAGAAAGCAGTGGTTCGCATGGGTAAGGGTACCCAGGTTGATTCTGCTGGCAATGTCATGTCGCGCGACTTTCCCGCTATCGAAGATTTGACAATCCTGTAAATTGGACTGCCCGATAGTGGGTTGATCCTTGCTTGACACCCGGTTGACACAATTGACAATGTGTCAACCGGTCGTCATTTAAGATAAATCAACTAATTCAGTAACTTATAGCGGCCCAGGCCAAAGCGACTTACGGGGTAGGGGGCCGGTATAGGGGTCGGTCTGCGCCTTGTGGTTTTCTGAAACAATGGGCGATCTGCAAAAGCGGTGTGCCGGGTAGCAGCTCCTGCCGCTGTAGGAAAATGGGGAATTGCGCGGCACCGCCCTGAACCGCATTTCATGTGGATTTACAGCGGATGGGTGATAGGGATAGGGCACCGGCACTATATCGGCTGCGGCGGGACATAAGGCGCGATCATATAATGGACCTGAGCACAGCCCTGGAACGCGCCAAAACCGAAGAGGATGTCAAGGACGCCTATATCAAGGCGCTCGGCCTGAAGGGCGTGTTCAAGGGGCTGGTCGATATCCAGACGCCCGAAATCTGGTTCGAAGCCAAGGAATCCCCAACCCCGCCGCTGCTGATGTTCGCGCAATTGCTCACCTATGTCCGCGCCGCGCGCAAACGGGGGGAGCCAATCCCCGGTTTCCTGTGCGTGATTGACCGCGAAAAGGCCGCGCTGATGGCGACCGAGCACGCCCTTCCGCTGCTGGAAGACAAGTCCATCGTCTGGCCCAAATCCGGTTCGGCGGCGGATAAGGTGATGGCGGCGCAGATCGCCCCCACCATCGAAACCCATTTCATCCTGTACCAGATCGACGGATATGAGGCGGAGTTTATCAAGGCCGCCAGGGATGCCGTGCGTGAGGGGCGGATCATCCGCACCCCGATCACGCCCAACAATCTGCGGCAGGTGTTCGATAAATGGGTGGCGATGGTCGGCCACGAACTCGGCGTGAAGAATGAGGCGGATTACGCCGTGCTGTTTTTTGCCGATATCATGCATGACGGCACCAATGAAGCGATGCGCAATCTGCCCGCGCGGCTGCTGTTCAGCGGGGACAAGCCGGTATTTATCATCGGGTCCGAGCAATATGAGCTGGCGAGCGAGCGCGGATACCGCAATTTCTGGAACATCTATCACCGCCCGCCCGAACAAAAGCACCGGCACTACCTGCTCGAACGGCGCGACAGTCTGCTGCCGATGGATGATCAGAAGTTCAAGGGCGCGTTCTACACCCCGCTGCATATTGTCGACAAAGCCTATGACCAATTGAACGCCACGCTGGGCGCGGATTGGCAGAGCAAATATATCGTGTGGGATATGTGCGCGGGCGTCGGCAATCTGGAGGCGAAGCATAGCAATCTGCGCAACGTCTATATGTCCACGCTGGATCAGGAAGACGTGACGATTATGCGCAGCAACCCGGCCTTCGCCGGTGCGGAGATTTTCCAATATGATTATCTGAATGACGATGTGACCGATTTTGGCGAGATTGATTACGCGCTGTCGGGCAAGCTGCCGCAGGCGCTGCGGCAAGCGATTGCCGATGCGCGCGAGGGCAAGAAGGGCGCGAAGCCGATTCTGGTGCTGATTAATCCGCCATATGCGGAGGCAACGAACGATAACACCGCAAAAGGCGTTGCATCTGATGGCTCTGGTGCGAAAGAAAATGTTGCCAAGACTCGATTGGCCGTAAGTTTGAAGGCAGATTACGGCAAAGCAACCAATGAACTTTTTGCACAATTCGTGGCTCGGATCGACTTGGAACTTCCGATGGCCGTGCTCGCGATGTTCTCGACACTAAAATATGTCATTTCGCCGACTTTGGAACATTTCAGAACAACATGGCAGGCGAAATTCATGGCGGGCTTTGTTGTTCATAGCCGCGCATTTGACAGCGTTCCGGGTAATTTTCCAATTGCGTTTTTGGTCTGGGATACGTCGGTCAATCTCGCCGTGGCTGACATTGAAACTCGCGTTCTCGACAAAGATGGCCAAGAAGAGGGTGAGAAAAAATTCGTTACGAGCACAGGACAGAAATTACTAACAAAGTGGATCGTGCGCCCGCGTTCAAACCGCGAACAGGTTGTGCCGCTTAAGAACGCACTAACCACAGCAACCGCCACGAAGGATCTGCGTGGAACACGATGGTCAGATGACGCGATCGCTTACATGTGGTGCAACAGCAACGACTTGCAGCAGGCTAACAAAACAGCCTTGTTTTCTTCTGGTTTCAATGGCGGACACGGGCTTTTCGTCACCGAGGAAAACCTCTGGCAAGCCGCCATAGTCTTCGCCGTCCGCCGCCTCATCAAACCGACATGGCTCAATGACCGCGACCAGTTCCTGCAACCCTCAGCGCCGCTCTCCGACATTTTCAAATCCGATTGTCTCGTCTGGATGCTGTTCAACGGCAGCAACCTGACCGCTGGTGCGGACGGGCTGCACTGGAATGATCGCGACTGGAGCCTCACCAATCACTTCATCCCCTTTACCGAAAGCGAAGTCGGAGCCGAGCGGTTCGAGAGTGATTTTATGGTGCGCTATATGGCGGATATGGACTTTTCGCCCGAGGCGCAGGCGGTGCTGGATGAAGGGCGCACGCTGTTCAGGACGTTCCACGCCACCCGCTTCCCCAACAAGATCAGGGAAGAATTCAAACTGGGCCGCGCCGATGCCGGATGGTATCAGGTGCGCCGCGCGCTGGAGGCATATGGCGATATCGAGCTGATCGATTTCGATCCGTTCAAAGCCGCCTATGCCGCGCTCACCGAAAAATTGCGCCCGATGGTGTTTGAATTGGGTTTCCTGCCCGAATAAACTCTGGCGTGCGCCGCGTATTTACGCCCCCTCAGCCGCTGCCATCATATCCATGAAATTGCGTGCGGCGTCCTGTTCGCCCGCATCTTTGAAAGTGGCTGTCAGTTCAGGCGCTTCACCGAGCATATAGAGCAGCGACCAGATCGCAAACCGTTTGCCGCGATCTGTCTCCAGACCCAGATCGACCCGCATCCGCTCTGTCCCGGCGGCCATCGCGGCGGGGGTTATGTCGGCAAAATCCGATGTCGCGAAATAGCGGCTAAGCAGGTCGTTAAATTCCATAGCCGGGCTTAGCTTTCGTGGCGTTCCAGCTCGTCACCCGCCAGCGTCACCACATGGATCAGATTGGTGCTGCCCGGTGTGCCGAAGGGAACCCCGGCGAGCGCGATCAATTTGCTGCCCGCCGCGCCGAACCCGTGGCGCAGCGCCATGCGTTTGCCCTTGGCGATCATTTCCTCAAAACTGCCAATGTCGCGCGTCATCACCGCATGTGCGCCCCATAACAGCGCCAGACGCCGCGCGGTTTTGAGGCGCGGGGTGAGGACCAGCATCGGCACCGAAGGCCGCTCGCGCGCCACCCGCCGCGCGGTGCTGCCCGATCCCGTGAAGACGGTAATCGCCGCGATGTTCACCGTGTCGGAAATCGTCGCGCAGGCATGGCTGAGCGCATCGGCTGTGGTCCGGTCGGGCGGGGTATCGAGGAAACGCACCCGCTCCAGATAGGCGTCATCGCGTTCCACTTGCGCGGCGATCCGGTCCATAATCGTGACCGCTTCTTCGGGCCAGTCGCCCGCTGCGGTTTCCGCGCTGAGCATGATCGCATCGGCCCCGTCATAGACCGCATTGGCAACATCGGACACCTCCGCGCGGGTTGGGGCGGGGCTTTCAATCATCGATTCCAGCATTTGCGTCGCAACGATCACCGGCTTGCCCGCAATCCGTGTTTTGTTGACGATTTTCTTTTGCAGCGGCGGTACCTCTTCGGGGTTGAGTTCCACCCCCAGATCGCCGCGCGCGACCATGATCCCGTCAGACATTTCGATGATTTCATCGAGCCGCCGGACCGCCATCGGCTTTTCAATCTTGGCGCATAATGCCGCCCCGGCACCATTGGCCCCGCCAATCAGCTTGCGCGCCTCGGCCAGATCTTCGGGCCGCTGGACAAAAGACAGCCCGATCCAGTCTGCGCCTTTCTCCACCGCAAAGGCGAGATCCTTGCGGTCCTTGTTGGTCAGCGCGGGAATCGGAATTTCCGCATCGGGCACATTCACGCCCTTACGGTCCGAAATAACCCCGCCGACGGTGGCCGAACAGAGAATTTCATTCTCGTCGGCGCGAATGACTGTCAGCTGGATCTTGCCGTCATTGATCAGCAGCCGCTGGCCTTTTTCCAGCAGGCCGAACAATTCGGGATGCGGCAATTGCACGCGCGTTTCATCGCCGGGTTCAGGATTGCGGTCGAGCGTGAAATGGCCCGAATGGCGGATCACGGCCTTGCCATCCTTGAATGTCCCGACCCGCAATTTGGGGCCCTGCAAATCGCAGAAAATCGCGATCGGGCGGTTCAGCTCTTTCTCGAGCGTGCGAATATCGTCAATCGTCTGGGAATGGTCTGAATGTTCGCCGTGGCTCATATTGACGCGGAAAGCATCCACGCCCGCGCGCACCAGCTTGCGCAGCATTGCCGGGTCGCGGCTGGCCGGGCCAACGGTTGCCAGAACTTTGACCTTGCGGCCGCGGGGGTCAAGATATTTGGGTTCGTGCTTTTCCATAGCTTCCGCCTATGGCAGACAGCCATTGCCACGGGAAGCCGAAACACGGGGGGACATTGCAGATGGATACGAATGCGAAACAGGGTTTGGACGCGTTACCCGATACAGTCGCGGCGGCGGCGTTCCGGCGGCTCGTCATTCATCTGCAGCACCGCCATGATGCGCAGAATATCGATCTGATGGGGCTTGCCGGGTTTTGCCGCAACTGCCTGGCCGACTGGCTTGTCGATGCGGGGTTTGAAGGTGATAAGGCCGCCGCGCGCGCAGTGATCCACGGCATGCCGCAGGATGAATGGAAAGCGTCCCGGCAAACACCCGCCACGGACGAACAGCTTGCCCGCATGAAAGCCAGCGTGGCAAAAAACCAGGACCCGCAGACTATTTCAGCAATTGCGGATAAGTGATCTGCGCGCCCTCTTCACCGGCACGCGGCGGCCCGCTATCAGGTGGCCAACCGATTCTCATACATTTGGAGTGACATAATGGCCGAAGCCACTGACGACCGCCTGCGCCTGCTGATCGAACGCATCGAACGCCTGGAAGAAGAAAAGAAAGGCATCGCTGATGACGTGCGGGACGTTTACGCTGAAGCTAAAGCAGTGGGGTATGATCCCAAAATCATGCGCCAGATTGTGCGCTTGCGCAAAATGAAACCCGATGATCGCAGCGAAATGGAAATGGTTCTTGATACGTATAAGGCGGCGCTTGGCATCGGTTGATTTTCCAGGCGTATTATGTTAGTAACACAGTATAGTGACGCTAACATATTGGAGAGTTAACATATGGCCGGCCCCTGGAAAGACGCCCGCGGAATTACTGTCAGCACGACGCCCACATTGGAAGGGCGTCCGATCCAGCACTATCTGGGGATCGTCACCGGCGAAGTGATTGTCGGCGCAAATCTGTTCCGCGATCTGTTTGCCAATATCCGTGATATTGTTGGTGGCAGATCGGGTTCCTATGAACGCATTCTGGCTGATGCGCGCAAGCAGGCGATTGAAGAAATCCAGGCAGAATGCGCGGCACTGGGCGGCAATGCAGTGGTCGGGATTGATCTTGATTATGAAGTGATCGGCGATACCGGATCGATGCTGATGGTTAGCGCCAGCGGGACTGCGGTGAGGGTTTAGAGGTTACGGGGTGACGCGCCGCTCCTGCTCGGCTATCGGCTGGGCAACTGAAAAACTGATGGTGGATTCCTATGGCAGGCCATTCCAAATTTAAAAATATCATGCACCGCAAGGGTGCGCAGGACAAGAAACGGTCCAACCTGTTTTCCAAATTAAGCCGCGAAATTACTGTCGCGGCGAAAATGGGCACGCCCGATGTGGATATGAACCCGCGTCTGCGGCTCGCGGTGAATACGGCCAAGGGGCAGTCGATGCCCAAAGACAATATTCAGCGCGCGATTGACAAGGCGACCGCTGGTGATGACGAAAATTATGAAGAGGTCCGCTATGAAGGTTATGGCCCCGGCGGCAGCGCGATCATTGTCGAAACGTTGACCGATAACCGCAACCGTACGGCCACCGCCGTGCGGACCGCCTTTGCCAAAAATGGCGGCAATCTGGGCACCGCCGGATCGGTTGCGCACGGGTTTGAGCGGCTTGGCTATATCGAATATCGTGCCGAAGCCGGCGGCGAGGATACCGTATTGGAAGCCGCGATGGAAGCGGGCGCAGAGGACATCCAATCCTCCGAAGATGGTCACGAGATCTGGACCAGCGGCGATGAACTGCACGAGGTCGCCACGGCGCTGGAGAAAGTTCTTGGTGAACCGGCCACCGTAAAACTTGCGTGGAAGCCGAATCTCACGGTCGATCTCGATGCCAAGGATGCTGCGGTTCTGCTCCGGCTCATTGACACTTTGGATGATGATGATGACGTGCAGAATGTCTCGGGCAATTATGAAATTTCGGATGAAGTAATGGGACAGCTGGACGACTGATCCGGCGCGGTGATTATTCTCGGCCTTGATCCGTCGTTAAGCTGTACGGGGTGGGGAGTGATCCGGGCGGAGGGTTCGCGGCTCATCCATGTTGTCAATGGCCAGATAAAAACCGATGCAAAAGCGCCGATGGCTGTGCGCCTTGCCGCGTTGCAGCACGGGATATCAGCCGTGATCGCCCAATATCAGCCGGACCGCGCAGCAGCGGAGGAAATGTTCCTCAACAAAAACCCGCAAAGCACGCTGAAACTTGCGCAGGCACGCGGCGCGGTGCTGGCGGCGTGCGGCATGGCGGATTTGACTGTGCATGAACATGCGGCGCGGCTGGTCAAGAAAGCGGTTGTCGGCACCGGCGCGGCGGAAAAGGCGCAGGTGCAGGCGATGCTGAAAGTATTGTTACCAGCAGCCGCCGTATCAGGCCCCGATGCCGCCGATGCGTTAGCCGTAGCGATTGCCGACGCGCATTTGGTGCCTGGGAATTAAAGGCAAACGGTGACCGCTCTGGCGGCGCGCACACATAATTTTTTTAAAGGAGGGATTAAATATGCCGTCCAGTTCGTTTCTTTCCTGACCGGCCGCCCCGCGGTGGCCGCAGATCTGAATTGGAGACCAACTATGAAAAATACATTCGCCGCCATTATCGCATTTTCATTCGGCGCTGTTTCGATCGCCGCAAACGCGGCCGCGCCGCTTCTGATCGAGGAATCGCTGGCCCGCGAAGAAGAACAGCGGATCATCACCAACCCGATCGCAGGGATCGAGAATAATTTCTGGTTTGATTATCGCGGCGACATCAACGAAGCCCAGAAAGAACTGAGCAGTGATTTGAGGCGTGCCAGCGATATTGAGGATATTCGCGATGCGTGGGAAGAATACACGTTTGAACTGGCTGGCGAGCGCCGCCATTATGTCAAAGAAATGGCAGAGCGCGGATACCGTATGGGCAGCGTGACTGTCGGCTAAAATAATTGAGCGCCCCCATACACACATACACACGCGAAAGGGCCGGCAAATATGTGCCGGCCCTTTCTTTTTGCGCGGTGTCGGCGAAACCGGGGTGCGATACCGCACTGCGGATCGATCGCTGGGGCTGCACCGTCATATCCGGTCATATTGCACGCACCATATCCGGCGCAATCTTTGCGGACCGATATGTGTATCCGGTTGCCGGCCCGGCCAGCTTTACTGCCAGCCGTTCTTTTTGGCGGCGGCTTCCTCGGTTTCATCAAGCGCGGGGCCAACAGCCATATTCTGCGCAGCTGCCATCAGATCGGTCAGTGCATTGCCCGCCTGACGAAATTCGGTGCTGCGCTGTTCACCCGCTGATCCGGAGTGCCGGAGCTGCCAGCCGGACGGGTCACGGCAAGCAATACCTGATGCATCTGAGCCGCTAAATGCCCGGCAGAACTCCCCGCTCTCATTTCTAAAGCTCAGCAGGATCCGGGTATCCGCATCGCTGCCCTGGTCAGCGACCAGCTGGCTATTCAACGCTGCGGCCAGCTGCGCATTAGCATAGCCTTCAGCCCCATCTCCGCCGCGCGGCAGGAATATCGCCACTGCCAGCGACGCTGCAAGAGCAGGTCCTGCGATCCAGCCCCACCGTTTCAAAGGCACGCTATCGTCATTTGCGGCCATCGGCGCATGTGGCGTCTTGGCTGGCTGAAAATCGGCCACATTGTCATCCTTGCGCAACGGCGCGGTCAGGCGGTCCGGCAATGGCTGTTCCAGAATCGGCGCAAAATGCGCACCCAACTGCTGTTTCAGAGCGTTGTGCGCGGCAATATTCGCGGCCAGTTGAGGATCGGCTTCAATCATGGCGGCGATCTCCGCCTCGCGCGCACCGGCCAACTCGCCATCGGCAAAAGCGGCCAGTTCTTCGGGTGTGATCGTCATGATGCCTCTTTCAGAATATCCATCAGCGCGTCGCGCCCGCGCACCAGACGGGAATTGAGTGTGCCAACCGGGCACCCGACAATTCGGGCAGCTTCCTTGTATGAATAGCCTTCGACCATCACGAGCAGCACGGCTTCGCGCTGGTCCCCTGGCAATCTGGCCAGTGCACGGTCGACCTGGGTCAGTTCGACCTGCGCCTCCTGACCACCATCGCCGCCCACGGACAATCCGGCTTCCTCACCGACAAATGTCTGGCTCCGCCTGGTTGAGGCACGTCCTTCATCAATATAGATATTGCGCATAATTCGGTACATCCAGCTATCGAGCCGCGTGCCTTCCTGCCATTTCTGGCGATTGGTCAGCGCACGCTCGATCGTCATCTGGCAAAGATCATCACCGTCGGCGGAATTGCCTGCAAGTCCGATTGCGAACCGTCGCAGCCGGGGCAGAAATTCAAGCATATCCTGCTCAAAACGGTTACTCAGTGTCTTTGCCTTTCATGGATTAAACGGATGAGCTGGCCCGTTTCATCCATGCTTAATGCAATTTATGGAATTAAAAACCTATGCCGCAACATACGCCCGAGAAATTTTTCACATTCAGACGTGGGCTGGTCCTTTCGGCCGCTGCGATGATCGGCGCTGCGCCGGTTGCTGCGCAGTTAGGCGTCCCGCAAGTGGCGGTGCCGGATGCAGGCGATATTCTGCGCTCGGTTACTGATGACGTGGCCGATCTTGAAAGCAGGGCGGTTGAGCAGGTCGGGCGCCTGGCGCGGCAGCGGCTGCGCACCATCGATCGATTGGTCCGCCAGAACCCGGACAGCATCGATATTGATATCAATGGAGCGCCCGCGCGCCGCGGAGAGCTGCTGGTGATGGGCGCGGCGGGCGGCGACGTGGCGCGCGCGCAGGCGAACGGCTTTGCTATATTGGGCGAAACTGACATCGCCGAACTGGGATTTTCGGTCACCCGCATCTCGGCGCCAGAGGGAATGCGTCTGGCGGAAGCGGAAGCCGCCCTTGCCGCGCTGATGCCAGAAGCGGACATCAGCGCCGACACGCTGCACTTCACGCAGGGCAATCTATCGGTTGCCGCACAGACTGGCGGCGCTGTACCAACCGGCGGCAGCGTATCAGTACCGGTAGGCGTCATTGACGGGGCACCCGGTGCCGTGGTCGGTGCCGCATCTATCAAAGGTTTTGCCACAGGGGCGCCCGCTGCGAGCAATCACGGGAGCGCGGTTGCGTCATTGCTCAAGACAACGGGTATACGCACCGTGCATGTCGCCGATGTGTACGGGACCGATCCTGCAGGGGGCAACGCATTGGCCATTGCGCGCGGGCTGGGCTGGCTGGTATCAAAGGGCAGCCGGGTTATCACGATAAGTCTGGTCGGCCCGCCAAACGCTGTGGTCCAAAGGGCGATCACCGCAGCGCAGCGAACAGGCGTGGTGGTGGTGGCAGCGGTTGGCAATGATGGCCCCGCTGCACCCGCAGCCTATCCGGCATCATATGGCAATGTGGTTGCGGTTACCGGGGTGGACCGGCGCAACCGGCCGCTGATCGAAGCGGGGCGCGCATTACATCTCGATTATGCCGCACCGGGGGCTGATGTTTACGCGCTCGATGTGAAAGGGCGGCGGGCGAAATTGCGCGGTACCTCTTTTGCGACGCCGCTCGTGGCGGCACGGATTGCTGCGGCCCTCCCGCGCGGGGGAAACTGGCGCCGCACGCTTAATGCCCAGGCACTGGACCTTGGCAAAAAGGGCCCGGACCGCATCTATGGCAACGGTTTGATCTGCGCGGGATGCGCCCGCAAATAGAAAGAACAAAAAATACCGTCATGATGATGCATTAAATCAGACCCGCAATCCGTTGTGTCCCTGAGCGGGAGGACGTTCCCGCTGAGACTGTAAGGAAGGACACATAATGAAAGCTCTATTTCTCGCCGCATCGGCGCTCACTCTCATCTCGGTACCGGCGCAAGCGCAGCTTCTTGGCGGCAGCGGCGGCCTGGGCGGTAATCTTGGCGGCACTCTGGGCGGGGCCATTGGATCGGGCATGGAATCGTCCGCGCCGGTGCGCACTGTTACCCGCACGGTGCGCACAGCGACCGATTCGGCTGACAGCACCACGCGCGGGGCGGTTGATGGAAATGCTGCAACATCGGGCAACCAGAATATCGACCGCAGCAATGGCAGTGTCAGCGCCAGCCGTAGCGTGAATGGCGGAGTGACCGGCAATGTTTCGCAGCTCGCCAATATCCCTATGACGACCGCTGGTGGGGAAGCGTCGGGCGGCGGCGAAGCATCGGGTAGCGGCAGCGCGCAGGCTCAACTGATCGGAACGGACACCCTTTCGGGCGTAGCGGATGGCGGCGCATCCCGGGTGCAAAACAGTGCGCGCACCCTTCGCGATTCGGCCGCACCGGCAGCACGGCGTGCGGCGGGCGCTGCTGCGCCTTTGCCATCGGCAGCGATGGGTAGCATTGCGGGCACCATTGCGGGCAGCGGTGCGGGTCAGGCGGGCGGTAACGGGGGAATGAATTTTGTGCCATTGGCAGTCGCTGGCAGCGGCGCAGCCAGCGGGCAGGGCGCATTTGGTGTCGCTCCGGGCATGGATGTGCTGGCCCCGTCAGGTGAACCTATCGGCCAGGTGCGCGAATTGGTGGCCAATGGCCGGGGCGAGATTGAGCAAGTCCTCGTCGATGCACAGGGCACCCGCACGCTGGTCCCCGCAGAGCAATTCTCTGCGCGTGGCGGCGCGCTGGTAATGGGTTCGGGCGAGGGCGAGATCGGTCAAAATGCGCGCGAGCCAGACATGCGATAGGCGGCCGTCCACACCGCTAACCGATCAGATAGCGGGATAACAGGAAGAGCATCCGGGCGTCTTGTCTGGGTGCTCTTTCTTGATTTGGCGCGGGTTTGGCCGCCGATATTGGCGGATTGGCTTTTGCGTATCTCACATGGGATGGTTTGCCGCATGCCTGCTTTCCTCTTTAGGACAGTGGCACTATGCGGTGCATGGCAAGATGAAATACCCGCTCCCGTCATCTCCCCATTTTGATAAAATCGGAAAAACAACCAATGACCACTATCACTGTGTATGGCATTCCCGGCTGCGACACGATCAAGAAAGCACGCACATGGCTGGATGCGCATGGCATCGCTTACACTTTCCATGATTATAAAAAGGAAGGGGCCGACGCGGATCGGCTTTCCGCATGGGTCGATGCCAAGGGTGTCGATGTCGTGCTCAATAAACGCGGCACGGCGTTTCGCAAGCTTGGCAGCGCAGACAAGAATGCTATCGATGCGCCCAAAGCTGTCACATTGATGACTGATAACCCCAGTATGATCAAACGGCCCGTAGCCGAGTATGCCAATGGTTGCGGGGGCGGTTTGCTGGTTGGTTTCAAGGAAGATGAATGGTCCGCTGCTTTATTGTGAGCCTGATTGCGCTGGCGGGGACAATCATGGCCCCTGCATCTTTCGCCCGGGATGCCGGCAATGACATGCTGATTATCGCGCATCGCGGGGCCAGCGGTGAACGGCCCGAACATACGCTGGCCGCATATGAGCGGGCGATCGATCAGGGCGCCGATTACATAGAGCCCGATCTGGTCGTGACCAGCGACGGCGTGCTGATATCGCGGCACGAGAACGAAATATCCGGCACCACTGATGTGGCAACCCGCCCAGAGTTTGACGATCGCCGCCGCAGCAAAACCATCGATGGTCAGTTGATTTCCGGCTATTTCGCGGAGGATTTCACGCTTTCCGAATTGCGAACTTTGCGCGCGAAGGAGCGTTTGCCCGCAATACGCCGCACGAACGCGGATTTTGACGGTCTGTATCAGGTGCCAACGTTCAAGGAAGTGGTGGCTTTGGTGCGGGCGAAGGAGAAAGCTCTTGGGCGGCGCATAGGCCTTTATCCGGAACTGAAGCATCCCGATTTCCTATTGCAGGAGGAGGGCATTGATCTGGTCGATCTGCTGCTTGCCGAATTGAAAGAATTGGGCATCTCGCCCGCCGATCCGATATTCATCCAGTGTTTTGAAATCGGGCCGCTACAGCGGTTGAACCAGCGCAGCGATTTCACACTGGTGCAGCTCATTTCGGATGAAGGCGGCCCGGCAGACGAGCCTGCACTGACCTATGCCGAAATGGCCACGCCCAGCGGCCTTGCCGATATCGCTGCCTATGCCGATGTGGTGGGTGTGCATTTTAATCTGGTCCTGAAGGCCGATGGCAACCCGGCTGATCTTGCGGATAATGCCAAAGCTGCGGGCCTTGGCGGCGTTCACGCCTGGACCGTGCGCAAGGAAAATATCTTTCTGCCGCCTGCATTGCGCAGCAATGGCGCAGAGGCCGCGACGGGTAATGACCGCGCGCTGATGGACAGGCTCGCCGCGGCCGGTGTCACGGGTATTTTCACCGACGATCCGGTTCGGGCGGCGGCATGGCGGGAGGCGCAGGAATAGCAGCGCCACCATATCTGCGCGCTTTTATACCATCCGCGCCGTGGCAATGTAATTCAGTGCCAGATTGCCCGATAGATGCAGACCTTTCACCGGGTTGAATGCGATACCCGTGGGCTCGCCCATTTCCATGCCGATATCTGCCAGCACACCGCGCAATTCATCGGGCGTGATAAAATCCTGCCAATGATGCGTGCCTTTGGGGATCATGCCGACGGCCTCCGCGCCTTCGACCAGCAGCAGCCGCGATGCTGCCGTGCGGTTCGGCGTTGACAAAACCATCAATCCGCCCGGGGCGAGCCGGTCCTTCAATTCGCGCAGGAAATTCCGTTTATCCGCGACATGTTCGATCACTTCCATGCTGGTGACCAGATCAAACGTGCCGATATTCTGCGCGCCAATCTCACCCGCAATATAGCGAATATCGAGGCTGGCGCCCTCTGCATGATGCGCGGCGGCAATAGTGTTTTCAGGCGCAGCATCCACCCCGGTCACCGTACCGCCCATGCGCGCCAATGGCTCGCACAGCAGCCCCGCGCCGCAGCCGACATCGAGCACTGTCCTGCCAGCAAGCGGTGTGACACTGCGTATATCACCGCCCCAATGCATATCGATCGCCTCGCGAATATAGCGCAGCCGTACCGGATTGAGCCGGTGCAGCATGGCCGATGATCCTTGTGGATCCCACCAATCCGCAGCCAGCGCCCCAAAATGCGCTGCCTCGTCAGGACGGATCGTGGCCCCTTTGCTTGAGGGGGCTAAAGACAAGTTTGTGCTGCTTACAGTTGCATCGCTCATCAGGCGACCTTAACACCGCCGCGAAACTCGCACCAGTACAGGATAACGCAGCTTGGCGCGCATAGTGATGAAATTTGGCGGCACGTCGATGGCCGGGACGGAACGCATTCGCCGCGTGGCGAGTATTGTCCGCCGTCAGCAAGCCGCCGGCCATGAGGTCGCGGTTGTCGTCTCTGCGATGGCGGGGGAGACAGACCGGCTGGTCAATTTCTGCCGCGAGGCGAATGCTCTGCATGATCCGGCAGAATATGATGTGGTTGTGGCCAGCGGGGAGCAGGTGACCTCGGGTCTGCTCGCGCTGACACTGCAATCGCTGGGATGCAAGGCGCGCAGCTGGCTCGGCTGGCAAATGCCGCTGCGGACGGTTGAGGCGCATTCCAAAGCGCGCGTTGAAACTATCGATGCGCCCGAATTGGTCGCTTCGCTGGAACGCGGCGAAATTGCGGTTATTCCGGGTTTTCAGGGGGTGTCGCATGATGGGCGGATCACCACGCTGGGGCGCGGCGGATCGGATACCTCGGCGGTGGCGGTGGCCGCTGCGATCGGCGCGGACCGGTGCGATATTTATACCGATGTGGACGGGGTCTACACTACCGATCCGCGCATCGTGGCCAAGGCCCGCAAGCAAAAAGCGGTCACCTATGAAGAAATGCTGGAGCTGGCCTCTGTCGGGGCGAAAGTTCTGCAAACCCGCTCTGTCGGGCTGGCGATGAAAGAAGGGGTCCGGGTCCAGGTCCTTTCCAGTTTCCTGGGCGACGATGCCCCACCGGCGGATGATTTGCCGGGCACTTTGATTGTCTCCGATGAAGAGATGAACGCAATTTTGGAGGAAGGCGATATGGAACGCCAGCACGTAACCGGTATCGCGCATGACAAGAACGAAGCGAAAATCATCCTCACCCGCGTGCCCGACAAACCCGGCGCGGTGGCCAATATTTTCGCACCGCTGGCGGGCGCATCGATCAATGTCGATATGATCATTCAAAATGTTGGCCGCGACAAGGGTGAAACGGACGTGACCTTTACCGTGCCGCAGGTTGATCTGGCACGGGCGCAGGCTCTGCTGGAAGATCAGCGCGATGCCATCGGCTTCAACCGGATCATTACGGATGATCACATCGCCAAAATCAGCGTGGTCGGTGTCGGCATGAAAAGCCATGCCGGTGTCGCCAGCACGATGTTCAAATCCCTGGCGGATCGGGGCATCAATATTCAGGCAATCACGACGTCGGAAATCAAAGTGAGCGTGATTATCGACGAAGACGAGACCGAGCTGGCCGTGCGGGTGCTGCACACGGCTTACGGGCTGGATGCGGCGGAATAATGTTGCCTTTTTGTTCCATAAGACTAATCTGTGGATGACCGCCGCCATGGCTCAGCATTTAGTGAAACACCATGCTACTTGGTCGTATAGGAGAGATATATGTGGTTACAAATTTCAAAGACTGAGCCTGCAATTCATCCCAGTGAAGTCATCGCTACGATCAACACCACGGTTGGCGAAGAAATGATTATCATTGATAAAGACTCAGTCTTTGATTCCCTGCTGGAAGTTGGGGAACCTATCGCTAATGGGGGCGACTCTGTTCTTATTGAATTGCCACGTGAAACTATGAAAGGTCTCTGGCGCATTCGGGTTCCGAAAGATGCGCTTTCTCCATCCCGATCTGAAGCTGCAACGGCATAGGCGATGATTTTAACCGACAGGGAAATTCAGATTGCTCTTGATCAGCAGCTAATTCGCATCGATCCGCCGCCAAACGGTGATGCGTATAGTTCGACAAGCATTGATTTAACTCTCGGTTCGACAATCAGCGTTTTCTCCGCTTTGACTGATGGTTTGTATCAGGAAGTTGACCCTGGTTCAGATGGTTTCCAGCCAGCGTCGGTCATAAAAGCACTGACTACCACACAGGACATTGATGGGGGCGGTTTTCTTTTGCAGCCGGGCGAGCTCGTTTTGGCCTGGACAAAAGAAAAAGTAGGTCTTGACCTTAAGGCAAAAATCGCCGCTCGGGTGGAAGGCAAAAGTTCTCTGGCGCGCTTTGGTATAGCTGTGCATATCACGGCTCCTACCATTCACGCAGGTTTCAGCGGACTGATCCAACTTGAAGTGATCAATCACGGCCGTGTACCCCTGCGATTGAGGCCGGGAATGAAGTTCTGCCAGCTGATTTTTGAACAGACCCTTGGTACACCTGCAAAGGGATATAAAGGCAGGTTTTATGAGCAAGATTCCGAGCTGTTCAATTGATATGAGCATATGCTGGCTGCCCTTTGCTGTGGCAGGTTGAAGATGCCCCACACAGCAAAAATCCTCCTGCTTGGTTCCGGCGAATTGGGCCGTGAATTTGTCATCTCGGCCAAGCGGCTGGGGGCCTATGTCATTGCCTGCGATGCCTATGACAACGCGCCCGCGATGCAGCTATCCGACACGCGCGAAGTGTTTTCGATGCTCGATGGGGACGCGCTAAGAGCTGCGATTACCAAGCACGCGCCCGATTATGTGGTGCCCGAAATAGAGGCGATCCGGACCGAAGTGCTGGCCGATTTGGAAGCGGAAGGCGTCAATATCGTCCCCTCTGCCCGCGCCGCGCAGCTGACCATGAACCGCGATGCGATCCGCGATGTGGCAGCGCAGGAATTGGGCCTGGCCACGTCGCGGTATAAATATGCCGAGAGCCTGGAGGACGTGCTGGCGGGCGCGGAATTTACCGGACTGCCTTGCGTCATAAAACCGGTCATGTCCTCTAGCGGGAAAGGGCAAAGCACTGTGCGTAGCGTCAATGAATTATCCGCTGCGTGGGACTATGCCGCTGCCAATATGCGCGGTGACCGCAAGCGGGTGATTGTCGAACAGTTTGTTGATTTCGATTATGAGATTACGCTGCTGACCGTGCGGCATAAAGATGGGGTGAGCTTCTGCCCGCCCATCGGTCACCGGCAGGAACGCGGTGATTATCAGGAAAGCTGGCAGCCCGCGCCGATGTCGGCTGCCGCGATTGCTACAGCGCAACATATGGCGCGCAAAGCGGTCAATGCTCTGGCCGGAGGCGGGGCGGGGTACGGTCTGTTCGGAGTGGAATTTTTCGTGGTCAGAAATGATCAAGGCGTCGAAGAGGTGATCTTTTCCGAACTCAGCCCGCGTCCGCATGATACCGGCATGGTCACTTTGCTGAGCCAGAACCTCACTGAATTCGATCTTCATGCGCGCGCTATTATGGGCCTGCCCGTGCCCGATATGATCCGCGCGCGGCCTTCCGCCAGCGCAGTGATATTGGCGGACCGCGACAGTGAAGCCCTAAGCTATTCCGGCCTAGCCGAAGCGATGGCAGAGGGCGCGGATATCCGTATTTTCGGCAAACCGACTTCGCGCCCGTATCGGCGGATGGG
Organism: Pontixanthobacter sp.; assembly: GCF_049682855.1. Classification (NCBI taxonomy): domain Bacteria; kingdom Pseudomonadati; phylum Pseudomonadota; class Alphaproteobacteria; order Sphingomonadales; family Erythrobacteraceae; genus Pontixanthobacter; species Pontixanthobacter sp. The sequence continues at coordinate 19,919 of NZ_JBAUIK010000008.1, read as the reverse complement.
CGCGGCGCTGGCATGCGCGGGCACCACAGATGAGGCCCGCCGCATCGCGAGAGATGCCGCGGGCAAAGTCGTGATTGGCTATGGCAATTAGGCCGGCAGCAGAAGATTTATCGGGCGGTCCGGCCGCAGGGAGGCGGCAATGCCCGCTTGCAGCTGCCCAATATCTTTAAGGCACCCGCGCCGCACAGTGCGAAACGGTGCCGCGCCAAAGCCAAAGCGCGACGGCTGGTGTTGATGGCGCTTGTGACAAAAAGCCTCCCCATAGCGGACTAGGGGGAGGCTCCTTGCGACCCGTTACGGGTTCAGTTTTGATCGCCGTTCAGGCGATGTCGAAACGGTCAGCATCCATCACTTTGGTCCATGCGGATACGAATGTATCAAGGAACAGCTGCTCATTGCCGCTTTCCGCAAACGTTTCAGCCTGCGCGCGCAATTGCGAGTTGGAACCGAAGACTAGATCAGTCCGGGTTGCCCGGAACTTCTCGGTGCCGGTCGCGCGGTCGCGGCCGACAAATTCCTCGTCACCGCTATCGTCAACCACTTCCCATTTATTGCCCATATCGAGCAGGTTCACGAAGAAGTCTGTCGTCAGCTGGCCTGCACGGTCGGTCAACACGCCGTGGCCGGTATTACCCGCCACCGCGCCAAGTGCCCGCATGCCGCCAACCAGCGCAGTCATTTCAGGCATCGACAGGCCCAGCAGATGCGCCTTGTCCACCAGCAATTCTTCCGTCTTCACGCTGGCTTTGCTTTTGAGATAGTTGCGGAAACCATCGGCAAACGGCTCCAACGGTTCGAAGCTTTCCGCATCGGTGTGCTCGTCAGTCGCATCGCCGCGGCCGGTCGTCACATTTACCGACACGCTGCTTCCTGCATCGCTGGCGGCTTTCTCGATCGCTGCGGCACCAGCCAGAACAATCGCATCCGCCATCGACAGATCGCCCCGAATACCGTCCAGTGCGGTGAGCACTTTGTCCAGCTCTTCCGGATCATTCGCAGCCCAGCCTTTTTGCGGGGCCAGACGAACGCGGGCACCGTTGGCACCGCCGCGGTGGTCCGAATTGCGATAGGTTGATGCCGATGCCCAAGCGGCTTTCACCAGCCCGGCAATGCTCAGGCCGCTATCCAGAACCTTGGCTTTGAAATCTGCGACTGCGGTATCCGATGGCACGCTGCCTGCCGGAACCGGGTCCATCCAGATCAGCGTTTCTTCGGGTACTTCAGGACCGTGATACCGGGCTTTTGGCCCCATATCGCGGTGGCACAGTTTGAACCATGCCCGGGCAAAGGCATCATCCAACGCCGCCTGGTCATTACGGAACCGTTCGGAAATCTTGCGATATTCCGGATCCATTTTCAGCGCCATGTCCGCCGTTGTCATCATGGTCGGGACCTTCTTCGACGGATCGCGTGCGTCCGGCGCCATGTCCTCTTCCTTCTGGCCGATCGGCTGCCACTGCTGGGCACCGGCTGGCGAATGCACCAGCTCGTAGTCATAATCCATCAGCAGACGGAAATAATCGCCGTTCCAGCTTGTCGGTGTGTTCGTCCACGGGCCTTCAATACCAGATGTCGTGATATGGCCTTTGCCGATTTCCTCTTCATCGGTCAGCCAGCCGAACCCCTGAAGCGCCAACGCCTCTGATTCCGGCGATTCGCCGAAACTGTCGGATGGTTTCGCGCCATGCGCCTTGCCGAATGCGTGGCCGCCCGCGGTCAGCGCCACGGTTTCCTCGTCATTCATCGCCATCCGGGCGAATGTCTCGCGCATGTCGCGTGCCGACAGCAGCGGGTCAGGGTTAACGCCCGGCCCTTCTGGGTTCACGTAAATCAGGCCCATCTGAATGGCTGCGAGCGGGCCTTCGATCTCCCACTCCTTGTCCGGCTGGATACGGGTTTCCGCGCCTGTATCCACCCACAGCTCTTCGGTACCCCAATAGACGGTTTCAGGTTCGAACACGTCCTTGCGGCCGCCGCCAAAACCAAACACCGGTCCGCCCATGCTTTCAATGGCAACATTGCCGGTCAGGATGAACAGATCAGCCCAGCTGATATGCTTGCCGTATTTCTGCTTGATCGGCCATAACAGGCGGCGTGCCTTGTCGAGGTTGCCATTATCCGGCCAGCTGTTGAGCGGAGCAAAGCGTTGCTGACCGCTGCTTGAACCACCACGGCCATCGCCGGTACGGTAAGTGCCGGCTGCGTGCCATGCCATACGGATGAAGAACGGACCGTAATGGCCGTAATCTGCGGGCCACCAGGGCTGGTCATCGGTCATCAAAGCGGTCAGATCGGCTTTCAATGCTGTGTAGTCGATCGCATTGAACGCTTCGGCATAATCGAAATCATCGCCTTGCGGATCGACCGATCCGCCGTTCTGGCGCAAAACGTCTACCTGAACGGCATCTGGCCACCAGTCTTTGTTGGTCCGGCCGTGAAGGTTACGGACTTCCCCCTTGGCCGCGCTGAACGGGCACCCTGAAATTTGTGGATCTGCTTCTGCCATTATGGACTCCTGTTAGAATTTTCGCACTATACCAACCCGTGATAGCGCGATTCTTTCCATTTAGCGAACCGATTAATAGCATTAGTATGATCGACTAAAGCGATTTATCGGGCGTGATCCCGCGACACGGGTTCTTGCCCCTGCCACGGGTAGGCCGTACAGCGCGGGATACGTTATGCGGAGCCACTATGAGCCATTTTTCAAGCACAGCCAGACTGATGAAACGCGGAACCGATTTTCTCGGCACTGACTATGCGATCCTGTGCGGTGCAATGAGCTGGGTTTCCGAACGCCAGCTGGTGTCGGCAATCAGCAATGCGGGCGGTTTTGGGGTGATTGCCTGCGGCGCAATGACTCCCGATCTGCTCGATGCGGAAATTGCCGCCACCAGGGCGCTGACCGGGAAACCTTTTGGCGTGAATCTGATCACCATGCATCCGCAATTGCCCGATCTGATAGCGGTCTGCGCGAAACACGGGGTTACGCATGTGGTGCTGGCTGGCGGCATTCCGCCCAAAGGCAGTGTCGAGGCGATCAAGGCGTTCGGTGCCAAAGTCATCGTATTCGCACCGACTTTGGCGCTGGCGAAAAAGCTGCTGCGCAGCGGCGGTGATGCTCTGGTGATCGAGGGGATGGAGGCGGGCGGCCATATCGGCCCGGTTTCGACCAGCGTTCTGGCGCAGGAATTTCTGCCCGCTCTGGCCGAGGATCATCTGGTGTTTGTCGCTGGCGGCATTGGCCGGGGCGAGGCGATTGCCAGCTATCTGGAAATGGGCGCGGTGGGGGTGCAATTGGGTACGCGCTTTGCCTGCGCGGTAGAAAGCATCGCCCATGCAAATTTCAAGAAGGCATTTTTCCGCGCCAATGCCCGCGATGCCGTCAGCAGTGTTCAGGTCGACCCGCGCCTGCCGGTTATTCCGGTGCGTGCGCTGAAAAATAGAGGTTCGGAGGAATTTACCGCCAAACAGATCGAAGTCGCGAAAATGCTCGATGCGGGCGAGATCGAAATGGGTGAGGCGCAATTGCAGATCGAGCATTTCTGGGCGGGCGCTTTGCGCCGCGCGGTCGTGGAGGGCGATGTGGAAAGCGGGTCGATCATGGCCGGGCAATCGGTGGGCATGCTCAAAACCGAAGAGCCGGTGGCGGATATCATGCAGGAACTCATGACCCAAAGCGAAGCGGCGCTGCGCCGCAGCTAAGCGCGCAATTTGCAGCATGACCCAGCCGCTTATCCTTACTCTGTCCTGCGCAGACCAGCCCGGTATCACCGCGCGGGTGACCAATTTTCTGTTCCAGCGCGGGGGCAATGTGCTGGAGGCGCAGCAATTTAACGACCAGACCAGCGATGCGTTTTTCATGCGCGTGGAATTTGACCCGGGGGGCGCCGACCGGCGCGCATTGCGTGCAGATTTCGCGGCAATCGCAGACGCGTTCGGGATGCAGTGGACACTCGGTTTGCGCGACCGGCCGAGGCGGGTGCTGATCATGGTCAGCAAATTTGACCATTGTCTTGCCAGCCTGCTCTATCGCTGGCGGATTGGCGAATTACCGATGGATCCGGTGGCAATCATTTCCAACCATCCCGCCGAAGCGATCAGCCATACCGATCTTTCTGGTCTGCCGTTTCACCATCTGCCGGTGACGCGCCAGACCAAGGCGGATCAGGAAGCGCAGGTGCGCGCAATAGCCGCAGAAACGCGTGCGGAGCTGGTCGTGCTGGCGCGTTATATGCAAATCCTGTCGGACGAACAGGCGGCGCATTTTGCCGGGCGCTGCATCAATATCCACCACAGTTTTCTGCCCGGTTTCAAAGGGGCCAAGCCGTATCACCAGGCCCATGCGCGCGGGGTGAAAATGATTGGTGCAACCGCCCATTACGTCACTGCCGATCTGGATGAGGGGCCGATTATTCACCAATCGGTGGAAGCGATCTCTCACGGGAGCAGCCCCGATGATCTGGTCCGCAAAGGCCGCGATATCGAAAGCCGCGTCCTGGCGGAGGCCGTCCGCCTGCACCTGGAAGAACGCGTTCTGCTAAACCGTGGGCGCACCGTTATATTCGGTGGATAGACACAGAAAGATACCGGCATGAGCGATTACCCGATGCCCAATATTTCCGCCGATCTTTGCGGGCGGGTGGCTCTGGTTACCGGCGCTTCCTCTGGGCTTGGTAAACGCTTTGCGCGTGTTCTGGCAAGCCAAGGGGCAGCGGTCGCATTATGTGCGCGGCGGGCGGACCGGCTGGATGCGCTGGTGGCGGCAATCACCGGTGCGGGCGGCACGGCGATTGCCGTCCCGATGGACGCGCTGGATGCAGATGCCTTGGTGGGTGCTGTGGATGCGGCGGAGGCTGCGCTGGGCCCGGTTGATATTCGGGTCAATAATGCCGGCATGCCCGATGCAATGCGCGCGCATAAAATGCCGGCCGCGCTGGTCGATCAGGTGCTCGGCGTAAATCTGCGGGCACCGTGGCTGCTATCCTGCGAAGTCGCGCGGCGGCTGATCAATGCCAGGACGCCCGGCAATATCGTCAATATCAGCTCGGCCGCGCATTACCGTTATGATGGCGGCGGTGCGGCGCTCTATGCCGTCACCAAAAGCGCGATTGCCCGCATGACCGAGGCGCTGAGCGTGGAATGGGCCTATGCGGGTATCAACGTCAACGCGATTGCGCCGGGCATGTTTGTTTCCGAAATGACCGACGGGATGTTCGCCCGCATTGGTGACCCGAGCGAGCATGTTGCCCGAAGGCGCGTGCCGGTGGCGGCGCAATTGGATTCGACATTGCTCTATCTGGTCAGCCCGGCGAGCGAATGCGTGACCGGTGCGATTATCAAAGTGGATGACGGACAAAGCGCGAGAATGAAATTGTAACGCGTTAATCCAGCCAGCCTGCCGCGCGGACCTTGGCCACGTTTCGTCTGGATACAGGGGCCTTTATTCCGCAAGGTAGCGTAAGAGTAATATTGCGCCCGTTGCGGGTATGGCCGAATACTGCGGGCTGCGCGACCCACCAACTGCGATGGGTTTGCAGGCCGGTATCGCGGCCGATCAGCGCGATCGCGTCAGACAGTTTCATCAGCAACATTTCGCTGTACGCTGGTACGCTATGCTGGAAAGCGTGGACGCGGATATAATGATCCTCAACTGACAGCGCGACAATCGGTCCAAAACCGGCAGGCAGTTTTCGATGCAATAGTGTGTTTGAAAGCCCCGCTGGTTTGGTGCGAGCATTCTCGTCACTAGGCCGGGCAGTATTCGCCCGCGCAGAATGATTGGCCGCGCGGTAATAGATCAGCCAGAATAATACAAAAAATACCAAACCCAATCCGAGTGTCTGGAGATAGCTCCAGATGGATAATTCCGCCTGAACAAGACTCGATCGTGAACCGTGTGCTAGCCAGCTTTGCACAATCAGGATCAGACCGCCCAGCAAAGGGGTCGCGAGCAGGTAGGAAAATATGTCCGAAATCCCCAACAGCTGAGTAACTTCGCGCATCGCAATTACGATCAATCTAAACACAGCCCAAGCGGTTATCAACCCGCCAATCCAGTACAGGAACCGGACGCCAAGAGGCAAAGCATCGGTGCCAAATGGACCGAGCAAAGCCAGCCCTAAGCCAGCCAGAGCTATCACACCTATCTCGGCGATATAATTGGTTAGCGGGCGATCCATCGCATCCGGTCCATATTTTGCCGCTTCGTGAATGGGCGAGTGGTAAATGTGCTGCTCCGCCCGCGTATCAGCGCGGCCATTCGCGTAGTCTGAGTTGAGCCAGTTATCACGATCACCATCATGTCGGCAATTCTCAACGCTGCCAAGATGGAATGATATATGAAGAATGGAAACAATTTCGCGCGCACGCACAAAGCCGGTGGTTCACAAAGACGAGGGCGACCCGGCGTCTGGATAACAGCGGTGATAACGGTTATCATCACGCTTCTGCTGACTGTTCTCTCCGGCTTCACTGGCGGTTTCGCTGCCTATTCGCAGGCGGACGGAGAGACTGCAGACAATATAGCTGTGACTATACCGATCGTGATCCATTTGGCCACTGTGCTGCCGAGCCTGGTGATCGGGGGCATGCTGCTCGCGCGTAAGAAAGGCGATCGGCTGCATAAGGTTTTGGGCCGCACCTACGCCGTTTTGATGGTGGTCACAGCCATCACCAGTTTCTGGATCGGCAGGCCGGGCACAGGCATTGCAGGCAGCGGATACAGCTTCATCCACGCTTTCGCAGTGCTTACGCTGATCAGTATTCCGTGGGCTGTCCATGCCGCGCGCACGGGAAATGTCGCCAGTCATGAAGCGACCATGCGCGGACTGTATGTCGGGCTTGTCATCGCCGGGTTGTTCGCGCTGCTGCCCGGGCGGTTGCTAGCAAATCTGGTGTTTTAATTTGGGCAGAGGATATGAAAAGGGCGGCATCATTTGCAGAACACCGCCCCATCATTTCAGATGAAAACAAGCACGTTACACCGCTGCGTTTTTCTTCACGGTGATCACTTGCGGATAGGTGAATTCGAGCAGGCCTTCCTTGCCATATTCGGCGCCGAAGCCCGATTGTTTGTGGCCGCCGAAGGGGGCGAACGGGGAAAGGTGCATATATTCATTGACCCAGACTGTTCCGGTTTCCAGCTGTTCGGCGACTTTCACGCCGTTTTCGGGATCGCCGGTCCACACTGCACCGGCCAGCCCGTATTGGGAGGCATTGGCGCGCTCGATCGCTTCATCCTCGGTGCTGAATTTCATCAACGGCATGACCGGACCAAACTGTTCCTCGGCCACGATCCGCGCATCTTCGGGCGGATTGTCGAGAATGGTGATCGGCACGTAATAACCGCTGCCAGAGGGGTCAACATCGCCGCCAACCAGGAATTTATAGCCATTGGTTTTGGCGTCCTCGATGAGCTCGCACACCCGCTCGAACTGTTTCTTGTTCTGGATCGGGCCGACACCGGTTCCCTGCTCGCTGCCATCGCCAACTTTCACACCTTTTGCCACTTCGGCGATGGCGGCGGATAGCTCGTCATAAATATCCTCGTGGATATAGACGCGCTTGGCCGCAATGCAGACCTGGCCTGCATTGCTGAAGCTGGACCAGAACAATTGCTCGGCGACTTTTTCGACATCGGCATCGGGCAGGACGATAGAGGCATCATTGCCGCCCAGTTCCAAGGTGATGCGCTTCAGATCTTTTGACGCGCCTTCCATGATTTTCTTGCCCGTGGCGGTGGAGCCGGTGAAGGTGATCTTGTCGATCCCCTCATGCTCGGTAATGAGCGGGCCAAGCGTATCCTCGCCGGTAATGATATTGACCACGCCAGCAGGGACGATGTCCTTGATCAGTTCCGCAACGCGCAATGTCGCCAGCGGAGTAAACGGGGAAGGCTTAAGCACGATGGTGCAGCCGCTGAGCATGGCGGGCGCGATTTTCTGCATCGCCATCATGACGGGGAAGTTCCACGGCACAATGCCGCCGACCACGCCCACCGGTACGCGGCGGGTGCGCGACAGGCGGGTATCGCTATCCTCGTTGATTTCATCTTCGAGAGTGAGCGTGGATTGCCCTGCCATCATGCCTGCTGCGCCGTAAATCTCGCTCTTGGCCTGATCATGCGGCTTGCCCTGCTCGCTGGTCAGCAAACGGTACAGCTCTTCGGCATTTTCCTTGATCGCGGCGGACATCGCCTGGATCACTTTGCGGCGCTCATCAATCGGCGTTTTAGACCATGTCTTGAATGCTGCGCGCGCAGCAGCAACGGCGCGGTCCAGCTCTTCCGCCCCGCAGGACGGGACAAGGCCGATGACCTGTTCGGTGGCGGGGTTGAGCACCTCCATTGTGCCAGCGGTACTGACCATCTCGCCGTTAATAAGGTTGTGATATGTGGTGGTCATTATTCTCTCCGATCTAGTCTGCCCGGGCAGGGGCGCCGAGCATATGCGTTTGCCTGTTGTTACCCAATGCATCAGGCCGCGATTCGTTGCAGCGCGGAACGTACCACGCGCAGGATGCGGCGCTAAGCAGTTTGTGCTGCGGCGGCGGTCTCTATTCCGGGAACCAGCAGGGTGCGTCCGCCGCCATATTCCTCGCGAATGACGATCAGCCCCAGCGTTTCGATATGGTCGAGCAAGCGGCGGATACGGCCGGGCGAACTGGTGCCATAGGCGGCGGCCAGCTCGTCATCATCAGGCGCATGCCTGCCTTCAAAAGCGGACCGGAGAATAACCAGATAGGGCGCGAGAATATCGCTATCGACATCTGCTGCCATATGCTCGGCGGTGCGCTGCTGCGCTGCATCCAACCGGTCGATCCGCGCCAGAGCGAAAGCGAAGTCACGCCGGAATTGCTCCATGTCTATATGCGCCGCATGTGCGCCCGCTGCGCGGCACCGCGTCAGGAAGGACTGGAACAGGCCGGATGCCGATTGATAGGTGCTGTCCGGATCGGCGGCGAGCGCACGCAAAGCGGTGCGGATAATATCGTGCTGCGATGGCATGTCATCGCATGCGGACCCGCCACTTTCTGCTGGCGTAGCCTCGACCGGTTCTGGCGGCGCATCCAGAATATCGAGATTGCGTGACAGGCTTTGCGCAGGGTGCTGCGGTACTGGGCGCTCTACGGGCGGCGGCGCGGCCTCCTGCTCCAGTTCGGCATGGAGCAGGGCTTCCATCTCTGCCGGTTTCGCTTGCGGCAGAGGCATCAATCCGCTCGCATTGCGGCCCGTGCCCGTCCGGGTGGGGCCAATATGGATCGAAAGCGGGCGGCGCGCAATCGCCGGACCAAGGCCCAGAAAACTGCCCCGATCCAGATCGCGAATATGTTCTGCCTGCCGCCGTTCCATGCCCAGCAAATCCGCCGCGCGGATCATATCAATATCAAGAAACGTGCGCCCCATCAGGAAGTTGGAGGCTTCCGCCGCGACATTCTTGGCCAGCTTCGCCAGACGCTGCGTTGCGACGATCCCCGCCAGCCCGCGCTTGCGCCCGCGGCACATCAAATTGGTCATGGCATTCATCGATAGGCGGCGGGTGTCTTCGCTAATCTCGCCAGAAACGGCGGGGGCGAACATTTGCGCCTCGTCCACCACCACCAAAGCGGGGTACCAATGCTCGCGCGGGGCATCAAACATCGCGCCGATAAATTGCGCGGCACAGCGGATTTGCTGTTCGACATCGAGCCCTTCGAGAGCCAGCACAACCGATGCGCGGTGTTCACGTACCCGCCGCGCCAGCGCCTCGATCTCGGGCGCAGAATGCGCCGCGCCGTCGATCACGATGTGCGGGAATATATCCGCGAGCGAGGTAAAGTCGCCTTCAGGGTCGATCACCACCTGCTGCACCATATCGGCGCTTTCTTCGAGCAAGCGGCGCAGCAAATGCGATTTGCCCGATCCGCTATTGCCCTGAACTAACAAGCGGGTAGCCAGCAGCTCTTCCATATCAATGGTGCACGGCTGCCCGCTGCGGTCTTCGCCAATGATGATGGTGGTGTTCACACGAGGTGAGTAGCGTGGCAGATGTGAGTCGCGAAGGTACAGGGAAGGGATGTCCCCATATTGGGCCGCTCAATGACTATTTTGCTGAGCAGTTGCGAGGTTTGGGGCAGTAGCTTGTCGACGAAGCTCTGACTGATGTTCAGCTTCACGCCGCGAACCCTGACAAAAGCTGTAGGAAAGGGACAGGTGGGACACAGTCCAAGGGTAACAATACTGCACCCGTCATGCGGCCCACAAAAACACGCCAGAACGCCGGATTTTGAGAGGGGGTAGAGCATTCGCACTCAGTAAACGCGCGGTACTAAGTAGGAAAATAGGAGTTAGAGGTTTATTCAAATACTTGATCTAATACTTTGCAAATGATCCAAAGACTGCTTGTTCTTCTATGTACTGCCTTTGCCCTTTCGGGCTGCGATGCTTTGGCGGATTCTACACCCGACTACCGGTACCGGCTTACGGTGGAGGTGGAGACGCCGGATGGTCTCAAAACCGGGTCCAGCGTGATTGAGGTCCAGACCAGTATTGCGGGCGAGTATTCTATTCCAACGCCGGGGCGGGTGAGCCAGCGCCTACGCGGGGAAGCGGTGGCGGTTGATGTGGGTGATGGGCAGACGCTGTTTGCACTGCTGCGGTCAGAGAGTGAGGTAGACTGGGCCAAGCAGGTTATGTTTTTGCTGACCCCCTCTGTCAGGTCGAGCGATGGCAAGAATTACGAGGCGACTTTTGAGGATATGCTAAAGCGCACGCGAGAGATCGAGCTGCCGCGCTATTATCGCAATCGCGGCCATATCAGAAACCGCAAGGCCTATCCAATGCTGGTGACCTTTGGCGATCTGTCTGATCCCACCAGCGTGGCGCAGGTGGACCCCGATGATCTGGCGGCCAGCTTTGGTGATGGCACTTCGCTCAAACGCATCACTGTGCAGATGACCGATGCTCCGGTCACTACTGGTATTGCGCAAAGGTTGGGGTGGTTTCGTAAGCAAGCTCAATCAGGTGGAGGCTTAATTCCGATGATAGAAAACTCAAATGGCCGATATGAAGCTGCTCCAGGATACGATGAGTCTCTCACTGATATTGGCTTAAGCAACTTTTCAACTGAGGCGTACAAACTATGATGAACAGCGACGTGTTTCTTTCGCTTTTGGCTCTAGATTCCTACAATCGAGGATATGGAGCTAATGTTGGTGGGCTGTCAGAATCGGGTTCAATTGGAAATGCGTCCATAATTACACGTGCTGAAATTTTCGGTAATGAAGCGGACGCAGTCCTTCAATCTTGGCAAGCAGCCGGTTTTTACGCCATCGCCTATGAGTGGCAGGGCGAGACCATCATTTCCTATCGCGGGACTAGCCTGCCCGTCGGTGCTCAATAGGGGCTTAGGAGACGGACGCCGACGCGAAACGGGCCGCTGCATAGTGCACCGGCCCGCCTCTATTATCGTGAATATCTGGCCGTGAAGCCGTGCCGAGCTTACTGCTCGCTTGCCATCACTTTGTCCTGATTGGCGCGGAAGATCACCCATTCGCGGATTGCGTCGATCTGGTCGGGCGTTAGCGAGCCGGAGAAGCTGGCCATGCCGTTGTCTTTTAGCACTCCGTCATGGACCACGCTTTGCCACAGGGCTTTGTTGTCCAAAGTCCCGCTGCGGCGCAGATCGGGCAGGACAGTCGAACCAACCGCGCCCGGTGCATGGCATACCGCGCAATAGCGGGCATAGCTTTTGCCGCCTGCCGCGATCACCTCGGCAGAGGCGCGGCTGGGCGGCGGGTCGAGCGGGATTTTGGCGACTTCAACCTCGGCGGGTAATTCTGCCGTGCCGCCAATTTTGAACACCAGCATCCGGCTGACATTGCGCACCGGTGCCTTGCGGTTGAGCAGATCGCCGTCGACAGTAATCGCGTATGCGCCGCCCCAACCGGCGAGGACCGCAATATATTGTTCGCCATCCACCGTATAGGTGATCGGCGGGGCAACGACGCCGGTTTGCGCGGCAAAGCTCCAGAGCTTGTCGCCAGTGGCCGCATTATATGCGTTAAATTCGCTGCCCGCTGTGCCTTGAAACACCAGGCCGCCACCGGTGGCAAGGAGGCCGCCATTCCACGGCCCTTCATGCTCGACAGTCCAGCGCGGTTTTTGCGCGACCGGATCCCACGCCACCAGAGTGCCTTTCAGCGTTCCGGCAACTTCGCGGCGGAAGCCTTCATCCGGCGGTAAATCGCCTGCGGCCAGATCGAACCCGACATTGAAGCCGCGATTGGTATCGGGTTTCCAGTCTGCTTCTGGGGCATAGACCATCGCGGCTTCAAAGGCGGGGATGTAGACCAGACCTTCGCCGGGATGAAATGCCATCGGGTGCCAATTATGGCCGCCCAATGCGCCGGGGGCGACGATTGCCGGCTTGCCGGTTTTGTCGATCCGCGTTTCGGGGTTTTCAAGCGGCCGGCCATTATCATCAATGCCGGTGGCCCAGTTCACCGGCACATAAGGGTCACCGCTGATGAATTCGCCTGTTTCGCGGTCAAGCACATAGAAAAAGCCGTTTTTGGGCGCTTGCATCAAAACTTTGCGCTCGGTCCCGTTAATCTCAAGATCGGCCAGCATGATGTGCTGGGTTGCCGTAAAGTCCCATGTTTCGCCCGGTGTAGTCTGGTAATGCCAGACATATTCACCGGTTTCAGGGCGCACTGCGACGATGCTGGAGAGGTATAGATTATCGCCTTCGCCGGTGCCGTCCTTGCCTGGGCTGCGGTACGCGCGGTTCCACGGGGAGCCATTGCCGACGCCGATATAAAGGAGGTCCAGCTCCGCATCATAGGCCACCGCATCCCATACGGTGCCGCCGCCGCCAATACCGTTTTCGCTGCCCAGCACATCGCCCGACCATGTCGCTGCGGCCTTTTGCAGATATTCGGGGGAGCTTTCATCTTCATTGCCTTCGGGTACGGTGTAGAACCGCCACAGTTCATCGCCGCTGCCCGCATCATAGGCGGCAAAATATCCGCGCACGCCAAACTCCGCGCCGCCATTACCGATCAGCACTTTGCCGTCGATCACGCGCGGTGCGCCGGTTACGGTATAGCTTTTGTCCTGATCGACAGTGAGTTTCTCCCACACGGCACTACCGGTGTCTCGCTCCAATTTGACGAGGCGGCCGTCAAGCGTGCCGAGGAACAGATGATCGCCCCATGTCGCCAGTCCGCGATTGACCACATCGCAGCAGGCCTTGACCGCGGTTTCGCCGGGAACTTGGGGATCATAGCTCCATAATTCCTCGCCAGTGGCGGCGTTATACGCTTTCACTTTGCTCCACGCGGTGGTGAAATACATGACGCCGTCAATCACCAGCGGGGTTGCTTCCTGACCGCGTGCGGTATCCATATCGGCAGACCATGCCAGGCCCAGATCGCCAATGGTTTCGGTGTTTATCTGCTCCAGCGGGCTGAACCGTTGTTCTTCGTAATTGCGCCCGTAAGTCAGCCAGTTGGCATCATCGCTTTGCGCTAAGAGCAGCCGCTTTGCATCAATGCCGCTCTCGCTCATGGCATCATTGCAGGATGTCAGCGCGCCGGTGGCGGTCAATAATGCCAGCGCGGCCAGTGCGGCGTTTTTCATGCGGTACCCTCTCCCAAGGAACTGGTTCAAATCCGGCGCTGTATTCAGTCGCCGGTGCGCATTTATGTGCCGCAAAGCCGCAGCAGAGTCTATATGCCCGTTCGGGGCAACAATCGCTCACCATGCCGGCGTACCATGCCGGCGCACCATGCCGCCGCACAATTGTCGCCCTTGCCACTTGCGGATGCGCGCGCGGCGCAGCATGGTGGGCGGGACATTGAAGGAGATCACCGATGTGCGACGAAGCCAAAATCACCCGCTGGGCCAAAGAAAGCCTCAACCGCCGACAGTTTGGGGTGAAAGCGGGTCTGCTTGGCGGCGGAATGGCGGTTGCGGCCTGTGCCCCGATGGCTGGCCCGATGGATGACACTACGGGCGAAGGCGTCAGCTTGCCGGCAATGAGCGAAAGCAGCGTCACTTTTGATACCGCCGATGGCACGATGGACGCATTCTGGGTGGTCCCCGCCAGCGGACCGTCGCCAGCGGTGATCATGTGGCCGGATATTGCGGGTCTGCGCGAAAGCAAGCGCAACATGGCGCGGCGGCTGGCCGGGCGCGGCTATGCGGTGCTGGTTCTCAACCCCTATTACCGCGACCGTGCGGGCGAGATCTGGACCGATTTTGCCGATTTCGCGGGCAATGACGGCTGGCCGATCGCGCGCGAAATGCGGCAGAAACATACTCCGATGGCCATTATGCGTGACGGTAAAGCAGCGGTGGCGTGGATCGATGCGCAGGACGGTGTGGATACCAGCAAGGGTATCGGCGTGCAGGGTTATTGCATGGGCGGTCCGCTGACGATGTGGACCGCTGCGGCGGTACCAGGCCGCGTCAAGGCGGCTGCCAGTTTCCACGGCGGGGGTCTGGTGCGCGAGGATAATCTGATGAGCCCGCATCAGCTGTTCGATACGATGGATGCGCAATTGCTGATCGCTATCGCGCAGGATGATGATGCGGAAAAACCGCAGGAGAAGACTGTGCTCGCCAAAACCGCAAAAGCGGCTGGCCGGACGGCACAGATCGAAGTCTATGCCGGTGATCACGGCTGGACAGTGCCCGACTCGCCGGTTTACGCAGAAGCGGCGGCTGAGAAAGCTTGGGCTGACCTGCTGCGCCTGTATGGCGCTGCATTATAATCAGACCTTCCCCGTTGTTCACACAGCAAGACCGATTGGACATTCTCAATGACGATGAAAACCCTGTTCGACGTGGCCGGCAAAGTCGCGGTAGTCACTGGCGGTTCCAGCGGCATCGGCGCGATGATGGCGCGCGGCCTGCTGGAAAACGGCGCGAAGGTCTATATAACCGCGCGCAAGGCAGAGCGGCTTCATGCGATGGCGCAGGAGCTGTCACAATATGGCGATTGCACCGCCATTCCCGGCGATATGGCCAGTGTCGAGGGGATCGAGAGCTTCGCCGCACAGATTGCCAAGCATGAAAGCAAGATCGACATTCTCATCAACAATGCCGGTTCCAACTGGAGCGCGCCGATTGAAGAATTTCCCGAAGGCGGCTGGGACAAGGTGATGGACATCAATATCAAATCGATTTTCTTCGCGACCCAGAAATTCCTGCCTTTGCTGAAAGCGGCTGGCAGCAAGGACAATCCTGCGCGCGTCATCAACATCGCCTCGATCAATGGCATCCGCAATTCGGGCATGCCGACCTATGCCTATTCCGCGAGCAAATCTGCCGTGATCCATTTGACCGAGCATCTCGGCGCGGACCTTGCCAGCAGCGGGATCAATGTGAATGCTATCGCACCGGGCCTGTTCCCCAGCAATATGACCAAGCAAATCGTCGAAAATGACGCGATGACGCAGTTCACGCTCAGCAAGATTCCGCGCGGGCGGATGGGCAAACCGGAAGATATTGCCGGTACTGCGATTTTCCTGTCCAGCGATGCCTCATCGTGGATGACCGGCCAGACGATCGTGCTCGATGGCGGAATGATCGCTACGGCGTAATGCTGCGTCATACTGCCTCATTCCGCAATACCTGCCACGTAATCGCTTCGCGCGAAGGACACTGATGCCCGACCCAACCGATGCCCCCGAGATGCCGTTCGATCCGCGCCAGCTGATGCGCGATTTGAAAGCGTTCAAACAATCGCGTCCGGGCCGCAGCATGTGGGAACTGGCGGTAACGTTCCTGCCATTTGTCGGCCTGTTCGGCATTATGCTCGCTGCTGTGGCGGCGGGCCACTGGCTGGCATTATCGCTCACTCCGCTGGCCGGATTGCTGCTGCTGCGGTTGTTTATCATTCAGCATGATTGCGGCCACGGCGCGTTCCTGCCCAGCCGGTTTGGCAATGACTGGACCGGGCGGATGCTCGGCGTGTTTACATTTACGCCCTATGATTGCTGGAAGCGGTCGCACGCGCTGCATCATGCCGCCACCGGCAATCTGGATGCGCGCGGATCGGGCGATGTGGACACGCTGACAGTGCGCGAATTCCACGCGCTCACACCTGTTCAGCGGTCACTATACCGGCTGTACCGTCACCCGCTGATTTTACTGGGTGCTGGGCCAGCCTATCTGTTCCTGCTGCGCCACCGCTTGCCCGTCGGGCTGATGAAGGAAGGTTGGACATACTGGATCAGCGCGATGGCGACGAACATCGTCACCGGCGTGATATTGGCGGCGCTCGTCTGGCAATTCGGGTTGCTGGCCGTGTCGCTGGTATTCTTCCCCGTATTGCTGACTGCGGCATCGACCGGGGTCTGGCTGTTCTACATCCAGCACCAGTTTGAAAATGCCCATTGGGACGAAGGCAAGGACTGGTCGTTTCACAACGCCGCGCTGATGGGCAGCTCGCATCTGGAATTGCCACTGATCCTGCGTTGGTTCACTGGCAATATCGGCATTCATCACGTGCATCATCTCTCCAGCCGGATCCCGTTTTACCGGCTACCCGAAGTGCTCAGAGCCTATCCCGCTCTGCGCCATATGAACCGTTTCACAATGTTTCAAACCTTTGGCACGTTGCGGCTGGCGCTATGGGATGAAGGCCAGCGGCGGCTGGTCTCATTCCGCGAGGCATCGCGTCTGGCGGCGAATGCGGCCTAGCCTCAGGGGCCGGGCCGTCTTTGATCTGGCGCTGTCCTACATGCCGATTTTCTGCCTTATTGCGGGGCATGGGTACGCGCCGCCAAAAACCTTTTAGCATGACGGGCGGGCCGGTGCGGGCAGTTGCCGCCAAAGGTCACACTACCACCGCGCCTTGGCGGCATATGTGGTTGAATTGCAGCTATTTAACGTGAAAGGTCACAGCTATGAGAAATGTCCTGAGCGTCCTATCCCAACACGGGCCATTCCTGCGGGGCTTGTACCGCGATGCGGCGAAACTCCCCGCTGCGCAAAACCGGTTTCGCTTCACAGCGGCGCCGTCACGCGCTAGTCTTATGGCCAGAAAGTAACCCCCCTGCGGAGAATACAATGGACGTCGTCATTCTTATCCTCATGGTCGCGCTGCTGGTCGCGGTGCTGTTCTCGACAGTCCGCGTGGTCAAGCAGGGCTTTGTCTATACGATTGAGCGGCTTGGCAAGTTCACGACAGCAGCGGAACCGGGCCTGCATTTTCTGATCCCGTTTGTTGACCGCATTGGCCACAAGATCAATATGATGGAACAGGTGCTGGATATCCCCGGGCAGGAAATCATCACCGCCGATAATGCGATGGTTGGCGTGGATGCGGTGGTCTTCTTCCAAGTGTTGGAAGCAGACAAGGCGGCGTATGAGGTGTCCAATCTCTACGGCGCGATCATGGCGATCACGACCACCAATCTGCGCACCGTGATGGGTTCGATGGATTTGGACGAGACATTGTCCAAACGTGACGAGATCAACGCGCGGCTGCTCAGCGTGGTCGACCAGGCGACATCGCCCTGGGGCCTGAAGATCACGCGCGTAGAGATCAAGGATATCCGCCCGCCGCTCGATATTTCCGAGGCGATGGCGCGCCAGATGAAAGCAGAACGTCTGAAGCGTGCGGAAATTCTGGAGGCTGAAGGCGACAAAACCAGCTCCATTCTGCGCGCGGAAGGGCGCAAGCAATCGGCGATTTTGGAAGCAGAAGGCAAGCGCGAAGCACAGTTCCGCGATGCGGAAGCGCGCGAACGTGCGGCAGAGGCAGAAGCGAAAGCGACCCAGATGGTATCCGACGCGATTGCCAGTTCGGGCAGTCAGGCGATCAACTACTTCATCGCGCAGGAATATACCAAAGCTGTCGGTAAATTCGCCGACAGTCCCAATGCCAAGACAATCCTGTTCCCGGTCGAGGCCACCCAGCTGATCGGTTCGCTCGGCGGAATTGGCGAATTGGTCAAGGATGCGGTGTCGGGCGAAATGGGCGGATCGGGGACGCCGATCGCGCCAAGCAAACCGCGCGCGGCCGTCCCGCGCAGCACCGGGAACAGCTGATGGATTTCTTTGGTGATCTGGGCGCGGCGTGGGCGTGGCTGGCGGCGGGGCTGACGCTCGCTGCGCTCGAACTTGCGGTGCCGGGTGTCTATCTGATCTGGCTGGCTGTCGCTGCGATCGCCACCGGCGCGCTGACATTCGTGCTCGATTGGGGCACGACCTACCAGGTCATCAATTTCGTCTTTCTGGCTCTGATCGCGGCCTATTCCGCCAAGCGGTTCTTGCGCGACCGCCCGATTGAAAGCTCCAACCCGATGCTGAACAATCGCGGCGGCAGCCTGATCGGTCAAAGCGCGGTTGTGGTGCAGGCAATTGAGGGCGGCGAGGGCCGCGTGAAGCTGGGCGACAGCGAATGGATTGGCCGAGGTGCGGACTGTGCGGTGGGCACCCGCGTTGTCATCACCGCCACCAAGGGACCAATTCTGACAGTGGAAGCTGTTGCGGCCAATGCCGCTCCCGCACTCGAAACAGGGGGCGGCGGCACGGCTGCTTAGTCTTTATTTGGAAACGGTGAAGCGGCCATATTTGCGGTACCGCTTCATCCATCGCTCGAGAAACAGATCAAGCGGTTTCGGGTCCAGACCCAGCTGCTTCATGCCGGGGTAATCGCCAGACGGGACATTGCCTGCTTTCAGCAAAATCCACTGGTCACGACCCATCGGGGTCAGCGGCATCGCAGCAAACAGGCCCGAAACCGTGTCGGGCATTTCGATAAATCCGCGGGTGCGCCCCTGCGCATCGGCAATTTTCTGGTGGAGTTCGAGCATGGTAATCGGTTCTGGCCCGGCGATTTCGAAGGTCTTGCCGCCATGCTTGGCCGGGTTGGCCAGCGCCGTCACAACCGCATCGGCGGCATCATCAACCCACATCATCTGCATCGGTGCATGGGGCGCAAATACCGGCAAGGCGGGCAACATGCGGATCATGCCTGCAAACATGTTGATAAACGCGTCCTCCTCACCAAACAGGATGGATGGGCGCAGGATAACCGCTTTGGGGAAGGCGTCATGAACCAGCCGCTCACTCAGCGCCTTGGCCTGCGCATATTCCGCTTCGCTCTCGGCATCTGCACCAATTGCGCTGACATGGACCATAGCAGAGGCCCCGGCCGCAGCCGCAGCCTGTGCGACATTGCCCGCCCCCTTGCCGATCAGCTGCATCAGATCGCCATCAAAACTGCCAACCAGATTGATCACCAGATCGGCGCCTTGCATGACGGCGGAAACACTGCCGGGATTGGTCGCATCGCAGCGGGCAAATTGCAACTGCCCCAGATTGGCGAGCGGTTTCAGCTTGAGTCCTTTTTCCGGGTTCCGGCTGGCAATCCGCAGCCGCGCCCCGCGCTTCAGCAGGTCCTGGGCAATATGGCTGCCAAAATAGCCGCTGCCGCCAACCATGACGACCAGTTTACCGTCAAAATTCTTATTGCCTGCCATGCCTGAAACCTGCTCTTTCAATAGCGCCGCCAGCGCCGCATCTCATATGCGTGCCCCATGCCGTAATCCCCCGCGCGCTGCAACAGTTCCCGGATACGGCACCGCGCCGCGCACCGCGCCGCGGATTGGGCCGCGCATTGAGCCGCGCAAGAGAGTCGCATTTACGTTGACACAGACGCGCCGCCCCAGCTATCGGCGCGCTCCTATCACAAGACGCCGCACTACGCGCGTCTTGCTCCGGTGCCCAGATGGCGGAATTGGTAGACGCGCATGCTTCAGGTGCATGTATTCGCAAGGATGTGGAGGTTCGAGTCCTCTTCTGGGCACCATCGACTTAAGCTATTGAAATATAACAAGAAAATGGCAAATTTTGAGGACTCACATTGGTTCTCCAAACTATTGTCTCGGCTCTTCTTTTCCGTTCTCTTTCAGGGCTTAAC